>JBKJNF010000004.1:0-10812 GCA_046596155.1 Flavobacteriales bacterium | reverse complement strand
TTGGTGGCATGTGAGGAGACGAAGCCGAACTGGCCACCCATGTACGGTTTCCCATCAGGTCCGTTCAGCAGGTGCACCAACCCCACCAGATCCTGCGCATGGCTTGGCCGCAGGCGTTGCACGGTGTTCTTGAAGAGCAGCACCGAACCGGTGTCCGAGCAGAGGATCATCAACGCCACCACCAGCAGCGACCACCATAGTCCGCGCCAGCCCCATCGCAACTTGATCAGCACCAGAAAAAGCACATAGGTCGGGAGCCAGAGGCGTAGATCGCTCACATACCACATGACGCTATCGAGCGCCGGTGAATGATGCCCGTTGATCGCCAAGAAAGCCGAGCGGTCGGCTGCCACGATGCGATCGAATACGCTCATCGCTCAGGGATGCAGTTTCTTCCAGAGCAGGTCCTTCAACTTGTCCAGTCCCAGGTTGGCCACCGAGCTGATCATCACACACTCCACGTTCCTCGGCAGCTCCTTTTTTATGGCCTTGGTCAGCTCCTCATCGAGCAGATCACATTTGGTGATGGCCAGCACTCGGTCCTTGTCCAACAGTTCGGGGCTGTACTGTTTGAGTTCGTTCAACAGGATCTTATAGTCCTTCTTGATGTCGTTGCTGTCCGCAGGCACCATGAAGAGCAGCACGCTGTTGCGCTCGATGTGGCGAAGGAACCGCAGGCCCAGCCCCTTGCCTTCGCTCGCTCCCTCGATGATCCCGGGGATATCGGCCATCACGAAGCTCTTGCCCTCGCGATAGGGAATGATGCCCAGGTTGGGCACGAGCGTAGTGAAGGGATAGTCGGCGATCTTGGGTTTGGCCGCGCTGATGCTGGCGAGCAGCGTGCTTTTACCGGCGTTTGGGAAGCCCACGAGGCCCACATCGGCCAATACTTTCAGTTCCAGTTTGAACCACTTCTCCAGGCCGGGCTCCCCGGGTTGCGCGAAGCGTGGGGTCTGGAAGGTGGAGCTATGGAAGTGCTGGTTGCCCAGTCCACCACGGCCGCCTTGCAACAGGATCACTTCCTGACCCTCCTCGGTGATATCGAAGAGGATGTCCCCGGACTCATCATCCTTGGCCACGGTGCCCAGTGGCACTTCGACCACCACATCCTTGCCGGCGCGGCCGCTGCACTGGTTGCTGGTACCCATTTCGCCATCGCTGGCGATCACGTGCTTGGTGTAGCGCAGATGCAACAGGGTCCAGAGCTGGCTGTTACCGCGGATCACCACGTTGCCACCACGTCCGCCATCGCCACCATCGGGTCCGCCCTTGGGCATGTATTTCTCGCGTCGCAAGTGGCGGCTGCCCGCGCCCCCTTTGCCGCTGCGTGCCTCGATGCGGATATGGTCGATGAAGTTGGGGGTGCTCATGTGGTCACTTAGGTAAGGGCCGGGCCAGAACTGCAGCCGCGAATGGATCAGCCGATGGCCGCGATCAAACGGGCGGTGATCTCTTCAAGTCCACCTACGCCGTCGATGCCCTTGTACTTGCCTTGGGCGCGGTAGTGCTCCTTCAGGGGCGCGGTCTTCGTTTCGTACTCGCGTATGCGGTTGCTGATCACCGCCTCGCTCTGGTCATCGGTCCGTCCGCTCGTTAGACCGCGGTTCAGCAGGCGCTTCACGAGTTCAGCCTCGGGCACCTCCAACGCGAACATCGAGGTGATGGGCGTGCTTTTGGCGTTGAGCATGTTGTCCAAGGCTGCGGCCTGAGCTTGGGTACGCGGAAAGCCGTCGAAGATGAAACCGGCCACTTCCGGATGCTCCTCGATCTTGTTGCGGATCATACCCACCACCACTTCATCGGGAACAAGTTCACCGCGGTCCATGAGCTCCTTGGCTTGCTGCCCCAGTTCACTTTCGGCCTTGATCTCGCCGCGCAGCAGGTCACCCGTGCTCAAATGCATCAGGTTGTAATGCTTGATCAGGTATTCGCTCTGCGTGCCCTTGCCCGCACCGGGAGGACCGAAAAGCACGATGTTCAGGTTCTTGCTCATTTCACGATGCGGAGGATCCCCGGCAGGTTGCGCCCCAATCCATCATGGTCCAATCCGCTGCCCACTACGAAATCATTGGGGATGCGGATGGCCACGTGTTCGATGGGGATGTTCTTGGTGTACGCGTCAGGTTTGAAGAGCAACGTGGCGATGGAAACGCTGGCCGGGTGATGATCATTGAGCAGGGCCAGAATGTGCTCCACAGTGTTCCCGGTGTCCACGATATCCTCCAGCACCACGATGTGGCGACCGCTGATCCGCTCGTTGAGCCCGGTCAGTTGGTGCACCGTGCCGGTGGAAGCGGTACCGTGGTAGCTGGCCACCTTTACGAAGGTGATCTCGCACTCGATGGTCACGCGCTTCATCAGCTCGGCGGCGAAAAAGAACGCACCGTTCAGCACGCCCACGAACAATGGCCGTTGCCCCGCGTATTTCGCGTTGATGTCAATGGCCACACGGTCGATCGCCTCGCCCAGTTCCTTTTCGGAAATGAAGGGTTCGAAGTACAGATCGTGCAGTTGAACGTTACTCATACGATGCCCGAGAAGGCCCGGACGGACCCTTGGAACGGGTGCCGAAGGTAGAACCTGACCGCTTGGCACGGAAACCGGGACCGGGGATCGTTAATGCTTGCCGCGTGATCGCTTGATCGTACATTCGGCACGATGCGCCAACTCCTCCTTACCGCCGTGCTCAGTTGCGCGGCCCTTGTTTCACGTGCCGGTGGCGAGCGCTGGCCGGTGGGTGCGCGTTTTGCAGGCATGGGCAACGCCTCCATCACACTAAGCGACCTATGGAGCGTGCGGGCCAACCAGGCCGGGCTGGCCGGACTGGAACATCCGGTGGCCGGGGCCTACTACCAGCAGCATTGGCTGGCCAGCGACCTGGCCATGCAAGGGCTCGCCTTCGCACTTCCAGTTGGAAAGGGTTGTTTCGCAGTGAGCGCGAACTCCTTTGGCAATGGCGACCTCTTCAGCGAGCGCCAGTTCGGCCTAGCCTACGCCATGAAGCTGAGCGAGACGTTCCGCGTGGGTGTTCAACTTGACTACCTGAGCCTGCGCTTCGGCGAGAACTATGGCAGCACCAACGCTGTAACGGCCGAAGCGGGCCTTCAAGCAAAGCTGAATGAACATTTGTGGATCGGCGCACACCTGTACAACCCCAATCGTGCAAGTTTGGGTGGGCCGTATAGCGAACAGGTGCCCACGGAATTCGGCGCCGGACTGGGCTACACCTTCAGCGACCGCGTGCAGCTGTGCGCGCAAGTCGACAAGGACATCGATCGGGGGGAGCGCTACCATGCAGGCATTGAGTACAGACCCACCACCGCCCTCTTCCTGCGTACAGGTATAAGCACTGGTCCGGTGCAGGCCCACTTCGGTGCGGGCTTCCGCTTGAAGACCTTGGAGCTTGACGTCGCAGTGGCGGCGCGCTCGCAACTGGGCCTTACGCCCATGGTGAACCTGAACTATCGCTTCGAATGAAGCGCCTTGGCCTTTTCGTGTTGCTCGTTGGCCTAACGCTCCGTGCCGCAGCACAGGTGGAGGATGCACCTGCCGACCCGCAGAACGACCTGCGCGACCTCATTGAGCAGCGGATCGAGGCCGTGGCCGAGCAGTTGGGGGACGACAACGATCTGGATCTGACCGCGCTCACCGAGATGTTGATGGACTACGCCCGCAGCCCCATCGATATCAACCGCACCGACATCGCGGAGCTGGCGAAGTTGCAGTTGCTGAGCGACGTGCAGATAAGCGCGCTCATGGAACACCAGCGCCAGTTCGGTCCCTTCCTGAGCCTTTACGAGCTGCAGACCATCGACGGCATGGACCCGCGCACAATATCCTTGATCCGGCCCTTTATAAAGGTGCGAGAAAACAGCAATGCAACGCGTGCATCACTGAAGGAGATCCTCAAGAACGGTTCTCACGAAGTGCTATCACGCTCCATCGTGAACATTGAACAGCGCCGCGGATTCATAGGACAGAGCAACCCCTTTGGTGCGGACTATGTCGATCCCGATGGAACTCCCCTGCCCAACGTGGATGATCCACAGGTCCTCGATTCATTGAGGACGAACAACAAGGTGTACCTCGGCAGTCCCTACAAGCTTTACGCCCGTTACCGTTTCAGGTACCGGCAGAACATCAGCTTCGGCGTTACGGCAGAGAAGGATGAGGGCGAACAATTCTTCAAGGGCACACAACGTGATGGCTTCGACTTCTACAGCGCACATCTGTTCCTGCGCAATGTGGGTCCTGTGAAAGCCCTTGCGCTGGGCGATTACACGGCACAGTTCGGTCAGGGCCTGGTATTCTGGAGTGGTCTGGCTTTTGGAGCGAAGAGCGCCTTTACCATGAACATCAAGCGCAACGCGGCCGGCCTGATGCCCTATGCCAGTGTGAACGAGAACCTTTTCCTACGAGGCGCAGGCGCTACGGTGGATCTGGCACGTCACCTGGAAGGCACCGCATTCGTGAGCCATAAAGGGTACGATGCCAACGTACCGGACCCCGATGCGCCCACGGCCGAGAACGTGGACCAGGAAGCGGCCTTCAGTTCGCTGCTCGATGACGGATATCATCGAACGTATCGCGAGGCATCGCGCAAGGACGCGATCAATGAGACCATCTTCGGCGGCCACCTGCGCTACAAGCGACCCACCTGGAGCGTGGGTGCCACGGCCGCGCAGGTCCAATTCAGCCGCCGGCTCGACCGGAACCTGTATCCGTACAACCAGTTCGAATTCGAGGGCAAGCAGAACACCACGTACGGTGCGGATTGGAACGTGCTCTACCGTAACATCACCTGGTTCGGTGAAGGTGCACGCAGCACCAACAGCGGCATGGCCGGTTTGACCGGACTGTTGATCGCGTTGGACAGCCGACTCTCCGTCTCCATGCTGTACCGTGATTACCAGCGCAATTATCAAGGTCTTTACAGCGCGGCCTTCGCCGAGAGCTCCCACCCTTGGAACGAGCGCGGCCTTTACATGGGCTTGGAACTAAAGCCTACGCGCAAATGGACCGTGAACGCATATATGGACCAGTTCCGCTTCCCCTGGTTGCGTTACCTCACCAACGCGCCCAGCAGCGGATCCGATGTATTCGGTCAGGTCACGTGGAAGCCGGACAAGAAGGTGGAGATCTACGTGCGGGCCCGGCACCAACAGCGCCAGCGTAATGCCGAGGGCGTGGTGGAAGGTGTCGATCCGCTGGTGGACGTGGTGCAGAACAACTTTCGCCTGAACGCAAGCTATAAAGTGGACAAGAACGTGACCTTGCGCACGCGGGTCGAGAGCGTGGACTACCAACGCGGAGATACGCCCAAGGAACACGGTTTCATCATCTACGAGGATGTCATCCACCGGCCTCTGAAGAGCAAGGTGGAATTCACGGGGCGCGTAGCCATCTTCAGTTCGGACAGCTACGATGCGCGGCTGTACGCCTTCGAGAATGACATTCCAGGGACGTTCTCCATCCCGCCATATTACGGTAAGGGCATGCGGTGGTATGCCATGGCCCGTTGGAGCGCCGCCCGCGGGGTGGACCTCTGGTTGCGGTACGGCGCGTGGATCTACAACGACCAGGACCGCAGCAGCAGCGGTTTGCAGGAGACCAACGGCAATCGCAAGAGCGACCTGAAGCTGGAGGTGCGCGTGAAGTTCTGAGCGATGCCTGCGTGTTATGATGCAGCGGCGGTCCTTTCCGGATCAGCCGTGGAAACAGGGCATGCCGTACCTATGCAGGAGCCTTCGGAACAGAGGTCGACTTTATGACACGGAACAGGATCGCACTCCAGCTTGTGCTTCTGATGGTGCTCAAGTGCATGAGTGCCCAGAGCCAATGTACGGATCAGTTCTCATTGGGTCCGGACACCACCATCTGCTCGGGCAGCACCATAACGCTCAGTGCTGGGGCCGGATACCAAGCCTACCTCTGGAGCACCGGTAGCACGCTGCCCTCCATCACCGCAGGATCGGCGAACACATACACCTGCACCACAACAGCGTTCGGCACTTCCGGCGAGCTGGTGGTGAACAGCAACTTCTCGCAAGGCACCACGGGTTTCACCAGTGACTATGTTCCGGGTTACGGTGGCACGTATGGTCTGCTCTCCGGCGCAGGCACCTATGCCACGAGCAGCAGCCCGAGTTCCGTGCACAACAACTTCTATTCCTTCAACGACCATACCGGCAGCAATGGCTACATGCTGGTGGTCAATGGCGCGCAGGTGCCCGGGCAGAACATCTGGTGCCAGACGCTCAGCGTTGCACCGAACACCAACTACGCCTTCTCGGCATGGCTCGCTACGGCCTTTCCCGAATCACCAGCGCAGCTTGTGTTCACCATCAACGGCAATATCGTCGGAGCCCCGCTGAACGCGCCCTTCGCCACCGGCCAATGGCTCAACTTTTACAGCGTATGGAATAGCGGGGCGAGCACCTCTGTCACCATTTGCATCTCCAACCAGAACAGCGCCGACTCGGGCAATGACTTCGCACTCGACGACATCTCCTTCGCTCCGTTCTGCACATACACCGATGAGATCGTCATTACGGTGCAGAACTATCCGCAACCGGACCTGGGTGATGATGAGAACGTATGCGATGGCACATCCGTACTGCTGGATGCCACGTGGCCGGAAGCGGATGGCTATACTTGGCAGAATGGCACGGGGGCTGCGAGCCTATTGGTAACGACCAGTGGGACCTACTGGGTGGATGTCACGGAGAATGGCTGCACCACGCGGGACAGTGTCGAGATCGCACTCGCGCCGCTTCCTGTTGTGGACCTTGGCGAGGACCGTGAGCAATGCGCCGGGGATCTGATACAGCTGAGCGCATTTGTTGCTGGTGCCACCTATTCATGGCAGAATGGTTCAGCGCAGTCGTCATACCAAGTATCGAGCACGGAGGACGTCAGCGTGACGGTGGACCTGAACGGGTGCACGGCATCAGACACGGTGAACTTCATCTACTTCCCCCTACCGGTCGTTGATCTGGGTCCGGATACCACCATCTGTGCCGATACCGTCCTGCCGGTGAATGTGACCCGCCCAAGTGGAAGCTACCTCTGGGAGAACGGCAGTACTTCAGGGGAACGCACCTTGGACCAGCCGGGGCTTTATCAGGTGACGGTCACGGAGAACGGGTGCAGCACAACCGACAGTCTGCAGCTTGGGCGGATCCCCCCACCCTTTGTGGACCTGGGCCCTGACTTCCTACTGTGCGAAGGCCGATCGGCCGTGTTGGACGCCACCGGAGCGGGCCTCAGCTATCTCTGGGACACCGGTGATACCACTGCCGAGCTCACCATCACGCAAGAAGGCGGCTACCGCATCATCGTAGCGAATGAATGCGGTGAGTTTGAAGACAGCGTGACCGTGCAACAGAACCGTTGTGATTGCCCGGTGTTCGTCCCCAACAGCTTCACACCGGATGGTGATGGGGTCAACGAAGGCTTCCGACCCCACTTCGATTGTGAGATCGATCTGTACGTGTTCCGCGTGTTCGACCGTTGGGGCGGGCTGATCTGGCAAAGCGATGATCCGGCGGAGAGTTGGACCGGTGGCGGGCAGGAAAGCGAGGCAACACCTGTCGGCGTGTATGCGTGGCAGCTGGAAATTCGGCCGCGCACCGTGAACGAGCATACCCTGCGCAAACTTTTCGGGCACGTGGTCCTGCTCCGCTGATCACACCGCCATAGGTGCACGACATGGCTGGCCCCCTCATCATCACCGGCATGCACCGCTCGGGCACATCGTTCGTAGCGGAACTGTTCCAGAGCGCAGGCCTGCACATCGGAGAGCGTTTGTTCCCCGGCGATAGGGGCAATCCACGTGGCTACTTCGAGGATGATGACTTCCTGACCGTGCAACGCGCGATGCTCGCCAAGGCCTGCCCCAACGATGTTCCGGGCTGGCCGGATTGGGGATGGACCGAGGCCGAGGTAGTGGACGCAGCCGTTCGTGACAGTTACACACCTGCGATGCACGCGCTTGCCGCCACACGAGCGACTCATCCGCTCTGGGGTTGGAAGGATCCGCGTACCACCTTGCTGCTGGAACAGTGGCTGCATGTGCTGCCCGATGTGCGCTGTGTCTTTGTGGTTCGGGAGCCATGGAAGGTCGTGGCCTCTGTTCGGCGCTTGCCGGCAGAGCTGTTCATGTCGCGCCCAGAAGTAGGCGTGCGGGTGTGGATGTACTACAACCGGCATCTGTTGAACTTCGCGCGCGAACACCCGGAGCGCTGCACATGGTTGGCGATGCCGCACTTGATCATGGCGCCGGATGTCGCGCTTACACGAGCGATCGCGGAGCTTGGTATCAGCGGTCTGCACGTCGATCCGCTGCGCATAACAGCGATCATGGAAGGGCGCCAGCGGGATGCGCAGCCGATCAACGCGGACCAGGAACATCTGTTCAGACGCGAATACCCGGAAGCAGTGAAGATGTGGGATGAGCTGCTCGCGTTGCCCGAGCGTCGCTGACCGCTCAGTGCCGGTCCCTTGCGACTTTCTTCGCCGCTTTCCTGCGAAGGCGTTCGAGATCCTTCGTCGGTATGTCGAAGTTGATGGGAAGTACGTATTGCACCCGTACCGGCTTACCATCCTGGGTACCGGGGGTCCACCGTGCCATCAGTCCCACCACGCGCATGGCTTCGGCATCCAACAAAGGATGAGCGCCCCGCATGATGGACACGGAATCCACCCCACCATCCTTGGCTACGATGAACTTCACCAGCACCTTGCCCGTAATGCCCAGCTCCCTCGCCTCTTCGGGATACTTCGTCTTTTGGGAAACGAACTGGTACAACGCTGCAGTACCACCTGGATATTCCGGCATCACCTCCACCGGCATATGCTTGTCTGATGCAGGCTGACGGATAACCTGCTCGAACACGTCTTGCGCGTTGTCCGAAGTGGATTTCAGTTTGTCGGTGGCTTCCTGGGCGAAGAGCACGCCGCTGCACGCGATGAAGGCGGTTAGGACAGTAGTCCGTTTCATGAGGGAGTGGCAAAGTAGCAAGCCCACTCGATAGCGCAGGAATATCATTGATCCTCGAGGCTCTGGAACGTCACACCTACCGCCTCGTCCTCCCCACATGCTTACCGGTCTGGTACTTCTTCCCATCGGGCTTTTCGGCGGGCAGTTCGAAGACGAAGGGTATTGAAAAGCGGTAACGTGCCGGTGTTCCGTTCAGCAAGGCGGGCGTCCAACCATCCAGCAACCGCACAACGCGCATGGCCTCGGCATCCATCAACGAGTCCAGTCCCCGCATGATCCAAACCGAATCCACATCGCCGCTCTTCTCCACAATGAAGCCCACATACACCTTGCCTGCCTTTCCCGCTTGCAGGGCAGCTTCGGGGTAATCCATTTCCTCTTCGATGAACAGCTTTAGGGCCTCATCGCCACCCGGATAGACGGGCAGCACTTCCTCGTTCGGAAAGGGTCGTTCCAACTTAATGTCCGATCCCTTTGGGTTGAACATCTGAGGTCCTTCCGGAGCACCGGTCGTATCAATGGCCTGCTGCGCCTTCCCGGCCACGCCAGTGAGCGCACCGAACAGTATAAGGAACGCAACGGCCTTCATGATAGCCGAATGTACTGCATCCCGCATCGAGCCGGTTACATTCGCCGAGAATGTGAGGGCCATCGCGCAGCCGAATTTGGTCCACTTGTTCCTTTAGCCTATGAGCAACGTGTACTACCCCGACTACCTGCAACTGGACAAGATCCTGGGCGCTCAGGAACCCGAAAGCGACAAGCTCGGCAAACCGGCCCATGATGAAATGCTCTTCATCATCATCCATCAAGCCTACGAGCTATGGTTCAAGCAGGTGTTGCACGAAGTGGACAGTGTGATACGGATGTTCGCTGATCACCATGTGGACGACAATGGAGGAGAGCTGAACATCGCCGTGCATCGGCTGGAGCGCGTGAAGAAGATACTGGACGTGCTGGTGCATCAGGTCGACATCATGGAAACGATGACGCCACTGGACTTCCTCGACTTCCGCGATATGCTCCGTCCGGCGAGCGGTTTCCAGAGCATGCAGTTCAAGATCCTCGAGGCGCGGCTGGGCCTGCGAATGGAAGCACGCTTCGGGAAGAATTACTATACCAGCCAATTGAAGCCGGAGCACAAAGCGCAGATCGATGCCTTGGAAGCCATACCCACGCTGTTCGAATTGGTGAACGCTTGGTTGGAGCGAATGCCTTTCTTGGAGCCTCGTTTCTGGCCAACGAAGGAAGTGCCGTTCTTTTCGCAATTGGAGAAGACCTATACCGAAAGTCTGGTAAAGGGTGAGGAAGGAAATGCGGCGCTGTGGAGGACGATCTTCGTGGAAGGCAGCCCCGAGCGCCGCCTCTCCCCAGCGGCCTGCCGCAGTGCGCTCTTCATCATGCTCTATCGCGACGAGCCCATCTTACAACAAGCCTTCCGCTTCCTGGACATGTTGCTGGACATCGATACCGGACTGGCCGCGTGGCGCAGCCGCCACATCAACATGGTGCACCGGATGATCGGATTGCGTGTGGGCACCGGTGGCAGCACGGGTAAAGCCTACCTGAAAGGCGCCATGGATAGCCACTATATCTTTCAAGAGATCGCCGACCTCAGCAGCTTCCTCTTCGAGCGCAGGAAGATCCCCGCCCTGCCTCGTGACCTCAGCGACGCCTTGCGTTTCAAGGCCTGAGCACGCTTTGCAAAAGGAATCGTTCACCCGCGGGTGACGATAGGCGGTGTTCTTGCCCCGCACAGAACGACCTTTGGTGTCCATATCGCCTGAACATGAAGCAGCACCACATTGCCC
>JBKJNF010000318.1:0-34177 GCA_046596155.1 Flavobacteriales bacterium | reverse complement strand
GTGCCGGGCAAAATGCTGCACGTCGTTCGGGGAGATCGCGAGGACCTGGTGGGCCTCGGCCAGCACAGGCTCGAATTTCTTCAGCTTCTTGGCCTCGTTCACGAAGTATGTGCGTTTGAAGGCCCCACGCTCCGCTTTGGCTAGGGCATCATAGTATTCGTGCTCCACATTGTGCGTGCGCACCATGCGCTTGCGACCGACAAGGCGCGCATCGCCCAAGTGGAAGCAGGAATGCAGGCCTTCGAAGAGGATGGGATGGCGGTCCTCCAGCAAGCGGCCCACCAGTTCATCGCTGCGGCGGCTCACCACCACATAGGGCAGGCTGTTCAGCAACTGATGCTTACCGGTGTGGCGCTCGTAGTAGTGCACCGTGTCGCAGACCTCGCCGAGCTCCATGGCCTGCCCGCGTCCGTACTCGAAGCAGTGCAGGTGCACACGTACACCGATATCGTGCAAGGCCTTCACCTTGTAGTACACGTCGATCACCCCACCGTAGTTGGCCGGCCAGGGCACATCGAAGCTGACGATATGTAGATGACGTTCGGTCAAAGGTCCTTGAGCACCGCGAGCAGCTTGTTCATCTCCACCTCACCATCCAATTCACGGGCGGCGAATGTAGCGTTGGCGCGCAAACGCAGTCGCTGATCAACATCCGCCATAAGGGCCTTGACCTCCGTAGCGATGCGACCGGGATCCGGAGCAGGGATCACCACTCCAGCATTGTACAGGCAAACAATAGCGGACACTTCGGGCAGGTCAGTGGCCAGTACCGGTATACCAGCATGCAGGTAGTCGAAGAGCTTGTTGGGCAGGCTGAAGCGGTAGTTCAGGTTGCTGTCCTTGTCCAGCGTGAGCCCCAGATCGGCATTGCGCGTGTAGTCCATCATGCGTGCGTAGGGCATCTTCCCCAGCAGGCGCACCCGATCCGCCAACGCGTGCTCCTGCACCAAGCGCTGCAGCACCGGCCAGGCATCGCCCCCGCCGATGATCAACAACAAGCATCCAGGAAGCTCCTTCATCGCCAGCACCGCTTCTTCGGCACCCCGCTCCACGTTGATCCCTGCGCCTTGCATCACCAGAGTGAACCGTTCCGCTGGCAGATCCAGTGCAGCGCGCATGGGCACCAACCCCAGTTCCCGGCGCATGGGGATGTTGCGCACCACGTGTAGCACCTTTCCATATCGCTCGCGGTAGGCCGCTGCAATGCTCGCGTTCACTGTGATGATCGTGTGGAGCTTGGGGAAGATCCAACGCTCGATGCGCAACCAGATGCTGCGCACCAAAGGTCTGCGCACAAGCTCCGGCACTTCGGTGAAGTACTCGTGCGTGTCGTACACCAGCTTTCGTCCACGCCGGGCCAAGTGGTTCGACAGCAGCGTGTCCAGGTCGTTCGCTACTAGCAGCTCGGCCTTCGTGAACACCAAGAGAAAGAACAGCCGCAGGTTGTATTCCGCATAGAACAGCGGTCCTTTGTTGAAGAGCAATCGGAAACGCTGCAATGCGTAAGGGCGCTGCATGTCCTCGCTGCCCGCAAGCCTCCGCCCCACCAGCAGGACAGCGTAGCCCAACTGCACCAGCGCTGTACACGTACGGTGCACGCGATTGTCCGTTGCCAGATCGTTGGTAACGCTGACAATGGCGCGTGGACGCTGGGTAGGCATGCCATGTATCCCCATAGGACGGGTAAGTAAAGCAAAGCCACGGAAAGTTGGACGGTCCGCAACGAAAGAGGCCCGGTACACATCGCGCCGGGCCTCTTACAGCGTTCAACGTTCTACCGCTCGCCCACCTTCACGGCGGGCTTCACCACGACGCTTCCTGCGCTCGGGTGTTTCCCGAGTGCTAGGCCATCCATCCGCCTCTGGCGGCCTCTGGAAATTTCGCATACCATGAGCGAACACCTCAAAGCCCACAAGCAGGGGACACTTTACTTCTGCACACTAACGGTAGTGGGCTGGGCTGATGTGTTCACCAGAGCGCGTAACGCGCAGGTCATCATACGGAGCTTGGCCTACTGCCAAGCGAACAAGGGCTTGGAACTGTTCAGCTACGTGCTCATGCCAAGCCACTTGCACATGATCGCGCGCGTGCAAGAAGGTCAGCTTTCTGATGTGCTGCGGGACTTCAAGAGCTACACCGCCAAACGGCTTTTGGACCTGATCTTCAAAGAACCCGGAGAAAGCCGAAAGGAGTGGCTAATACGGTTGTTCAAGGAGGCCGCGCTGGATACGAGACAGAATCAACATCTGATGTTCTGGCAAAAGTCGATGCATCCGGTCGAGATCACAAACGCGGCGATGTACGAACAGAAGGTGGAGTACATCCACAACAATCCCGTTAATGAAGGGTTGGTCACATTACCTGAGCACTATGCGTGGAGCAGCGCACATCCCGAGAGTCCACTGAAGATGTTCGAAGACGGGAGAGATAGTTGACGGCCAGAGGCCGGAGAGCAAAAGGCACTCGGGAAACACCCGAGCGCTGGGAACCTCTTCAAAAACACACAGCCGAGCGCGGGTTGGTTACTTGCGCTTGTCCAGCACACGCAGCAAGCAGCCCGACCACTATGGCCAGTGGCCGTATTGTTCGTAAGGTTCTCATGATCTTTCAATTAATTGTGAAAGACCGGTACGCTGCTACTCGATCAGCACGAACTTGAACGAACGACGTTCTTCTCCCTTCAGGATATTCAGCACGTAATAACCACGTGCCCATGCACCCACTTCCAATCGCCAGCTCGTCTCGGTGATGTGTCCGCTCCATACCGTGCGGCCTGTCGCATCCAAGACCATGGCAACGGCATCCGCCTGCAACCCGTTCACCACCAATTCACTCGCAGCGGGATTGGTGAACAGGAACACTTCCATATCCGCATGAGATCCCACGCCATTGGCCACGGGGCAACCTCCAGTACCGACGGATACGCACACATTGTCAACCAACGTGTAAGCTACAGGTAGCCAGATCTGAGGGGGCAGGAAATGCACCGTATCCGTGATGCTGTTGTCGAAGTGGTTGCCCAACATCAGATACTGGTAGGCACTGTCCGACACAAAGCTACCGCTCACCATGGTCCAATTCACCGTATCAGCAATGACCCAAGGGTGAAAGACATGTGCGCTACCCGTGGCGAGGGGCCAAGGGTCGCCACCTGTCCAAGGCCGCGGCTGCATGGTGAACAAGGCGCCGATATGGCTGGAGGCGACGTAATTCTGGGGATACATGCTGGTGCCGTTCCACGCGGCGTTCGCATAGAAGCTCACGGTGTAGGTCTGCCCTTGCACAAGTGGTGTGATCAACTGCACCATGGCATACTCGCGCAAACCACCGGAGTTCACCTCGTAGGTGCCGATCCCGATGTAGTTCTCTCCGTCTTGCGGGTACTGGTAAGCATAATCGCTATGTGGCACAGAAGCTTCGCTAGGCGGGGGCACACAGCTTTGGTAGTAGTCCGGAGTGCCGCCACCGGAGAACCAGTACAGCGGCCCTTCACCGGGTGTGAGAAAGGTGTGCGTTCCCGGGCATGAGTCAGGCACTTCGAAGCTTGGGTTAGGCACCAGATTGCCCTGCGCTTCACAGCGGAGGGCCGCAACGAACAGCAGATAGCACAGTGCCATCGAACCCAATGCACCGGGCCACCTGTTGTTCATTGTAGAGGAAGTCATTGTTCGTTCGTGTTGACCCGGGTAGCAAGCCCGGTCTCCTCCGCCAGTAATAATGCCCTCGTCCGTCGCGGGTTGCGGTAGGGCATCCCGAAGTTAAGACCGGTCGGGGCCGGTGAACGCTGCCCCGACATGACGGGGGAGGAGTTCTACTTTTGTGCTGCTCTGTTTCGTTTACCTTTTAGCGCAGGATAGGTGAGACATGAGTGACCAAGGCCCTCAGTGTTACAAGCACTGGGGGCTTATTCTTTGCGCCGCAAGGGCGCGTCGTTATATAGATCGAGCGTATGAAGAACGCTATCGCGACGTGCGTTACGCGCTCTCCCCCGGGGTATGATATGTGCATGCTCCATTACCATTATGATCAAAAGCCACTTCAGCTACCTGCGAACCGGGAGCAAAGGCTCAAGCAGCGTAGCGGAACGAAACTAATTAATAAACGCAGCAATACGGCCGGGGTTGACAACTATCGGGTTCTGACCTATGTCCCTTTCCTCGTCCACCGCCGAAAGGCTCCAGCCGTTGCCACGATCACCGTTCAACAGCCACACGTTGACGCAGAATTGATCGACCGAGAAAAGTGCACCTGTCCATTCGGATCTTTGAAGCGATGATCATCCAGCGCAACGCTGATCTGCGGCCCTACAACACCTTCGGCGTCCGCTGTCGTGCTGCGGCGTTGGCGGCCTTTGCCACGGCAGATGAGCTGCGCGCCCTGTTGAAGCATCCGGAGCTGCAAGGGCTGGAGCGGTTGGTATTGGGCGGCGGCAGTAACATGCTCTTCACGCGGGATTGGCCTGGGGTAGTGCTACACAACAGCGTTCCCGGTCTGGATGTGATCGCCGAGGACGATGCTACGGTGACACTGCGTGCTGGTGCAGGGGTGGTCTGGCACGATCTGGTGATGCACGCGGTAGCGCAAGGCTGGGGCGGCATGGAGAACATGTCACTGATCCCGGGCCGGGTGGGTGCGGGCCCCATGCAGAACATCGGCGCTTACGGTCAAGAGCTGAAGGACACCTTCGATCACTTGGAGGCCTTGCGCATCAGCGACGGTGAAGTGATCCGCTTTAACGCCGCGGAATGCCACTTCGGCTATCGCGAAAGCTTTTTCAAGCGCGAGGGCCGCGACCGGTTCGTGATCATGAACGTAGCCTTTAAGCTGAGCAAACATCCACCGGTGAACGTGGGCTACGGCAGCATCAAGCACGAGTTGGAGAAGCACGGCATCATCTCCCCCACCATCCGCGACGTGAGCAACGCCGTGGTCGCCATCCGCAGCAGCAAACTGCCCGACTTCCGCGTGCTGGGCAATGCAGGCAGCTTCTTCAAGAATCCCACGATCACGGAGGCGGAAGCGGCGAAGGTGCGTGCGATCCTCCCCGATCTTATCAGTTACCCGGCCGGGCCAGGGCATGTGAAGTTGGCGGCCGGCCAGCTGATCGAAAAGGCGGGCTGGAAGGGCTTCCGCGAGAATGGCTACGGCGTGCACACGGATCAGGCGCTGGTGTTGGTGAACCATGGCGGCGCCACCGGTCAACAGGTGTACGACCTGAGCACCCGCATTCTGGCCAGCGTGATGGAGAAATACGGCGTAGCGCTCGAGCGTGAAGTGAACATCATCTGAGCTAAGATCCCAAGGACGCAGGCAAGCTGCGGGCCCGGGACGTTCGATCTGTGCGATCTTGCGGCCATGCGCGCACCCATGCACCGCCCTTCGGCATTGTTGCTCATCATCGGCCTGATCGGTGTGATGGTGGCCTGCCGAAAGGATCCTACCGAGCCCGAGGTTCCCGGCAATGGCCCCACACCGGCCTCGGCGAATGTGCCACAGTGGGTGCTCGATAGCATCGGCCCCATGATGCCCAGTACTAATAACCCGCTCACGGTGGAAGGTATCGCCCTGGGTCGCAAACTCTTCCACGATCCCGTATTGAGCGACAACTACACGCAGAGCTGCGCCAGTTGCCATGCACAGCAGAACGGTTTCAGCGATAGTCTTTCCTTCAGCGTTGGCACGAACGGCGCCACGGGTTCGCGCAATGCCATGGCCGTGATCAACCTGGGCTGGGAGGAACATTTCTTCTGGGATGGTCGCCGGCATACGCTCGAGGAGCAGGCACATGATCCGGTGACCAACCCGATCGAGATGCGCAACACATGGCCTGTGGTGGTGCAGCGCCTGCAGGATGATCCGGAGTATGTGGTGATGTTCGCTAAAGCGTTCGGCAACACGCCGATCGACAGCAACCAAGTGGTGCAGGCCATCGCCCAGTTCGAGCGCACACTGGTCTCCTTCAATTCACCGTTCGACCGGTTCCAGTACCTGGGGGATGGCAGCGCGCTGAACGAGCAGGAACAACGGGGCCTCAACGTATTCATGCGAGATGGGCATTGCGTAGATTGCCATCGCGAACCACTGCTGGTGGACCATGGGCTGCGGAACAACGGCTTGGACCTGAACCCAGCGGACAGCGGCTATGCAGCTGTCACGGGCAACCCCAACGACGTAGGTAAATTCAAGGTGCCCACGCTGCGGAACATCGCGCACACAGCCCCCTACATGCACGACTCACGCTTCGCTACGCTTGAACAGGTCGTGAACTTCTACGCGCATGATGTGCAGATCAACAACCCGCACCTCGACCCGCACATGGATCCCTGGCGGTTCGGCCTGGTGAACCTTGACACGCAGGACGAGGCGGACCTGGTCGCCTTCCTGCACGCTCTGACCGATGAAGACTTCCTCAGCAACCCCGCGTTCGGCCCACCCCAGTAACGGGTTGTTGACCGATGGAGCGCGGATGCGCCCTGCTTCCCATCTTCGCCCCGCATCACTGCCCTGTGGCAGGATAATTGAAACCCGGATCCGCATGCGCAGGCTTCTCCTTTTTCCGCTCGTTGCCCTTCTCCCCCTTCTTCTTTCCGCGCAGGAAAAACTGAAGGACCTTACCGTGAAGGATGCGATCCTCCGGTCCTTCACCGACCTGTCACCGGACAAGCTCAACGGGCTGCAGTGGATCAGCGGGAGCGAGCAGTACAGCTTTGTGCGGGAGAATGTGCTGATGCGCGGCGGCATCGGCAAAATGGCCGATCTGCCGATCGTTGACCTGGCGAAGCTGAACGCGGGCCAGCCCAAGGAAGCTGCGATGAAGAGCTTTCCTTCGATCACCTGGGAAGCGGCTGATCGCTTCCGGTTCGAGAACAACGACCGCGTGCAGGTCTACAACGTCACTTCTGGTCAATTATCCGAACGCCTCGTGTTGGATGAGAAGGGTGAGCGGAACGACATGGACGATGCGGGAACGCAAACGGCCTACACGGTGGCTGAGGACCTCTACCTACGCAGCGCCAGCGCGCCAGCTGGTACACGTTTAACAACGGATGGCAGCGATGGCGTTGTGAACGGCCGCAGTGTACATCGGGAGGAATACGGCATCACGAAGGGAACGTTCTGGAGCCCGACGGGTGAGAAACTCGCGTTCTATCACATGGACGAAAGTGCGGTAAGCCCCTACCTGCTGGAGGATATCTCCACCAAGCCGAGCACCTTCAAGAAGATCCGCTATCCGATGGCAGGCCAAACGAGCCACACGGTGACCCTAGGGATCTACGATCTCGCTCAAAAGAGCACGCTCTTCCTGAAGACCAGCGGCGCCACGGATGACTACCTCACCAACATCAGTTGGGACCCTACTGGAAAGTACGTATTCGTGATCCACTTGAACCGCGCCACGGATCACCTGAGCGTGATGCAATACGATGCCGCTACGGGCAAGGCCTTGCGCACGTTGATCGAGGAGCAGGACCCCAAGTGGCTGGAGCCGCTGCATCCGCTGACATTCCTGAAGAAGAGCCCCAGCCAATACATCCATTGGAGCCAGAAGGATGGATGGATGCACCTCTACCTCTACGATCTGAAGGCGGGCCTGATCCGGCAGTTGACCAAGGGCAACTGGGTGGTGCAACGCATCATCGAAGTCGATGAGAAGAATGGAAATGTGTATGTGGAAGGAACAGACATCATCGACCCGAAGGATCCGAAAGGCGCCACAGAAACACACTTATACCGCGTGGAATTGGCCAACGGCCGCACCACGCGACTGACGCGCGAACCCGGCACACACCACGCACAGCTCAGCAGCAACGGCCGCTACCTGATAGACAGTTGGAGCAGCACAACGGTACCGGGCCGCGTCGACGTGCTCGACGCCGCGAAAGGCGGTGTCATGAAGACCCTTGTGACAAGTCGCGATCCGCTCGTGGGCTACAACACAGGCACGATCGAGCTTCTCACCATTCCCGGCGAGAACGGCGATCGCTTGAACGCTCGCATCATCAAACCCAAGGGCTTCGACAGCCGCGGTTCCTATCCGGTGCTCATCTACGTCTACAACGGACCCCATGTGCAACTGGTCACGAACTCCTACCTCGGCGGCGCATCGCTGTGGATGATGAACGCCGCACAGCGCGGGTACCTGGTCTTCACCGTGGATGGCCATGGCAGCGAGAACCGCGGTCGCGACTTCGAACAGGTCATTCACCGGCAGCTGGGTGTGGTGGAAGTGAAGGACCAGATGAAAGGCGTGGAGTACCTCAAGAGCCTGCCCTACGTGGATCCGCAACGTCTTGCGGTGCACGGCTGGAGCTTCGGCGGTCACATGACCACTGCGATGCTGCTTCGCTCACCCGGCACCTTCAAAGTGGGTGTGGCCGGCGGACCGGTGATGGACTGGAGCATGTACGAGGTGATGTACACTGAACGCTACATGGACACCCCCGCTGAGAATCCGGACGGTTACGCGAACACAGCGAATCCCCCAAAGGCCGGTGAATTGAAAGATCACTTGCTGGTGATCACCGGCGGCATGGACGACACCGTGCTCCCCGAACACAGCCTCACGTTCATAAAGAACTGCGTGGAGAAGGGCGTGCAAGTGGACTTCTTCGACTACCCGGGCCATGGACACAACGTGCGGGGGAAGGACCGCGTGCACCTTTATACCAAGGTGCTCGACTACATTGATTCGGTGATCCTGCCGCATCCGCAGCTTTGACCGTACGCTTAACGGCTCCTTCTGGATCCCACGCACAGCGGACCAATGGGCGCCGAGCACGCCACTGGGTGCGCTACTTTGCGCCAAACAACGTGACCATGCGAACAACCACTACCCTGCTCACCCTGCTTCCTTTCGCGCTACTCGCCCAGACCACCTGGAATGTGGAGGCCGGTGGCACCCTCTCCGACCCGAACAACCTGCCATACTACGACCCAATGGAACTGGTCATTAACGTTGGTGATAATGTTGTGTGGACCAATGTGGCGGGTACCCACAACGTGAATGGTGAACTGAACTTGTTCCCCAACAATCCGGAAGGATTTGGCAGCGGCCAACCCGCAGGGGCTCCCTGGGTGTATTCGCACACCTTCACCCTCGCAGGCGATTACGCATACCATTGCACGCAAACGTTCCAAGGACAATCGCACAGCACCACCCAGCACGGCACGATCACGGTGGTGCAACAACAGAGCGTGACGGAACACACGGACCTGGGCGCGCTGATCCTCTTCCCTGTTCCTGCAGGCAACGCGATCACCATCGAACTGGACGGCGGTACGTTGATGCAGGCAGATGTGCTCGGCGTGGATGGTCGCCTTGTGCGAAGCACGCCGCTCACTTCCGCTCAACGGGCCGTGATCAGCCTGGAAGGGATCCAGACCGGTCGCTATTTCCTCCGCCTTACGGACCGTTCAGGCCGCATGCTCGTTCGTCCGTTCGTGAAGGATTGATCAGGTCCTAAGGCAAGATCAATAGTCGGACGGCACTACTGGTCCCGTTCTGTGCCATTCGCAGGGTATAAGCTCCCGGCCGCACGGCAGATGCATTGAATGTGAAGGTATGCTCGCCCATGGCGAGCGCCCCTTCATGCAGTTGCAGGACCTCGCGACCAGTTGCATCCTCAAGGTCCAACAAAGCTGCCCCTCCGGTAGAATGGACATGGATCCGTGTAGGCCCGACCGCGGGGTTGGGATACACGAACAAGGCATCATCGTCTTGCGCTGCGGCAGCCAGCACCCCGGTCTGCACCGTAACGGGCACGGCCAACACAGCCACCGAACCAATGCCCAGTCGGGCAAGTCCGCGGAAGTAGGGCTGATCGAGGTATTGCACCAGATCTGATGGGGTGTGATAATGCGGATTTCCATCGTTGTCGAAATCCTCGATGATGAGCACAGCACCGTAGCCCTCGTTCCAGAAGGAGGCATGATCGCTGTAGGTGGCACCGGGGTTGTTCACCGAAATGGGGAGGTTAAGACCGTATGTAGCGTTCACCATCAGCACACTGTCCTTGATGGCGAGGCTGTTCGAAATAGGCCGCACGTGCACGCGCAAAAGGCCGTCGCTGTTGCCATCATAGCTGATCGCATCGAGGTTGATCGCTGCTGCAAGCTGTTCGTCATTGGCGGCGGCCACACCAGCGTAATACCCGCTGCCTAACAAGCCATACTCCTCTTCATCCCAGAGTGCGAACACGATCGTGTTCTCGAACTCGATCGGTGCGAGCACCCGCATGGCCTCCAGCACGGCCACCGTCCCACTTCCATCATCATCCGCCGCGGGCGAGGCCACAGGGCCGCCAGGCATGGAATCGTAATGCCCGCAGACCACCACCTTGCGTTCAGGATGGACCAGACCGATCTTTTCCGCGACCACGTTCTCACCGGTGCCACCGCTGAAAACCTGCACTGTGGGCGTGTACCCCATCGCGGACATCCGCTGTTGCAGCCAATCAGCAGCTACGGCATTCCCGGGTCGCGATCTGTTACGGCTGTCGATGAGCACGGGACCATTACCAACATCTACGGGCATTTCACCCGAAAGCAGACGTAGATCCTGGATCAACGAATCGATGTTCACTGCGTTGATCGCGGCTTGCACGCTGGGATCCTGAGCCAGACCAGCCTGCCCGAGTAACAAGAGGGATAGTCCGACAACGGCTGAACGCATCATCTGCTTCATGCTCACAAAATAGCGCAATGCACCACGGACGAACCTCACCTTCACCAAAAGAGCTTGGTCAGTGAGCTACGAACAGCCGCACAGTAGGTAGCACGGCGCCATGAGCATCCGTACCCGACAAATGATAACACCCGGTGTTCAGCCCGGTCACATCGACCTGACCCGCGGAGCGACCACTAAGTGTGACCCGTCCCATCATATCCGTCAGTTGCCAGGCATTTGATCGGTACCCTGGAAGGAAACGCACGGCTCCCGTGCCAGCATCATAGATGGCCCACGTTCCTCCTGGATGTGTGGGATCATTCACGCCAGTATCATCCATGATCATCGCCTGCCGATAGCGCACCACCCCGGCGGCGGGATCGCTCCACACGATATGGAAAATGCCGTTGGTAAACGCCACATCCGGCGTTTTCTGTGCACCAGTGAGCTCCACGTTCACCGTATCCGGCACATGCAGCCCGTTGATGCCATTGACGCTCCAACTGAACAGCACTTCGGTCTGAGAACCTACGGTCTGCTGCCACACGATACCCAGCGTATCGCCGCTACCTGCCACGCGGGGAAAATTCTGCTGCACGTTCATCGGCTGATCCGGATGCACGTTGCGCACGGCTCCCACTGCAAGGTCCATGGCAGCGGCACTGCCAACGAACACTTTGTTGCCGTTGTCCGCGCCGGAGAGGAACACATACCGAAGCGAATCACCGCTCAGATACCCATCCGGTCCGCTTGACGGACACGCGTTGAGCGACCACGCTGTGGGATCGACCTCCGACCCTACCGGGAATGTGGCACCACCATCCGAAGAACTTGCCGCCCAGATGGTACGGATGTTGGATCCAGCGTTGCGATACATCGCCACCACATGGTCCGCTCCGGAAACGATCTCGCCCGTGCAGCAATCGCAGACCTCTCCGGGCGCATACGGTGCGCTGACCTGCACAGGTGGCTGGAAAACGCCGTTCTCCAGGCGAACCACCACCTGCCGTGGCTCCAGATAGCCTGATGTGAACTCCATGTATTCGACCACAGGACCCACGCCGGGGATCACAGAGACGGAGGGAAACCTGGAGACCAAGCTGTCCTGTCGGCTCACGCGAATGGTATCGGACCAGGTGATACCACCATCGTCGCTCATACGCGCGTAGCATGGGGCTGCATCTTCGGGCGTGGCCTTGAACACCATCCACACCATGTTTCCATCCGACGCAATACTGCTACCCATCCAATCAGCCACCGCCGGGGCGACCCCATCGGGCGTCACCATCACAGGTGCTGTGAATGAACCGCCCACCGCGACGGACAAATAATTCGCCGCAGGGCCCGTTCGACCCCACAACACCACGGGCTGCGCATCCGCATTCAGCGCGATCCGCGGACGGAGGTAGCCGAACGCTCCCGGGCCAATGTCCTGCACCTCGCCATAGCTAAGCCCGGCGGATTGCCCGCAACAGGTGGTGACCACAAAGAAGAATATCAGGACGCCAAAGGACGCCAAAATGGAAGCCGCACGTGAACGCATGCCTAAAGATGGGGGATCATCGCGATAAATGGACATGCACTCCCGAATACAGTAAACAACATTCCGCGGCGAATGTTACCTCTAGCGCAGGCTTACCACCCGCTGCACAAATGAGCGCTCCTTGGTATGCATGACCACGAGGTACGTCCCCCGGCCTGGAGGAAGCACAACACGCCATTGACGATCTCCGGAGGCGCCGCGTTGCGCAAGGAGCTTGCCGGACATATCAAACACCTCGGCACTTGCGACGCGAGCACTGAGGCCTACGATGTTCAGCACGCCATCCATCACGGGATTGGGGGCGATGCGCACACCCAGTTCACTCAGCTCATCCACCGCCACGCTCAGGTCGCTCAATGTATCCTCCTGTACCAGGAAGGGGGTATTGTCCGCCGAGAGGTACTTGTTGCGGAACAGGTCGATCTCCGTGCTGTTGAACGCGAACATCTCCTCCATCCACTTCGGTGGGGAGCTTTGGTACCAGACGCGCGCATGAACGTTCACCAAACCGATGAAGCCGTTCATTGGGACGTGGTAGTGAACGATGTCCGAGCCACTTCCTTCCACGCCCATATCGTCCTTGTTGAAATCCACGTCACCCGCCCCAACATTCGCGATGTAGCTGGTGTCGTAGGTGTAGTGCGATGTGCTGAAGAGCTCGGGCACCAGGCGATTATCCTTCAGCTTAACGTCGGCCCGCTCCAGGACCGTGGTCTTGTCACCGTTCACATCGCCCATCACCATTTCGTAGATCTGCACTTGATCAGCCGTGGTGATCACATCATGATGCGGTTCCCACTGCGCGTCATGTCCCACTACCTCATAGCTGCTGTCCCATGCCCCGTTGCGATAAAGTGTGTCGTTCGCTGCGTTGGTGAGCAGAAGCTCTACCCAGGCTCTGCGTGCTGGATATCCACTGGGGAATTTGTGACCAGCGAGGTTGGTCAGCTTCACATCCACGAAGGCCGTGTCTGCATCGCGGTCGGCCATGTGTACATCCACCAGCAAGCCATTGCGTAACATGCGTTCAGTGCGGCTGATCGTACTGTCAAATTGTGTGGTGTCGGCCGTAAGCCCGAGCTCATCGATGTTATTCCTCAGCATGCTCAGCATGAAGGTGTTCGCGCCAGCGAATTGGTGCAGACCGAACGGGCTCTTGGGTTGCAAGAAGATGTAGTTCGCGGACAGCACGACCCCATCCTCGATCCGTGGCACATGGCATCCCTGGCAACTGATGCCTTCCGCGGGATGCTCCTCCGGATTGAACTTGGAATTGAGCCATTCGTGGTAGGTGGCCTGCTCAACGAAGTGGCCACCGGTGGGTACACCGCTGAGGTCAGCCGTTTCCGTAACTAGCGTGTGGCAGCCCGCGCAAAGCCCCCCTTCGGTCACATGAGCCCCATACTTCGGCGTGTACCCTACGAAAGCGGACATAGGCGAACCGAAGATGTCCGCGTCAGCATAGGGTCCGTAGAGGGGTCTGTCCAGTGTATCGAACTTCAGGTTACCGGAGAAGAGCAGGCCGCTGCTATCTGCGCTTTGGATATGGCAGGGCACGCAGCTCACACCGTCGAGACCCAGTGGGTCCTGCTCGAGCTCGGCGATGGAATAGGGGCCATGACCCAACATGTGTTTGTCTTGGCGGCCGGCGGGAGCGTGGCAGCTGGTGCACTTGTCCTCCAGCGCTGCTTGATGGGCAGGGTTCACCAATCCTTCGTGACTCACCTTGGCGCGCCAAAAGGGATCGCGCGCGCTGTTTGCCATCATTGTGCTGCGCCAGTCATCCACCACATTCACATCGGTGCCGCTCTCCTGTGTGTGCATTGCAAATCCTGTGGGATCATAGCCATGGCACCCGCTGCATGTGCCACTGGTCTTAAAGTAAGTGTTCTCTCCGAAGGGCAGGCCGGTCCCGCGCTCAAAGCCCTCCAACTCCTCGCGGGTATGGAACGCTTGCGCCACAGGGACACTGCCTTTATTCCACGAAATGAAAAGCGCCAACGTGCCGCCCAACAAGGTCAATGTGGCTGAACGAAGGAGAGTAACGGATAAGCTCATGCAAGATGAATGATACGGACGCAAGTTAGTAGAGCCCAGCGCCAGGCGCTGGCCTGAACCTTGCCTTCCTTGGGTTTCAACGCAGTGCGGGCCTACACTGTTCGCAGAGAGTCCAATTCCGCCCCAACAGCGCCCATCAGGTCGCGCACATGCGCTGCCTGCATGCTGAAGGGCACGCCGGCCGAGGCATAGATCTCCGGCAAGGGACGGGTATAACCCAGCTTTAGTGCATTGATATATTCAGCCACCGTCTTGACCGGTTCGCGCTTCGCATTTCGCCAGATGCCGATGGCCCCAAGTTGTGCGATCCCATATTCAATATAGTAGAAGGGCACTTCGAAGATGTGCAACTGCTTCTGCCAGAGCATGGCCCGTTCGTTCTCCAGGCCATTCCAGTCCACCACATTCCCGCTGAAGCGCTTGTGCGTAGCGATCCAGGCCTCGGTACGTTCAGCGTGGGAATGGCCTGGGTTTTCATAGATCCAGTGTTGAAAGGCATCCACGGTGGCCACCCATGGCAGGATGGTGATGACGCGCTCCAGTTGCTGGCGCTTCGCCCGTTGGCATTCGGATCTTTCAGGATAGATGCGATCCCAGTGTTCCATGGTGAGCAGTTCCATGCTCATGCTGGCCAGTTCGGCAACTTCACTTGGAAAGCTCTTGAAACCGGTGATCGGCAGCGGATGCGTCAGAAAGGAATGCACCGCATGCCCACCTTCGTGTAAGATAGTGGTCACATCGTCCGTGGTGCCCACCGCGTTCATGAAGATGAATGGTGCACCGCTCTCATAGAGCGGATAGTTATAGCCCCCGGGGGCCTTCCCCTCACGGCTCGAAAGGTCTAGGCGTCCACTGGTCTGCATGGTGCGGATGCATTCCGCGAAGTAGGGATCCAACCGTCCGAACACATCGATGGTGAGGTCGATGAGCTGTTGGGGATCGCTGAAGGGCTTCAACGGGGCAAGACCCGTGGTATCCACCGCAAGGTCCCAAGGGCGGAGTGATTCCACACCCAACGATCGCTTGCGTTCCTGTTGAAGCCGGTTCACCAGCGGGATCACCTCCGCTTCCACAGCGGCGTGGAACGCGCGTGCATCCGCTGGTGAATGATCGAAGCGCCCCATGGCACTGTACATGTGGTCGCGGTAGTTCCCGAAACCAGAGTTCAGCGCGATGGTATGTCTGCGCTCAACCATGCGGCTGAAAAGCGCCTCGAGCTTGTCACGGTCCTGCGCGCGCCGCGCGGCGATGAGCCGGTAGGCTAGTTCGCGCTGTGCGCGGTCCACATCCTCCAGGAGCGCGCCGGCCTTAGGTAACGTTATCTCCGCACCTTCCCACTGCACGGACATGGTCCCGATGGTGCTGCCATACTCTTGTGCCATGGTCCGCAGCTCGGCTTGTATCGGCACATTCACATCGCGGAAGATGCGAAGCTGTTCGCGCATCCCCCGCAGGTAAACAGGATATCCTTCATCGGAGAGCTGCTCCGAGTAAGGTGAAGCCATCAGCTTGCGCTGCAACTTATCCGTCCAGATCTCCACATTGGGGAGCACCTCGCTCGTGAAGTTCTCGTATCGTGTGCCGGCCGCCACATCGCGTGTGTCGAGGGTCATGCGGATGTAACGCCAACCACCTTCCTCGCTCAGGGCGGCTTCCAGTTCGCTCAGGTCCAACAACCAGCGTTGCAATTCCTCCTTTGAGGAACTGGGACGTTCATGCAGCTCGTTGAAATAAGGGGAGACCGAGGCCCAGTCGTCAACAACCAAGGCCTTGGGCAGGTAGCGCCTTTCCGCCTGCAGTGTGACATTCATACGGCAAGCTTAGCTGCCGCGCTGGCCTCCACGACGCACAGCGGCTGCCTTAGAACCACCTCCCGCCTTTTGGCCGGCCTTCTTCGCAGCGAGGTCGGGCTTGGCCTTCGCGACCTTTTTGGCCTTGGCTTCATCCTTGGGCTTGTCACCGTCGTCTGCGCCCTTCTTTTTCTTGTCCTCCTTCTTCGCGAGCTCACCGGCCTTCAGCAGCAGGGCATACCATGTGAACAACTTGCGCACGTCACTGGGATAAATACGCTCATGATCCGCCGTGGGCAACACATCGGTAAGGGCCTTCCACAGCGCTTTATCGTCCTCCTTGGGATCAGCGGATGTAGCACCCTTGGCCTTGTCGTACAGCTTCGACAGCACATCCTTCAACAGTACATCATCGCCGGTGGTGAACATGCTGATCTCCTCGAGGGAGCTGACCCGCACACTGGTAGGTACAGGGATCCGCTTACCATCCGCGAGGGATTCGGCGATGATGGCCTGACGGCCTTGCGCGACAACGCGGTAGAGCCCGCTCTTACCGGTAACGGAGATGATCTTGGTGAGGTCCATGCGAATGATTTGACGGAACAAACATAACCACGCCCAAGGCAAGCGGCACACACGTATACCTTAGCCGCCATACAGGTTACCAACGCATTCGTTCCTTAAATGCCCCCCGCCAGAGCCCCCCGTTCCTATCTCATTACCGGAGGTGCAGGCTTTGTCGGCAGCAACATCGCCCTGAGGTTAAAAGCGAACGAACCCGATGCCACGGTGCTGGCACTGGACAACCTCAAGCGTCGCGGAAGCGAATTGAACCTGCCCCGGTTGCGTTCCGCTGGGGTTGAGTTCATCCATGGCGATGTGCGCGAGCGGTCCGATCTGAAAGGGATACCGCGCCTCGATGCGCTTATCGAATGCAGTGCCGAGCCCAGTGTGATCGCCGGCTACCATGGTGGCGCACAGTACGTGCAGGATACGAACCTGATGGGTACGTTGAACTGCTTGGATCTCGTGGCCCGGGATAAGTCCGACCTGCTCTTCCTGAGCACAAGCAGGGTATACCCGATCGCTACCATCAACGCGATGTGCGCCGAAACCGATGACCGCTTCGTGGTCGATCCGACCAAGGCACCTCAGGGCGCCAGTTCCAAAGGGATAGCTGAGGAGTTCCCCCTAGCAGGAGCGCGCACACTGTACGGGGCGACCAAGCTGGCCAGCGAACTCATGATCGAGGAATATGCGAACATGCACGGCTTCCGTTATGTGGTGGACCGATGTGGTGTGATCGCTGGTCCCTGGCAGATGGGGAAAACGGATCAGGGCTTTATCCTTCTCTGGCTTGCCCGCCACCACTGGAAAATGCCGCTCGCCTACATCGGCTTTGGCGGAGCCGGCAAACAAGTGCGCGACGTCCTTCACGTAGATGATCTGGGGGACCTTGTCCTTCACCAATTGGACCATATGGACCAGGTCAACGGTCGGGTCTTGAACGTGGGCGGCGGCCCGAACAATAGTGACACCTTGCGTGGCTTTACCGACCGTTGTGCAAGGATAACGGGTTCATCGATCAACGTGACCAGCGACCCCGGGGATCGCCCAGGGGACATTAAGTTGTATGTAACCGATAACGCGCGTGTACATGAACTCACCGGCTGGTCACCCAGACGGGACATCGACACCGTTCTGAACGATTCCTTCCATTGGCTAAGGCAACATGAGGACCAGTTGCGCGTCATCCTTGCCTGAGATCATTCACAGCACATGAGCGTCGTGGTCATTACCGGTAGTGGAGGACTCGTTGGTAGTGCGTCAGTGGAACAATTCGCGCCCCACTTCGATCGCGTCATCGGCATCGATAACGACATGCGGTCGGTCTTTTTCGGTGCGGAGGCCAGTACCCGTTGGAACGTGGATGAGTTACTGGAACGCATTCCGAATTATGTGCACCACAACGTGGATATACGCGACCTGCAGGCGTTGGAGCGGATCTTCGCAGAGCATGGCAGCAGCATCTCCCTCGTAGTGCACACTGCTGCCCAACCCAGTCATGACAAGGCCGCACAGATCCCGTTCCTCGACTTCGAGGTGAACGCGAACGGCACCCTGAACCTCCTCGAACTGACCCGCCAGCACTGCCCCAAGGCGACGTTCATTTTCACCAGCACGAACAAGGTGTACGGTGACAACCCGAACTTCCTTCCCTTGGTGGAACTGGAGACCCGATGGGAGGTATCTGCAACCCATCAATACGCCGCCGAAGGGATCGATGAGGAGATGAGCATAGACCGGACGAAACACTCGCTCTTTGGTGCCAGCAAGGTGGCGGCGGACATCATGGTGCAGGAGTACGGCCGCTATTTCGATATGAACACAGGGATCTTCCGGGGCGGCTGCCTAACCGGTCCGCGGCACAGCGGGACCCAATTGCACGGGTTCCTGAGCTACCTCATGAAATGCGCGATCACTAGCACCACGTATACCATCTTCGGCCACAAGGGAAAGCAGGTGCGCGACAACATACACAGCGACGACCTAGTGGCCATGTTCCAGGAGTTCCATAGGGCCCCACGACCTGGGGAGGTTTACAACGCGGGTGGTGGCCGCTTCAGCAACTGCAGCATGATGGAGGCCCGGATCCTATGCGAGGAGATCACGGGAAAACGCATGGACATGCGCTATTCAGACCAGGCGCGCAGCGGCGACCACATCTGGTATGTCAGCGATATGCGGAAGTTCAAGGCCCACTATCCTGCCTGGCAACATCGCTACGGCCTGCGCGAGACGTTGGAACGTATTCATGAAGAAATGACAACACGCGCGCACTGATGGACCTGGATCGCATTTACGCATACCGCTTCAAGGGTATCGACCGCGCCAAACGCCGGATGGTTTGGCAGGAGATCTCGAAGTTCATGTTCGAGCGCATGGGGCGCCCACATTGCGTGGTCGACCCGGCGGCGGGTATGTGCGAGTTCATCAACCATGTTCCGGCCGGGGAGCGATGGGCCGTGGATATGAACGGGGCATTCCTGGCGGCACACGCTGCACCGGATGTGAAACAAGTGGTGGCTGATACCATGAAGGCCGACCTGCCCTTGGAGCACTTTGACGGTGTGTTCGTCAGCAACTTCCTTGAACATCTGCATTCACAGGAAGAGGTCGCCTTCTTCCTCACCAAAATGCATGGTCATCTGCGTAAGGGCGGTCGCATTGCGGTAATGGGACCGAATTTCAAATACGTCTACAAGGAATATTTCGATTTTGCTGACCACACCGTGGTGCTCAGCGAGCTTGGAGTGGCGGAGCATCTATACGGTGCGGGGTTCGAGATCGAGACCATTCACCCACGTTTCCTGCCCTTGTCATTCCGTGGGGGACTTCCGGTGAACAGGATGCTCATCAAGGCCTTCCTGGCCATGCCTTGGGCATGGCGATCCATCGGAAAACAGTTCCTGGTCATCGCCCGCAAGTGAGATGTTGAGCGTCGTGATCCCGGCCCACAATGAGGAAGGCAGCGTTGCTCCAACGGTGCGGAGCATACACGAGGAACTACATAAGGCGGGTATAGACCATGAGCTGATCGTGGTGAACGACCACAGCCAGGACAATACTGCCCGGATCCTGGGCGCCCTCCAACAAGAAGTACCCACCTTGCGTGTCCTTGAGAACGAGGGACCCGGCGGCTTTGGTTATGCCGTTCGGTGGGGACTGGAGCGCGTGAATGGCGACCGTGTCGCGGTGATGATGGCCGACCTGAGCGACTCCCCAAGGGATCTGGTCCGCTATCATCGGAAAATGGACGAAGGCTATGACTGTGTCTTTGGGACGCGTTGGAGCAAAGGTGGCGAGGTGATCGATTATCCGCTAGTGAAACGATGGATGAACCGGTTGGCGAATACCATCGTGAGGGTCTTGTTCCGGTTGAAGTACAACGATTGTACGAATGCATTCAAGATGTACTCGCGCAGCACATTGGAGGGCCTCAAGCCCTTTCTGTCTCCGCACTTCAATCTCACACTGGAACTTCCGCTAAAGGCGATCGTGAGGGGATATAGCTATGCCGTGATCCCCAATAGCTGGCAGAACCGAAAGACCGGCGAGAGCAAGTTGAAGATCAAGGAGATGGGTAGTCGATACTTCTTCATCATGATGTATTGCCTCATCGAGAAGCACTTCTCCCAAGGGGACTTCCGGAAATCGTAACAGGATGAGCACGATCTACCGATCGCTGGCCTCACGGACCACCTATCTGTTGCTGTTGGCACTTTCTGGCCTGACGATAACGGTCATCGGCATGACGTGCATCGGCGTGAAAGGGGTGGACGAACTCTCCTATGTCGCCCTTGCGGAAGGGATATTGCACGGGCACTATTCACAGTGGCTACAATTCGACCCACCCATACCCGATACGTTCCGTACCCCAGGGTATCCATTGTATGTCGCTGCATTCATAGGGCTGTTCGACTTCTGGCGTCCTGCCATGATCGGGACCCAACTGCTGATGTACGTCGCCGGACTACACCTGATGTTCAAGGTCATGGACCGATGGAACACGGGGTTGGTCGGGCGCAATCTGCTCCTCCTTCTTTTGCTGCCTTCTGCGAATGTCACCAGCCTCATTTTTATGGTCACACCGGAGATCCCCGTGTTCTTCTGTATCGCAGTGCTTGTGTACGTGGATGTGGTGAAACGGCCCTCGGACCCTTTGTCGGCAGTTGGGGTGGGACTGCTGCTTGGTTTCATCTTTCAGTGCCGGCCTGTTTACTTGCTCTTCCCTTTGATCCGCACCCTGATCACATGGTGGAATGACAAGAAGCGCTACGTCTGGGGCATACACCTTCTAACCATGGCCGTGTTCATCGGCACCTTGCTTCCGTTCGCCCTCTGGAACCGTGCGCATCACGGCATCCTCAGCCCCACCCCATTGGAAGGCGGCGGCGGCGTGTTCAATCTGGGGTATTGGTGCGGTCGCCTTCCCGGACTTCCGAAGGAGCGGAGCTTCGAGAATTTCATCGCGGACGAGATGATCCGATTCGTGCCGGCATCATCCCTGGCCACTGAGCGCGCTGCATATGAGCAGGAATGGGATTCCATCGATGCACAAGTGGCCCCTCTTCTCACTTCGCGTGATTCCCTGATGCGGGCCATCATCAATGGGCGACCCAACATTTGCTACAGCTACAACTCTCGGTTCGTGATCGCGCGCGAACGCGTGATCAAGCAGCGAACCCTCATGGACATCAAAGCCCATCCCGGCTACTACCTGGCATTCAAAGCGTACAGTGCGGTCCGCTTGTGGGTGGTCGGTGTCGATCGTGGCAGATTCTCGGCGGCTGGCCCGGTCGGCAGGATCCTTCTCATCGCGGCATTCCTGTTCACGTTCATTCTTTTCGCCGGAGCCATCTATTCCATCTCACGATCTGTCCGGTGGGGAATGTTGCGCACGGCAGAGATCGCGCACCCGCTCGCATGGGTTCTGTATACAGGTTTTATCTACGTGCCGTTCGTCATACAGACCCGATATACCTCCTCCGTGAGGGCCATCCTCTACATGGTGATGGCAGCCGCTATGACCAAGCTGTGGGAGGCAGGCCGAAAGAACATTACCACACCTGAAGCAACCCTCCGATGAGCACTTGGACCGACCGACGCATTGAACGCTGGATCTTCATCAGTTTCCTGGTGGTGCGTATCGCCTTCATCGGTGTCTCGGAAAAGTTCGGGCTCGAACTGGACCGCGATTCCGCCATATATGATGCTCAAAGCACAGCCGTGGTCGAGCATGGCGACTTCGACTTTCAAGCGCCCCAGTTCACCATGGCGCCTTTGTATGCGAGCTATCAAGCGCTGCATAAGTGGATCTTCGGGGACTATTGGAAATGGTCGCTGGGGTCCATCCAATTGCTCCTGTCTTCACTATCGGGGGTGATCCTCTTCCGGATCGCCAAGCGCCTGTTCGATCGCCCTACCGCGTTGGTATCTGCCGCGGTCTACGCGGTGTTCCCACTCACGCTCGTGTGGGTCAACACCTTCGCACAGGACATGCCGTTCCAGATCAACCTGATATTCTTCCTCTATGTCCTGATGCTGGCGTTGGAGCAGGACAGCTGGGGCTGGACGATCATGGCCGCTTCGCTCTTCGCGATCACGTTCCTTACCAAGAGCCACATCCTCATGTTCGCACCTTTCGTGCCGCTGATCATCTGGTGCAACATGAAGGGAACAGCGATGCGCCGCCTCACACATGCCGGGCTCTTCGCCCTCGTCAGCGTTGCCTTCACGCTGCCCTATGGTCTGTATCAATACCACAAGCACGGCCAGTATGTGTTGAGCAGCACGGGCCAGGGAGGTCATTTTCTCTGGGGCCACAACGAGGACACCTACTGCTTCATCGTGGATCCACCACCACTTGGCAGTGATGAACACAGGCGCATTTTGAACATGGACTTCACCGTGCTGCATGCGTTGCAGGACACCCTTTCGAAAGTGGGCGTGAAGGAGCGCCAGGTGATCTACATGGATGCGGCCAAGAAATGGTGCCGCGAGAACCCGTCCAAGGTGTGGACACTAGCGGCGTATGACCTATGGTATTTCATCGTTCCTGGCGTGAACTATCACCACTACAGCTTTACGAACTGGTTGGCGACTTTTCTGCTCTCGCTTCCGATCTACATCATGGGGTATATGGGGATCATACGGGCCCTTCGATCGAACTGGCGCAAACACCTGTACATCGTAGGACTGATCGTGTGTATGCTGATACTGAGTGTGGGATTCTTTGTCCAGAACCGGTTCCGGACGATCACGCTGGAGCCGTATTATATCATCTACGCGAGTGCGACGGCCGTGTGGCTCGCCCGGCGCTGGGATCTGGCTCTGCGCTTTCCAAAATGGGCAGGATCCTTGACGGCCTAGCCGCGTCGCTCCTCCGCTCATTCAGCGACTGCTCGGCTCATCTGACCCGTTCCCGTGCGATGAAAAAGATCATCCGGAAGCCTAGGCGGGCGGCTTTCCAGACTTTACCAGTGATCTTCGAGGTGCCGATCCGCTGGCGATAGTTCACTGAGATCTCCACCGTACGCAGATCGGCCTGGAGGGTGCGGATCATCAACTCAACGGAAAAATGCGATCCATTGACCGTCAACTGGCTTTTGACGCGCTCATATGCCGATCGATGTAGCAATTTGTACGTGCAACCCACATCGGTGAGCGACGGACCGTTGAACAGATATTCCAGGAACTTGGCCACGGCCCAGTTGCCCATACGGATGCCGAAGCCCATATTGGCTCCGGACCAGATCAACGCGCGAGACGTACGGGTGCCGAATACCACCTCGAAGTCCTCCGCATAGATCAATAACTTTTCGATGTCCTTGGCCATGAAGGTGCCATCCGGCTCAACGGTCACAATGATCTCGCTGGTCGCCTCCCGCATACCCCGCTGCAAGGCCGCACCATAGCCCTGGCTGGTTTCGTGGATGTAGACCGCCCTTGTGGACTTGATCTCGTAGGCGCTGCTGTCGCTGGAGTTGTTGTCGACCGCGACGACCTCATCCACGAAAGGTTGGGCGAAGAAATCCTCGATGGCGACCTTGATGTTCTCCTCTTCATTGTAGACGGGGAGCACCACGCTGACTGTTCTGCCTTTGTACATCTAGCGCTATTGGAACTGGATCGTGAATTGGAACGCTGACCAAATTACAGCAATGCTTACGCAGCACTGGGGGATATGGATCGACGTGCAAGAGCCCGGTATCGATCCCATCCGGCCAACGCCAACCAGATCGAGGCGCCCAGGAGCAGCGGAAATACCGGGATCATGTACCGGATCTCCGCAGCACGCATGATCCACGGGCAGGCTACGACCGAGTAAACACACATGAGCCCGAGTAGCGCAGATTGAGGTTGCGATCGCCACCGCGTGAGGAAGAGAACGCTCGCCAGCCCGCCGATCACTAGCGCCCACCAATAGATACCTGACTGGATGATCTTGTACGCGAACTCCAACTTGGACAGCTCCTTGAACGATCGCTTGAAGAGGACCTCCGTTCCTGAGTTGATGGTCTCATACTTCAGCAATCGCAAGCGCGAGAGCACATGGTACTGGAACGGCCTCTCCTTCCTATAAACCACGCGCCAACGCCTCGTCTTCGCGAGCAGATCGGCTGCAATGGAGTCCTCCCCCGCCTTGGACATGTTACCCGAGCGGGCTTGACGCATGGCGTTCGCGAACGCGATGAGGCTGTCCTCCGTGCAGACGGAGGTATACGCATAGGCCGGAGGTGGCTCTACTCCGGGTATGGCTTTGGTGGTGCCTCCACCTGCATCCGGTTCATATCCGAACCACAGGACATCCGATCCTGATTCCCAATAATAGGGATGTCCGCCGTAAGTGCTGAGCAGTTCGATCGCAGGGAACAGCGTAGATCTTGAATAGCGCGGATTCCACGGGCCGTGGTTGGTGAGCGGGTTGAACCCACCATAATGCCGATGGTTCCGTACGACCCACACGGCATCCGTAAGCAAGAACGGAAGCGCGAAGAGTACCGCGTACTTAAAGCTCTTGAACATCGGCCTATCCCTTCGAACCAGCTCGAGCATCGGCACGAACGCCAGGATGGGGCCATAGATCGGCCTTAGAAAAATGGCCAACCCGATGAGCGCTCCTGATGCGACCAACCATACGCGCCGATCTGAGGCCCGGTACCTCACGTACGTGGCCCAATGCAGCATCAATGCAGAGGTGGTGAAGCTCTCGTTCACCAATACAATATCACCTAACGCACTGAACGAGGCGAAGAGCAGCGCACCGTAGACCGGCCAGAACCAATGCGGATTTCGTGGAGCGGATGCGATGGCGCGTGCAAAGACATAAATAGCCAGCACGGCCACGACCATCTGCGCAAGGGTGAGCAGATCACGGGCCATGGGAATGTCGAAGGCCGAACGGAAGAGCAGGTAGATCGCGCTATATCCGGGCATGCGATGGTCAGGAGCCCAGCCACTCCCGTTGAGGTACGACTCGACCGTATCGATGTATTCCCATTGATCCGGATCGAAGGCCGCCCAGCGTCCTATAGGCTGCTCCCCATTCTCATGTTCGCACCAGATGAAGAAAAGTGTACGAAAGATCAGCCCCACCACCAATGGCCAGGTGTGTTTCGATACGAGTAGGCGGTGCAGCAGGCGCTTCATCCTGTCTGAAGGTGGATATCAGCTTTTCTCGCCGACGATCAGCATTTGCCCGGCCATTGGCTTGAAGGGTGATCGAAGATAAAGGCCCACCAGCCAGGGGTGGGCCGGAATAGAAGATCGCATGCTGTAGGGCGTGAACTTCTTGTGCAACGCAACAATGCGGAAGCCTTGGGTCATCAGCACATCCCGCAAGGAGATGTGGGTATAGATCCGGCGGTGGGTGAAATCGTCGAAATAGTTGCGATAGGCGTAGGCGAAGTTCGGCTGCATGACAATGAAGCGCCCGCCTGAGCGAATTACGCGCGAGACCTCGGACAAGGTGCGCGCCAATGGGTCATCGTCAAGGTGTTCGATCAGGTTGCTCGCGAAGACCGCATCCATGGAGCCGGTGCTCAACATCGAAAGGTCGGCCACATCACCGACATAGGTGGTCACCCCCGGATCTGCGTGTTTACGGACCTCAGGGCTCAGGTCCAAGGCGTGCTTTTCCCGGGCCTTGATGTTATTGATGAAACCGCAATATCCGGCACCAAGGTCCAGGACGGCCGCATCTGGTGGAATGTATCGTTGTAAATATCCACCAAGCGCCTTCCATACTCCACCACGCTTGCCAAGGTCCTGATAGGTCACCTCGTGATAACGTTCATACAAACGAGCTGTACGTGCATCCATGGACATATTGAGAGGAGCTTGTGGTGCGTTCATGTCAAAGAAAGCAAAAGCCACGGGACGACGTCCAGGTCCTTGGCCACGAAGCACCTATGTCTTTTGCTTTCTTTTCCGCGCAGCAGGGAACAGAATGTTGTTCAGGATCAGCCGGTAACCGGGCGAATTCGGGAATAGGCTCAGATCGGTCGGTGGATCACCCACCATGTGCTGATAGTCCTCGGGATCGTGGCCGCCATAAAAGGTCCATTGTCCCAATCCGAATTCGCCATGGATATACCGCACCGTTCCAAGGGCTTTATTCTCGCCCATCACCAAAACTTTAGGCTTCACAAAGCGCTTGCGGAAGTCAGTGGTCTGGCCCATGAAGGCATGGATCACCTGTTCGTGGTCCTGGCAGAGCATCGCTGGCACGACGTCCCATTTCGCGCTGAAATCGAAGAGCGTGAAGAAGTCGCGCGTTTCACCGCCTGCACGGCTGTGCTCAGGTGTGCCATCAATGTCGCTGAACTCATAGGTCATCGGATCTGTGACCAGATGATAATCCTGAAATGCGAAACCCTTGTTGTAGTCGAGCTTCTGCTGACACTGGGGGTCGATCGGATCATGATCGAACTCGGTTGTGCAAATGTCCACACCTTCTGCGGCGAGGGCGATGTCGTAGCTATCGGTGCCGCTGCACATGGTGAAGAGATAGCCACCACCGGCTACGTAATCGCGTATGGTACCGGCCACGGCGCCCTTCATGTGACTGACCTTCGCAAAGCCCAGTTCAGCAGCGGTCGCCTCACTCTCCCGTACTTGTTCCTGGTACCAAGCGGCGTTCCGGAATTGCGCGTAGAACTTGCCGTACTGCCCAGTGAAATCCTCGTGATGAAGGTGCAACCAGTCGTATTGCGGAAGCACCCCGCTGATCACTTCTCGGTCATAGATCCGGGTGTACGGGATCTCTGCATAGGTCATCACTAGCGCCACGGCATCATCCCACGGCTGGAAGCCTTCCGGCGCGTAGACGGCGATCTTCGGAGCCTTCTCCAGCTTCACCACTTCCATGTTCGCCTCGGGGTCGGCGATCTCCGCGAGGATGGCATTTGCCTGTCCATCGGCGATCACGTTGAACGTGATACCGCGGATGGTGCACTCCTGCTCGATGGTGGTGTAGTGCTCGATCAGAAAGCTGCCACCGCGATAGTTCAACAACCACTCAACAGGCAGATCCTGCTGAAGCGTCCAATAGACAAGGCCGTAGGCCTTGAGATGATCCTTCTGGCTGTTGTCCATGGGGATCAACAGCTTGGTGGCGTACGAAGGTGCCACGCAGCATAAAAAAAGACAAGCAAGCAGAAAAAAGCGTTTCGCCTTTCGTTGCGTCGTCGCGTCGTTGCGGTCCCCTTTCTTAGAATGGTGCGATATCGTCGTCCGGTCCTTGGTCATCGTTCATACGGCTGGGTCGGGTGATGGTACGCATGCCATCCGATCCCGTGCCACCATCAACGCCAAAGTTAGTGGAGGTGGTCTCCAGATCAGTGAATTTGGCAAGCTCCGGGATGAACCGTAGGAGCACCGTGTCCAAGGCGCCGTTCCTGTGCTTGGCGATGATGCACTCACCGATACCGAGTGTGCTGCCGTAGGAATCCTCATAGATCTTATAATACTCCGGCCTGTAAAGGAAACAGACCAGGTCGGCATCCTGCTCGATGGCGCCTGATTCACGAAGGTCACTGAGCATAGGACGTTTGTCGCCACCCCGCGTTTCAACAGCTCGGCTCAACTGGCTGAGGGCGATGATCGGCACGTCCAGTTCCTTCGCTATGCTCTTGATGGAACGTGAAATGCTACTGATCTCCTGCTCGCGGTTACCGCCCTTGCTGCCGTCGCCTCCGGCGGTCATCAGCTGTAGGTAGTCGATGATAATGAGTTCCACATTATGCTGGCTCTTCAAGCGGCGGCACTTGGCCCGTAGTTCGAAGATGTTCAACGCGGGCGTGTCGTCGATGAAGATCGGCGCGTTGGTCAGACGCGCGATGTGCTGGTGCAGGATGGCGAACTCCTGGTCGTTGAGGTCGCCCTTGCGCAGCTTCTCGGAACTGATGGCGGCCTCGCTCGCGATCAATCGGGTGACGAGCTGTGTGCTGCTCATCTCCAGGCTGAACACGGCAACGGCCTTCTTGTGCTCTACGGCGATGTTGCGTGCCATGCTGAGCACGAAGGCCGTCTTACCCATGCCGGGTCGGGCCGCCACGATCACCATATCGCTCTTCTGCCAGCCACCCGTGAGCTTGTCCATCTTGGCGAAACCCGTGGGTACGCCGCTCACTCCGTCACCTTTGTTCTTCGCGTTCTCGATGTTCGCAATGGCGTCCTGGATCAGGTCGCTCATCGGCTCGTAGTTGCGCTTCAGGTTGCCGCTGGTGATGGCATACATCTCCTGCTCGCTCTTGTCCAGCAGGTCGAAGACATCCGTGCTGTCGTCATACGCATCGCGCATGGTCTCCGCGCTGATGCGGATGAGCTCGCGCATGATATGCTTCTGGCTGATGATGCGCGCATGGTACTGAACGTTCGCGCTGCTGGCAACCTTATTGGTGAGCTGGCTGATGTAAAACGGTCCACCGACGATGTCCAGTTCAGCCGACTTCTTCAGCTCCTGCGTTACCGTTAGGATATCGATGGGCTGGTCGGTGCGGAACAGATTCTGGATGGCGCCGAAGATGCGTTTGTGCGCATCCACGTAAAAGCTGTCCGGCTGCAGGATGTCGATGGCCTCATTCACCGCATTGCGTTCCAACATCATGGCGCCCAGCACGGCCTGCTCGAGTTCTGGTGCCTGTGGCGGCAACTTGCCGGCCTCCAAAGCGGTTTCGATCAACGAGTTCGAGGAACGGCGCCCGGCGGAGCTACGGGAGCGGTCGCCAATGCGGGTGGTGGACGTGTCAGCCATGCTATGTGGAACCATCCGGACCGATGTTGCCCGGCGGTGGAAGGGCGGCAAATGTAGACGTGTGAGTGCGGGCAGATCAATGTACGTTCACATCTCCTCATCACAATGCATCAACAGCGTGGTTTACGAACACTGTTGATGGAACAGGAATGTCGCGCCAGACCTTACTTTGCAGCGATGCGTTATCAACACCTTGCGCTGGTGGCGGCCCTTGGCCTCACCGTACTATCGTCCTGCAAGAAGGACGTGGAGAAAAGCGCACCCCGCGTTACGATCATAACGCCAGCCAACGGCTTCGACCTGTCGGTACCCGATACGCTCAGGGTGAGCGCGGATGTGAGCGGTGATGATGGCGTGGACCGCGTGGTGATCGGGCTCGCGAACGTCAATGGCATCCCGGTGATCCCTTCGGTGACCGTGGTGCCCAGCAGCAACCCGGCCCGCATCGAGGTGGAACTTCCCCTGACCTCCGACGCGATCGCCACCGGCGATTACACATTGGAAGTGAAGGCCTTGGTCGGCGATGCAAGCGGAAAGGACTTTCGGACGGTCCAGCTTCAGGCAACGCCCCTTCGGCTTCGGGAAGTGCTAGTGGTCAGCCGACCGGACGCCAATTCCATCGCCCTCCATCGCATCGATAGCACGGGGGCCTTAAGCCTCGCAAATACCGTGATCATGGACCTTGGAGGAGCCGTGGTGAGCTCGGCCGCTCAGGTGATCGGGGTCATGGGCACCGTTGAAGGCCCGCTGATCGCCTTTGCGCCTGATGGCCAGCAGGTCCGCTGGCAGAAATCGAACATTGGCAATTCGGGGATCCCGTGGTTCACATCGATCGACCTGCTGTCCGATGGCGTGATGTACGTAGGAACAACGGATGGTTACTTACGCGGGTATTCGGCTCAGTCCGGATCCACAGCCACGGTCCTTGACCTAACAACGGGATACCGCTCCGAGCGGACCGTACGGATGAATGACAAGTTGGTGGTGGCGGAAGCGGATGTCACCGGCAGCGTCCATCGACTGGCGGTACACCAGGCCGCATCGGGAGTACAAGTGGCCGATCAAGTTCTGGACAAAGCCGTGCTGGCCATGTATCCGAGGGATGATGCACATCTTCTTCTTTTCGGCAACCGGAATGGCCTAGGTGTGGTGGAGGACCGGAACATTGTTGGAGGGGGCGGTTGGGAGCCTTACACGTGGCTGTCCCCGATAACGGCTGTTGAACGCGTGGATGCCAACGCCTTCCTTGTAGCGCTTGCCAATGGTCAACTCGAACGCTTTACATACTCCAACGCGGGATCGGTCACCATTGCGACCATTTCTAATATCCGCGACCTGAGCCTGGAGCCGGTCAGCGGCTTGGTCTATGCCGCGGCGGGTATGAATGTGCTTACCGTGAATGCCCAGACAGGTGCTATCGGTACCACGTGGTCCATTGGCGCACCAATACAATACGCGCTGCCGCTGCTGAACCGCTGATCTCTAGGCGCGGGTATTTCGTACCAAGGCGCCTTATTTGGCCTTTGCCACCACGCCCATGGCGCAGAACTTTTCGACGCGGCGCGCTACGAGCTTTTCGGGATCCGTCTTGGTCAGCCTGTTCAGCTGACGGATGATCTCAGACTTCACAATGGAGGTCGCCTTTTCAACATCGGCGTGAGCGCCGCCTTCAGGCTCAGGAATAATGCCGTCGATCAGCTTGTTCTTCAGCATATCTTCCGCAGTGAGCTTCAGTGATTTTGCCGCCTGCTCCTTAAAGTCCCAACTACGCCATAGTATGCTGGAGCAGGACTCGGGTGAGATCACGGAGTACCATGTGTTCTCCAACATCAGGACCTTGTCGCCCACGCCGATGCCCAAGGCGCCGCCTGATGCACCTTCTCCGATGATGATGCAGATAATGGGCACACGGAGTTGGCACATTTCAAAGATGTTCCTGGCGATCGCTTCACCTTGCCCGCGCTCTTCAGCTTCCAGGCCGGGGAATGCACCGGGCGTATCGATCAAGGTGACCACCGGCTTGTTGAACTTCTCCGCCAGTTTCATCAACCGTAGCGCTTTGCGGTAGCCTTCGGGATTAGGCATGCCGAAGTTCCGGTACTGCCTCATCTTGGTATTGATGCCCTTCTGTTGCCCGATGAACATCACCGTTCGGCCTTCCACCAGCCCGAACCCGCCGACCATGGCCTTGTCATCGCGCACGGTCCGATCGCCGTGCAGTTCGATGAAGCTTCCGTCTGTGATCGTCTCAATGTACTTCAACGTGTAGGGCCGGTCCGGGTGGCGGCTCACTTGCACTCGCTCCCACGGCGACAGGTTGCCATAAATGTGACGGCGTGTTTCCGTCAGCTTTTTCTCTAGGTCCTTCAGCGTGGGACCCACGTCCACCTGGCTTTGGTTAGCCACCTCCTTGAGCTTCTCGATCTGCTCAATGATGTTCTGGATGGGTTTCTCGAATTCGAGGAAGGTCTGCATGGGCGATCATTGAGGTCCGCTACTCCCTCTTCGCACGTTTCACATTCTAGGGCGACGGCGGACAGGGCGAAGGTAGAAGGACCGGGCAACAATGGAACGCAACGCTCCCCGGACTATGTTCGTGCCCTAATGATCACCTTCCCCCATGCTAAGATCAACCTAGGGCTGCATGTGCTACGACTCCGACCCGACGGCTATCGGGAAATGGAGAGTGTGCTACTGCCCATCCCCATGCGCGATGCTTTGGAGGTGGTGGTCGACCATGACGTGCCCTCAGGGGAAGTGGTCTTTGTCCGCACCGGTATGCCTGTGCCCGGAAACCCTCAAGAGGATTTGTGCGTGCATGCAGCCAAAGCCTTGGGCCGTGACCATGATCTGCCCGGTCTGTGTATGCACCTACACAAAACGATTCCGATCGGCGCCGGACTGGGAGGTGGCTCCAGTGATGGAGCACATGCATTGATGCTCATCAATGACCTGTTGGATCTGGGAGTCCCCGCTGCCCGCCTTGCAGAACTGGCCGCTGCACTTGGTAGTGATTGTCCGTTTTTTCTCGGTAACGGAGCTCAGTTGGCTACGGGCCGGGGAGCGATCCTGAGCCCGATCGTTGTTGACCTCACTGGTTGGTGGCTCATGCTGTTGAACCCGGGGATCCATGTCTCCACGGCCGAAGTGTACGCCCAAACGGCACTGGCGCCTGCTAGATATGACCTGGGCAGCGTGTTGACAGAGCAACGGCCGGAAGAATGGGGCGGCCATGTAGTGAATGTGATGGAGGATTATGTCCTCCGAGCGTATCCTGAAGTGCGGAGAACGCTGGAGAAGGTCCAGTTCGCAGGCGCCGTGTACTCGGCCATGAGCGGTTCGGGCTCAAGCGTGTTCGGTCTATTTCGAGAGAGACCTGTGCTACCCGCATTGCCTGAGGGTCATCGTGGGTGGGTGCTTCCTCTGTGAATGCTCAGCGCAGGTTCTCGTCCAGCCACACACGAAGGATCGTCGCATTCGTGGGCTTGGCCGCGATCCGCATGTGATCGTCCAGTACGTAGAACCACGGCGTAGCCTTCACCTGATAGGCTTTCACCGCCTTGGCCCCCCAACCGATGAACTCACTATAACAAGGCCACGGCAAGCCTTCTGCCGAAATGCAATTTGCGAACTCACTGCTATCAGCGTCGAGGGCAATACCAACAACCTCGAATCCCTTGTGGTGGAAGGCCCGGTATGCGTCCTTGAGGATGGGCATTTCCTGATGGCAGTGTTCACAGGTGCTACTGTAGAAGAAGAGTGCCGTATACCGCGAGCCTTCAACAATAGTACGGAGAGGCCGCGTACCCGTCGGTGTGGGGAGATCTACATCCTCGCCTGTGGCACCCACGGCCACCTTCAGCAGTTCCTGAACGCGTTCGCGCAGCGCGGGATCGATCTGTTGGATGCCGTCAGCGGTCACCACATACCGATCGATGAGGTGTTGCAAGGCCAAGTCCGGTCCGTAGGTCGAAAACAGGTCGACGAGGTGATCGAGCATATAGGCCTTGCACTCGGGGTTGCGTGAAGCATAGGCGATCAACGAGTCCGAGGCGGAGAGGAACTGCTCCTCGCTCGCTGCGTGAATGTTCTTTAGAAAGGTGATCACCGCTTTATCATACACCGAACTACGCATCAGGCCGGGATCGCTGAGATCGAACCCATTGAGTACGGCCATGGGGTTGGCCCCTTTGGCCGCTTCCACTTCAAGATCGGCGCGCACCACTTTGGCGAAGTAGCTCTTCGGGGCCTCCTTCAGAATGGCTTGCAAATGCGCCTGCTGAAGTTCCACCGCCTTGCCAACAATGCTATCAAGTTCAAGCAGCCGTCGAGAGTCATTGACCTGCAGCGTTTGCTTTTCAGCCATAGCACTGGCCTGTATGGCCTGTGATCGGCGCGAAACGAGCTTATAGTCCCATAGCCGCTTGTTTTCATCGGATCGCACAACATGGATGTTGCGTTGCAACGGAATTCCTGCGAACTCAAGTTGTACAGCCTTTTCCTCGGGGCTCAGGATCAGGTCCACAACGTCGCTGTCGTTCAAGGCCAGGTTGTAAAAACCTTCGGGATACGTCCGGTCAGGAAACTCAAATCGTCCGGAATCATCGATCCGAGTTGAATCGACGGCGTGCGTGCCTGAGCCGCGTGAGACGAGCAAGTGCATGACTTTGGCAGACGTGGACGAAGGAAGGATCATTCCACTGATCCGTTGCGCGTTGGTCTCGACCGGAAGACAAGCGGAGAATAGCGCGGTGATCATGACCACGATGTGAGCGTAGTACCGAAGCATGGGACAGCGAAGATGCCAGAAGTGGGCCAAAAATGAGCGGAGTATTGGGGAGTGGGGTAAAAAAAAGAACCCCGCCTTTTGGGCGGGGTTCAGATCGGCGACGACATACTCTCCCAAGCTTGCGGCCTAGTACCATCTGCGCTGGTGAGCTTAACTTCTCTGTTCGGAATGGGAAGAGGTGGACCTCACCGCAATAGTCACCTGAAATCGTAGATACGATTTCAACTTATTATCAGACCAGACCAAAACAGCCGAGGATCGTTCCAGAGAAAAACCTATGAAAGTCAAAGTCTACGGGCAATTAGTACTGCTCGGCTTTGCCATTGCTGACTTTACACCTGCAGCCTATCAACGTAGTAATCTTCTACGGCCCTTGGAAGAAGTCTCATCTTGAGGTGGGCTTCGTGCTTAGATGCTTTCAGCGCTTATCCCGTCCGAACATAGCTACCCAGCGGTGCCCCTGGCGGGACAACTGGTACACTAGCGGTTCGTCCACCACGGTCCTCTCGTA
>JBKJNF010000215.1:0-3474 GCA_046596155.1 Flavobacteriales bacterium | reverse complement strand
CTCGAATTCCGCAGCAAATACGAGAGCATCAAGAAGGGCGACTTCCACACGGACATCTGCTACGTCCTCACCGAGCGGTTCATGAGTGTGGAGAACGAGCTCGCCATGCGCGATGACCTGGTGCTCGATGCCTATTTCGCGCTGAAGAGCTTGGCGCTAAGTGATCGCGAGGCTTTTGGACTTGATCCAAACGTCACCGTAGTAGAACAGGTGCCATTAGTGGTGCAGAATGTGCGTGAGCTACCCTTAAAGCGCATCGGCAGAACGTTGTGACCTTGTTAGGGAGACCTGTGTAGCAGATCAGTTGATGCCTCGCTCCTTCTTCACCCGGCCCCACGCCTCCTGCACCTTCTTGAACTTGTCGGAAGCATCCTTTTGAAACTGCTCACCTAGGTGCGCCACCTTGTCCGGGTGGTGCTTGATCGCAGCGCGGCGATAGGCCTTCTTCACTTCTTCGTCACTGGCTTTCGGATCTACCTCCAGGATCTCATAGGCTACGGACGGGGCGGACTTTTGGAACATGGCCTTGAGCGAGGCCAGATCGCGTTCGGAGATGTTGAAATAGCCCGCGATGCGTTCGATCATCAGCTGCTCTTCCCGGTCCATGCGCCCATCGGCCCATGCCAAGCCAATGAGGTAGTGCATCAGCTGGAGCCGTTCCGCGTGTGCGAGGTGTGTGCGGATCTGCATACACACATCGTGCAAGGGGATCGGCTTGTCCAGTGTTTCCCGCAGCAGTCTTAGCAGCTCAGCCGCATGGGCTGGACCGAACTGCCTGTTGAAAAAAGTGCGCACGTGGGCCAGTTCTCCTTGTGTGGCCCGGCCATCCGCCTTCATCACCGCTGCGGTGAGCACGACCAGGCTGAGGGCTACATCACCAGCTGTTGATCGCTGTGGCCGGGCCCGCTGTGGCCCACCGGGACCGCGCTCCGGTGGCGACTTGCGCACGAGGCCGCTGGTGGCGTTGTCCACCATGGAACCCAACGCGAAGCCGAGCACTGCACCCAACGGCGTTCCGCTCAAGGCGAATCCAAGGCTGCCGAAGATCCATTTGCTGTAACCCATGTCCTACCAGCTACCACCAGCGCCGCCACCGCCGAAACTGCCACCACCAAAGCCGCCAAAGCCCCCTCCACCGCCGCCTGACCATCCGCCGCCGCCACCGCTGAAGCCGCCCCATTGCCCGCGATGTGAGCGCTGGGCCTGGTTCAGCAACCACCACGCGCTCCACATATCGAGGTTGTTGGTGCGGGCATATCGGCGTGCCTTACTGATCGTGGCGAAGATCGCCATGGCCATGAAGAGCAAAAGGCCAACGATGAAGACCAGAGCGCCTGCCGGGAATTGTTCCTTGCCATAACTCTCCTTGCTGATCTCTCCACGCGCAAGCCTCATCAGTACATCCGTTCCCGCCTCCAGTCCGGCGTAGCTCTCTCCATTGCGGAAGTGGGGAATGATGTCGTTGTCCGCGATACGACGGCAGATCGCATCCGGTATGGCACCCTCCAGTCCGTAACCTGTTGCGATGAAGACCTTGCGCTCGCCAGGGGTGCCTGTGGGTTTCACCAGCAGCACGATGCCGTTGTTGAAGTCCTTGCCGCCGACCCCCCAATTCTGGCCGATCAATGCAGCGTAGTCCGCAGCGGGGTAACCGCAAAGCGAATCCACGATCAGGACAAGGATGCGGTTGCTGGTCTCCTGTGCAAAGCGAACGAGCTTGGCGTTGAGCTGTGCCTCTTCATGATCGGCCAACCAATGGAACTTCTGGAACACCAAGCGCAACTCGTCCGACGGCTTGGCCGGAAGGCAGGGATCGTCCACGGCCAACCCGGGTAACACGGCTCCCAGCAGAAGAGAAAGCAGCAAGATGATCCGTTTCATCGGCCGAAGGTGATCTCGTCGCTTAGTTCATTGCGGTCATCGGACTTCCGCGGAAAGTGATGGGCCAACTGGTCCGTGAGCCGCTCGATGCCCATGCACAGTCCTTCGGCATGCCGCCCGGCCCGGAACTGTTCCAGGATCACCCCGAGCACCTCATGCCAGAATCCCTTGGGCAACCGCGCGTGTATGCCCACATCGCCAATGACGGCCGCGCGATGCTGGGCTACACTGATGAAGATCAGCACGGCATTGCGATCATGGGTGCGATGCATGGCCAGCTCCTCGAACACGAAGGCGGCATGGTCCAGCACATCATCCACGATCACATCGTCCAGATGCACGCGGATCTCGCCACTGGTGCGCTGCTCAGCCGACCGTATGGCCGCATGCACGCGCTCCAGTTCCTGTTCGTTGAGGAGTTCCTCGGCGCTAACGGCGTTCACTTGAAGCTGATGTCAGGCGCCTGGTCCGAACCTTCCTGCGCTTTGAAGTATCCCTTTTCGGTGAAGTGGAAGAAGCCAGCCAGCAGGTTACCGGGGAACATCTTGATCTTGGTGTTGAACACGCGGGCCACCTCGTTGTACTTGCGGCGCTCCACGCCGATCCGGTTCTCCATGCCCTCGTACTGGGCCTGTAGGTCGCGGAAGGCATCTGTGGTCTTCAGGTTGGGGTACTGCTCTACGGCCACGAGCAGGCGGCTGATCGCTCCACCGAGCTGTGCCTGGGCCTTCTCATACTCCGCGATCTTCTCGGGCGTCAGGTCATCCACTTTCAGTTGTATGCTGGTGGCCTTTGCGCGCGCCTCGATGACAGCGGTCAGCGTGCTCTTTTCGAAGTCCGCGGACCCTTTCACGATCTCAACTAGGTTTTTCGTCTTGTCCGCGCGCAATTGGTAGGCGTTCTCCACATTGCTCCATTGCTCGGCCACGCCCTCGTTGAGGCCCGTGGTGCCGCGTTGGAAACTGATGGCCCACAGGGCGATGAGACCGATGAGGCCGAGGCCGATGAAGAGGGGAAGTCGTTTCATGTGGTTTTCCGGCGTTGACCGGGAAATTAAGATCGTGTTAAACCAGGACAAAGATGCGCGCTGCAACGCCTTCCCCACTCGCTCGTGACGAACGGTCACCGGGATACATGGATCGTGCTCCGTAAGGCCGGTCATCGATCCTTGCGGACGTGGGATCGATCAGGGATCACCCGATCTCATGGTTCAAAAGGGTGTAGGATGAAAGCAGCCAGATATCCCCAATTCTGGGTATATGGTCCAACCTACAACCTCCGTACTTTTAAGCAGCGGAAAAGTGTCCCATCATACCTACCAGCGCTGCGCATCGGAATGATCCATCATTCAGCACGTTCACTGTTACGGATCGGCCTGTGGATCATGGGCTTGTTGCTTGCGCGCACAGGTTTGGCGCAGCCCGTTTCCAGTGATCTGCATTCCGCGGATTGCCAATGCGACAAATACATGTCCCGTTCCTTGGATGCCGAAAAGGAGGGGAACTACGTTGCGGCCTTGGCACAATTGGATTCTGCCATGACGCATGCGCGCATGGCCCGTGATAACGATCAGATCGGACGGGTACTAGTGCG
>JBKJNF010000258.1:0-15093 GCA_046596155.1 Flavobacteriales bacterium | reverse complement strand
TTGAAGAAGGCCGTGGAGGCCCGCGAAGCCCGATCGACCAAGGGGCTGGATGCGATCGAGGCGAAGCTGGTCCGAGCGGCCAAGCGCCAGCAAGCGGACGCGCTGGCGCGGCTGGATGAGGTCTTGAAAAGCATATTTCCGAATGGCTTGCAGGAACGCCAGGAGAACATGCTACGGCGCTATGTTGCCCAAGGCCCGTCCTTCCTCGATGGGCTGCTGCGGGTGCTGGACCCGCTGGACCCGCGATTCAGCGTGCTGGTGGAAAAGGTCTGAGCCCGTTAAAAGGCGCGGTGGGTGGGCTCGCTTTGTGGATTCTTCAACGACACGGCAGAACCACCGGGAAAAGCGGAACGCTGCCGCTACTTTCGCAGCCCATCCAACCCCGCCCTTTGGCCGACCGCATCCTCATCCTCGATCACGGCAGCCAGTACACCCAGCTGATCGCACGCCGTGTGCGAGAGCTGAATGTTTACTGTGAGATCCATCCATTCAGCAAGGCACAGCAATTTCGCGATGACCCCGCTATCAAGGGGGTGATCCTCAGCGGCAGCCCGTGCAGCGTGCATGAGGCCAATGCGCCCGATACGGACATCAGCGGCTTTCAGGGACGTGTACCAGTGCTGGCCGTGTGCTACGGTGCTCAGTTGCTGGCCAAACGTGCCGGGGCCACGGTGGAGCGCAGCAAGGTGCGCGAATACGGCCGGGCGTTCTTGGACAACATCCACATCCGCGAGCCTCTGTTCGCCGGTATCCATGTGGGAACGCAGGTGTGGATGAGCCACGGCGATAGCATCACTACACACGCTGGCGATATGGAGGTGCTGGCCAGTACACACGCCGTGCCCGTGGCCGCATATCAACTGAAAGGCCAGGCCACCTACGCCGTGCAGTTCCACCCCGAGGTGTACCACACCACGGAAGGCTTGCAGTTGCTGCGGAACTTCGTGATCAACATCTGCGGTTGCAGCGGCGATTGGACACCGCACTCGTTCGTAGAGAGCACGATCGACGGCCTGAAACGCCAGTTGGGCAGTGACCGGGTCGTTATGGCCTTGAGCGGCGGAGTGGATAGTTCCGTGGCCGCTATGCTATTGCAGCGGGCCATTGGCGATCGCCTCCACTGCATCTTCGTGGACAACGGTCTTCTCCGCAAGAATGAATATGCCAGCGTGCTCGAGAGCTACCATCATATGGGCCTCAATATCACCGGCGTGGATGCGAAGGACCGCTTTTACAGCGCGCTGAAAGGCCTTTCCGAGCCGGAGGCTAAACGCAAGGCCATCGGCCGCACGTTCATCGAGGTGTTCGATGTGGAAGCGCACCGCATCACAGACGTGAAGTGGCTGGGACAGGGCACGATCTATCCGGACGTGATCGAAAGCGTGAGCGTGAACGGTCCGAGCGTAACGATCAAGAGCCACCACAACGTGGGCGGGTTGCCTGACCGCATGAAGATGCAGGTGGTGGAACCTTTGCGGCTGTTGTTCAAGGACGAAGTGCGAAGGGTAGGGAAGGAGATCGGCCTCGATCCTCACATCCTCGGTCGTCACCCCTTCCCCGGTCCAGGCCTGGGCATTCGTATACTGGGCGACATCACACCTGAAAAGGTTGCTCTGTTGCAGGAGGTAGATCACCTCTGGATCAAGGGCCTGCGCGAAGCGGGGCTATACGACAAAGTATGGCAGGCCGGGGCGATCCTGCTGCCTGTGCAGACGGTGGGCGTAATGGGCGATGAACGGACCTATGAAAAGGCCGTGGCCCTCCGCGCCGTTACCAGCACCGATGGCATGACCGCCGATTGGTGCCACCTGCCCTACGACGTATTGGCACGCATTTCGAATGATATCATCAATCAGGTCCAAGGCGTGAACCGCGTGGTGTACGATATCAGCAGCAAGCCCCCGGCAACAATCGAATGGGAATGATCCGCCGTTTTTCCTTCCTCCTGATGCTCTGTACGTCCCTACTCGGAGGTTCGCGACTTTCCGCACAAGTGCTCCGCGAACTGGACGGGGAGAAGTACATCGCTCATACCGTTCTGCCCGGCCAGACGCTCTTTGCGCTCAGCCGCCATTATGCCGTGCCAGTGGAGGCCATCACCAACAGCAACCCGGCTGCCAAGCTGGGCCTCAGCATCGGGCAGGTGCTGTTGATCCCCGTGCGAGCGCAGGTGAAGAAGGAGTTGAAGACCGCGCCCGCGTTGATGGAGAGTGAACTTGCGCACATTGTAAAAAAGAAAGAGACGCTTTTCGGCATCGCACGTCAGTATGGCGTGGAACAAAGCGACCTCCTCACGCGCAATCCCGAACTGGTCGCAGGCCTCAAGGATGGCATGGTGGTGGTGATCCCCGTATCCAAAGTGACCTCCGTGGCACCGGAACAGGTGAAGCCCGCCGTAGATGATAAGAGCACCTCGCACCTAGTGCAGCCGAGCGAGACGGTCTTCTCACTGAGCAAACGTTTCGAGGTGAGCGTGGAGGACCTGCAAGCTGTGAACGGTGGACTGACGGAGGGCTTACAGGCAGGTACCTATGTCCGCATTCCAGCGAAACGTGAACCGGAAAAGCCAGTGGAACCTGCGCCTATGGTGAGGCCCGCGAACACAACGCATAAGGTGGCCCTATTGCTGCCTTTCAGCGTAGCGGTCAATGACAGCGTGCAGCCGCGCAGCAAGGACAAGGCGTTCTACTCGGTTACGGACGCGGCCGTACAGTTCTATGCCGGTGCCCGCATGGCCCTGGATTCCCTCGAGCATTTGGGCCTGCGCGCGGACATCAGCGTGCTTGACGTGGGCGATGATGCTGGTACTTGGACCGCCGCACTGAAAGATCCTGCGCTAAAGGACATTGAATTGGCGATCGGTCCCTTCCACCGACAAGCCATCGAGAGCCTCAGCCTTAGCGAACGCGGCGCGCATATAGTATGCCCCGTACCCCAGAGCAACAAGGTGCTGCTCGGCAACCCAAACGTGAGCAAGGTGATGAGCGGTCGGCCTGACCAGATGCAGTACATGGCGCGTTATGTGGCCTACCACCACGCTCGCGACAACATCATCCTCTGCACGCCGGATGCGAACGGCGAAAAGGACCTGCTGGACAACATGCGCCGGACATTGAACGAAAGCCTCGGCAAACGTCCCGATCGGATGCGCGACAGTGTGATCGTCGTGCATGGCGCAAAGGGCGTTGTGAACGAGGTGATGACCAAGTTGAACGCCAACCAACTGAACGTGGTGGTGGTGCCCAGCGAGAGCGTGGAGTTCGTGTCATCTCTCGTAAGCAGGCTGTCCGACCGTTCCAGGGAAATGCGCATCGTGGTGTTCGGCCTGAATAGCTGGACCGGCATGGAGAACATCGAATACGCGAAACTGGAAGCAGTGAAGGCCACGATACCTGTTCCCAGCTATATCGACTACGGAACCCCATCGGTGCAACGCTTCATAAAGGCTTACCGCGACCGTTATGTGAACGAACCGGGCGACTATGCATTCCTAGGCTTTGATGTCACGTTCTATTACGGCACCGCACTGATGCAGTTCGGCACGTCGTTCTCGGAACATTTCGACCAGGTGCAGACCAACCCGTTGCACATGTCGTTCAAACTCATAAAGACGGGTGAAGAGAACGGCTTCCGCAACGAAAATGTGGTGATGCTCCGCTTCCAACCCGAAGGCCTGCGCCCCATTCCCTGATCATGCAACGAGAAGCGATCGCCGCAGCGTTCCGCGCGATTCAGGACAGCATTTGCACACAATTGGAAACGCTGGATGGAAAGGGCAGCTTCCAGGAGGACCGCTGGTCGCGGGCGGAAGGGGGCGGCGGCCTAACGCGCGTGATCGCCAACGGCGCACTGATCGAAAAGGGGGGCGTGAACTTCAGCGAGGTCTTCGGTCCCATGTCGCCAATGGCCTCCAAGGCCTTGAAGATCGAAGCGAATGAATTCTATGCGACCGGTGTGAGCATCGTCTTACATGCCAGCAACCCTTGGGTGCCCACCATCCACATGAACATCCGCTACTTCGAAGCGGCTGGCAACAAGGATGCCGGACATTTGGAGCAATGGTTCGGCGGCGGTATCGACCTGACCCCGATGTATGTGGACGCAGCTTGCGCGAAGGCATTCCACCTCGGATTGAAGGAGGTGTGCGACCGTTGGGACGCCCGCTATTACCCGGACTTCAAGCGCTGGGCCGATGACTACTTCTTCCTGCCGCATCGGGAGGAGACCCGCGGCGTAGGCGGCATCTTCTACGATCGCATGATGCCCACAGTGCAGGATCCATTCGACAAGCTCTTCGGCTTCACTTGCGATCTGGGGCGGCTTTTCGCGTCGCTTTATGCCGAGGTCGCATCACCCTTCCGGAACAAGGTCTTCGGGCCGAGCGAGCGCGAATGGCAGCTGCTGCGGCGAGGTCGTTACGTTGAATTCAACTTGGTGCATGACCGAGGAACCAAGTTCGGCCTAGAGACCGGAGGCCGCACGGAAAGTATCCTCATGAGTCTGCCAGCCGAGGCCAGTTGGAGGTACGATCATCATCCGGCCGCGGGGTCGCCCGAGGCGGAGACACTGGCGCTCCTGCGGAAAGGCGTGGACTGGGCGTGATCAACGCAACCACTTGCGCTCCACCACCAGGGTCCCGAAGGGTAGGAAGCCCGCAGCGATGATGCCGTAGATCCTGTCGCTGGACCATTTCAACTTGGTGAAAAGCGGCACAGCCGTCACCATGTAGCCGATGAACATGACCCCGTGCACCATGCCCGGAATGCGCACGGTTTCGGGCTTGTGCATGCCGTATTTCACCACCATGGCGGCGATGAGGATGACCCAACTGATGCCTTCAGCGATGCAAAAGGCCCGGAAACGACGAAGAATGGGGGAGGTGGTACTCATGTGATAAGGGTGCGAAGTTGGGCATCATCAGCCGACCGTTCAGTACACTCCGACCAGCGACCAAGGAAACATTTGTTAACTCGCTGCTGTGCATCAGCTCCTTCATCTGCTTTTCGAGGTAGCTGCCTTCGTGGTGGGCTACCGGTATTATGCGAGCCTACGAAAGGGACAGGGCGACCGGATCGTGGACGAAAAGCGCATGTGGATCATCATCGGCGCAGCAGTCGGGGCATTGATCGGCTCACGCGCGCTGGGGGCTCTGGAAGATCCAACCAAGCTCACCTGGGGGTGGAATGTATTGTTCATTGCAGTGAACAACCGCACGATCGTGGGCGGCCTGCTCGGTGGCCTCATCGGTGTGGAGGTCACTAAATTGATCATCGGCGTGAGGCAGCGCAGTGGGGACCTTTTCGTGTACCCCATCATCCTGGGCATGATCATCGGGCGCGTCGGCTGCATGCTTGGCGGGCTGGAGGACAACACCTACGGCTTGCGCACCGAGCTGCCATGGGGCATTGATCTGGGCGATGGCGTCCGCAGGCACCCGACCAACCTTTACGAGATCCTGTGGCTGGGCATCGTGTGGTCGGTCATCCTGTTGATCGAACAGAAATGGGAACTGAAGCCCGGTGCGCGTTTCATGATGTTTATGGTGTTGTACCTCGAATTCCGTTTCTGCATCGAGTTCATCAAACCCGCACAGCCTGTGTTGTTCGGTCTTACCACCATTCAGATCGCTTCGGAGCTCGGGGTACTGTACTATTGGAAGGTCTGGACCGAACCTCGCTCATTGCTTCGGCCTGTGGAACTGCCGATCATTACCCCACCCGCTATTGAACCTGACCACAGATGAGAAGCGGTCACCTTGATCTCCGACCATCAACAGACCACGGCCGGAATTCTCTTGCGTGGCCTGATACAATTGCGGTCCATTCACCCCATGCCTGAACGCCCCTATATCTACTACGACTTCACGCAAAGTCTCTGCAGCACTTGTCTGCGTCGTGTGGATGCCAAGATCATCTTTCAGGATGAACAAGTATTCATGCTGAAGCGATGCCCGGAACACGGTTCCGAGAAGGTTCTCATTGCAACGGATATCGCGTACTACAAGCGTTGCAGGCACTACCTGAAACCCGGTGAACTTCCACATACCTTCAACACAAAGACCCATTTCGGCTGCCCGTATGACTGCGGAATCTGTCCGGACCATGAACAACACGGTTGCCTGACGATCGTGGAGGTCACGGATCGCTGCAACCTCGAGTGCCCGATCTGCTACGCCAGCAGTGGTCCCATGCACGGCAAGCACCGCACGCTGGACGAAGTGGAGCGCATGCTCGATGCCGTGATACGCAATGAAGGAGAACCCGACGTGGTGCAGATCAGCGGCGGTGAGCCCACGGTGCATCCGCAGTTCTTCGAGATCCTTGACGCCGCCAAACGCAGGCCCATTCGGCACCTCATGGTGAACACGAACGGCATCCGCATCGCCAAGGACAGGGCCTTTGTGGAGCGGCTCGCGAGCTACATGCCCGACTTCGAGATCTACCTGCAGTTCGATTCCTTCAGGCCTGATGCACTGCAGCGATTGAGAGGGGAGGACCTTACCTCCACGCGCCAGAAGGCGATCGACCACTTGAACGAATTCAACCTGAGCACCACGCTGGTGGTCACCGTGGAGAAGGGCGTGAACGACGATGAGATGGGGGCCATCATCGACTTTGGCCTGAAGCAGCGGTGTGTTCGCGGTGTCACCTTTCAACCGGTGCAGGTGGCTGGGCGCGTGGAGAACTTCGATCCCTCGCGAGACCGGATCACCCTCACGGAAGTGCGGCAAGGTATCATCGACCAAAGCCCGCTATTCACGCCTGAGGACATCGTGCCTGTGCCCTGCAACCCCGATGCACTCGCCATGGGCTATGCCTTGAAACTGAACGGCGAGGTCTTTCCGCTTACACGCATGGTGGACCCGGATGACCTGCTGAACAACTCGCGCAACACCATCGTCTACGAGCAGGACGCCCGCTTGAAAGAGCACATGATCAAGCTGTTCAGCACCGGCACACCGAGCGACAAGGCGGCGGAGACCCTGCACAAGATCATGTGCTGCCTGCCTCAGATCGACGCACCGGACCTGGGCTACGAGAACCTTTTCCGCATCATCATCATGCGCTTCATCGACGCCTACGACTTCGATGTGCGGGCCATCAAACGCAGTTGCGTGCACATTGTGGATCCGCGCACGATGAACGCCATCCCGTTCGAGACAATGAACCTGTTCTATAGGGAGGAGGCGCAACTGGAGCGATTGGAGCAACTTCGCAGAAAAGTGGTCACATGAAGAAACCAGGGATCCTGCTCCTGAACCTGCTGATCATGGTGGGTTATTCGATCCTCTTCATGATCTTGGGGGAATGGGTCGGTCCGGATATCATTGGCATCCACTGGGGTGTGCTGGCCATCCACATCATCGCACTGATCATCTTGGGCTTTGCGGGCCTTACGAAGCCGGAGGCAAAGAAGGCCGGTGGGCAATACCTCCTAGCAGCGCTGGTGGTGGCCATCATCGGCCATGGACTTTGTTTCCTGGATGGATTGATGCACATGGGCAACATCCACTGAACCGGGCTCACCAACCGCTGTGACCCAGGCCCCGGCTTGGTATCGTGCAAGGTGCGCAGGGCCGCGGCGGGTCTGGAATTACTGCTTATCGCCGCGCGCATGCGGCTATGTTTGCCTCATCGTCCGTGGGGTTGAACATCGGCGAGCACGGTATGCGAGGTAGCGGAACTTGGTCATTGGTATTTGCGGTGTGCGCCATGGCATTGGCATTGCTAAGCTTAGCCTTAGGTAGTGTACCTATACCCTTCAGCGATGTGTGGTCTTCGTTGGCGCATCCAAGTACATCCAGCACCTATGACACGATCGTACGTCAGGTGCGCCTGCCCGAGGTTATCACAGCGGCCACGGCCGGTGCGGGGCTCGCCGCCAGCGGACTGATCATGCAAACGCTTTTCCGCAACCCGCTGGCCGGGCCGAGCGTGCTGGGCATCAGCAGCGGTGCAAGCCTGGGCGTAGCGCTGGTGATGCTCGCACAGCCCCTGTGGATGTTGCTACCTGTGCCACGCGAGGTGATGGTGATCGGCGCCTCATTCGCCGGGGCGATCACCGTGCTGCTCTTGATCCTTCTGGCCGATAAGCGCGTGGGTGATGGGGTGACGCTGTTGATCATCGGGCTGATGGTGGGCTATCTGTGTTCGGCCGTGATCAGCGTGTTGCAGACGGCCAGCTCCGCACCAGCGCTAAAGAGCTATGTCCTTTGGGGGATGGGTTCCTTCTCTGGCGTTACCGTTGATCGTGCTGGGTGGCTGGTGATCCCGGTGGTGTTGGGTCTGCTGGCTTCGCTGGTCCTCATCAAGCCGTTGAACGCGTTGTTGCTTGGCGAGGACTATGCGCGCAGCATGGGGACGAATGTGCATCGCATACGTCGTGTGGCGATCTGGACCACGGGATTGCTCGCAGGCACGATCACGGCGTTCTGCGGGCCGATCGCTTTCCTAGGACTGGCCACACCGCATGTGGCTCGCCTGGTCATACACAGCAACGATCATCGCGCCTTGATGCCGGCCACCATCCTGCTCGGCATGGCCCTGGCGCTGGGGTGCGATCTGCTGGTGCGCGTCAGCCCTGCTGAAGTGCCTCTTCCGCTGAATGCGGTGACCAGTTTACTAGGTGCTCCGGTAGTGCTGTGGGTGATCTTGGGAGGCAAACGATGGGCGAACGGCAACCCCACATGAACGCCCTGTTACATGCGCACGACCTGTCCATCGGCTACGGCGCGCATGCACTGTTGTCGCACATCGACATCGACCTGAAGGCAGGGGAGGTGGTCGCCTTGATCGGGGTGAACGGTATTGGGAAAAGCACCCTGTTGCGAACGCTCGCCGGTCTCCATTTGCCCATCAATGGCCAGGTGCTCGTGAATGGGCTCGAACTGCATTCCCTGCCATCGGCCCAAAGGGCCCGCCTCGTTTCCATCGTGCTGACCGGCAGGCCAGGCACGGGCACATTGGACGTGGAGACCATCGTTGCGCTTGGCCGGCAACCATGGACCGGTCGTTGGGGTGGTTTATCGGACGCCGATCGCACGGTGATCACGGTGGCGTTGCGAAGCGCAGGTGCTGAGCATCTGCGGTCCAAGTCCTTGGGTGCATGCAGCGATGGCGAAGCCCAGAAAGTGATGATCGCACGCGCTTTGGCCCAAGCCACACCGCTTCTCCTGCTGGATGAGCCGACGGCCTTCCTTGACCTGCCGAACCGCGCTGCCATCCTGCGCTTCCTTAAGCAGATCGCGACGAGCGAGCAGAAAGCCGTGCTCTTTAGCACCCATGATCTGCAGATGGCCTTGGACCTGTGCGACCGGATCGTGCTGATGCGGCGCAATGCCCCGCTGTGGCAGGGCAGCCCGGCGGACGCCTTGGCCTTTGGCGAATTGCAACAAGCCTTCGCCGGCGTAGGGATCCGCTTCGACCCCACGGAGGGTACCCATCGGTTCACGCCCTGAAACGCAACAGCCCCGGCATTGGGCCAGGGCTGTTGTCTGGATCGATCGCAAGACCGACCAGCGTTCCGGAATTACTTCTTCAACGCATCGCGGATCTCCATGAGGAGAGCCTGATCGGGCGTAGGACCAGCAGGAGGAACTGGAGGAGCTTCTTTCTTCGTCTTGTTCACGGCCTTCACGATCATGAACACCACGAACGCTACAACGATGAAGTTGATCAGGGTGGTGATGAACACACCGTAACTCAAGGCCACTTCGGGAACAGCGGGCATAGTAATGGCCCCTGCAGCATCCTTCACCTCAGGGCTTCCTGCCTTCAGGATGTACTTCATGTCATTGAAGTCGACACCGCTGGTGATCATGCCGATGGCGGGCATCACCATGCCATCGATGAAACCGGATACAACCTTGTTGAAGGCGGCACCCATGACGAAACCGACCGCGATGTCGATCAGGTTGCCCTTCATTGCGAATTCCTTGAACTCCTTGAGCATTCCCATTGGTTGGTGGTTTTGTCCGGCTTTTTTCCGGAGTTAGGTGTGATGTGGAGACGGTGAATGTATCCGGAGGTCACATTGTTGGCACCTCATCGTGCCACCAAGTGTGAACGATCCTGTTGGTCCACCCCGTTCTGGGTACCGCTCACCATCACATCCCAATGCCCAGCTTCCGTGCGGATGTAGCCGATGCACTGGGGATACTCATGGCCCGGGTTCTCAAATATCAAGGAGTCCGGACCGTAGTTCAGCGCATGAAATGGCACCCAGGAACCGTTGTTCTGATCGTCGATACGCGCCAAATATGTTGGAACGGCATCACGCACTTCCAACCTCAGCTCCTCGAAAAATACCGTGTCCTTACCGGCCAACGCATAGCTATGACCAACCAAGGTGCTATCGTCCTGTATATGCCATGCTTCGAACATGGTAAAGCGGTCGCTGGTTGTGCTGTCCAGCCAGGCACCCACCAACTGCCGGTAGTTGCCGAGCTGGTCAACGGATGGGGAAGCAGGCGATGGGACGGGGAATTTATCAGTAGGCCCGCCACACGCCCCGAGGGATAGCGCGAGTAGGAGAAGGAAGTTGGTGATCCGGCTCATGATCGCTGCACGGTGGCGATCGCGTCGCGAATACCTTGTGGAATGGGCATTTTCTGGGACAGGTTATAATCGTACATGACCAACACACTGCTACCCTGTGCCACCAGCCGTTCTTGTTCATCCGTGATCCGGTAGCGCATGGTGAAACTGGTGTTGCCCACCAAGGATGTTCCTGTGCGCACATGCAAGGTCTGCGGCCATTCCACCGGGCGAATGAAATCGCACGTGGTGCTGGCCAGGATCACGCCGTGGCCCTTATCGGCATGTGACCGCAACACGCCGATCCGATCGAGGTAGTGCATGCGCACGCTCTCGAAATAGCGGAAGTACACGATGTTGTTCACGTGCCCGAAGAGGTCCTGTTCACCCCAGGCCACCGGCACATCGATGCCGACCACCAGTTGTGCTTCGTCGGTCACCCTTCTGCCTCGCTTGTGCCGGCGGAAGTGGGCGCATCGCTGATATCAGCGGGGATCGCTTCGGTTGCCGTGGGGGCCGACGTGGGGTTCTTCATCTCCTGTTGCAGCGCTCTGATCTGCTTGCGCAGGCGCTCCACATCCTGTCGTCCGCGCTCCAGTTTCTTATCCATGTCCGCCTTCATGGCAGCGCCACTCGCGCTCTTGAAGTTGAACATGCCCATGTTGCGCTCCATCTGCTTGCCCTCCGTCTCGACCTCCTCGATCTTCCGCTTCAGGAAGCGGATCTCCTTGTCCAGCCGATCTGTGCCGTCCGGTGCGCTCTTTAGATCGTCCACCCGGTTCTGGAACTGCATGCGACGGCGCTCATCCTCATTGAGGCGCAACAGAGAGTACTGCTTATCCATGGCGGCACGATATCGCCCATTGAAGGCGTCGAACAGCTTTGGGCTCACGCGACCGCTGTTCATCCAGCGGGTGCTGAAGGCCTTTAGCGTGTCGATCGTGGCGCCGCGGTCGGGCAGGTGCGTGAAATGCTCCAGTTCCGAAAGCAGTTGTTCCTTTTCCTGGGTGTGTATGGCCTGTTCGGCATCCAGCGCATCGAAGTGCGTCTTGCGGTTCTGGAAGAAGGTGTCGCAGGCCTCGCGGAACTTGCTCCACAACTTGTTCTCGTCGCGTGGACCGGCGCTTCCGGCCTCTTTCCATTGGGCCTGCAAGGACTTGAGCTTATCGGCCGTCTGACGCCAATCGGAAGAGGTCTTTAACTGAATGGCCTGCTGCAGGAGCGCCTGCTTCTTGTCGAACGCGCCCTTGAAATGGCTCTTCATTTCTGTGAAGAAGGTGTTCTTCTTCTCGAAGAACTCATTGCAGGCACCGCGGAATTCCTTCCAGATCCGCTCGTTGTCCTTTTTGGTAGCGAAGCCCACGTTCTTCCACGCGGTCTGCAGTTCCATCACCTGGTCGGTGAGGGCCTTCCAGTCCTTGGCGTTCTTGGCGTCCGCCTCTGCGGCGATCACTTTCACCTTGTCCACCAAGGCCTGTTTGGCCTGTAGGTTGTCCTCGTGCTCGGCCCGGCGGGCCTTGTAGTATTCGTTGATGCGGTCGTAGACCACCCGTGTGGCGTTCCAGAAATTGTCACGGATGGATTCCCAGTCCTCTTTGACCACAGCACCGATCTGGTGCCACTTCTCTTGGTACTCCTTCACCAGCGTTTCGGCCTCCTTCACGCTGTCCACATGCTGCACGGCCTCCATGTCGGAGATCAAGGCCTGCTTCATGGCCGTGTTCTTCTTCAGGTCGTGATCGCGCAGTTCCTTGTAGATGCGGATGTGGTAAAAGAACTCATCACGCAGGTAGCTGTAGTCGCGCTGCAGTTCGCGGTAGTTCTGCTGGGGTATGGGGCCGATCGTCTTCCACTTCTCACCCAGCTCCTGAAAACGTTGGAAGGCCGTGCCGATGTTCTCTTCCGATGTGATCATGCCGCGGAGCTCGTCCATGATGGCCATTTTGGCCGCCAGGTTCTCCGCTTCCTTCTTGATCCGCTGCTTGCGGATCTCGTTCACCTTCGTATTGAAGCTGTCGATGAGCTGTTTGAACTTGCGGTCCTCCTCGTCCGTGAGAGGCGCACTTTCCACCGGAACGGCGGCCACATCGGGTGCGGGTGCCGTTGGAGCGGCGCCTTCCACCGCCACCTCGGCGGCCTCCGCGTGGACTTCCTGCTGCGCAGTTGTGATGAGCGATTCGTAGGACTCCTTCAGGGCGTCCACTTGCTCATGTACCTGTTCAACATCGGGTTGCTGAAGGAGTTCCTCCAGCTTCGCGATCAACTCACTTTTCGTAGCCATTCGTTCCAAACACCGCGAAGGGTCGGTGTTTTCGCGGGAGGTCAAAGATAAACGCCGCTGGCGTGCGGCAATGGGGAGGGCGTGAATTGGATCAAGCCGCTTCGAGGCCCATCACGAACACATCGTCCACTTGGTCATTCTGTCCTTTCCATTCCAGAAAGGCCTGCTCTAGCATGGCGCCTTGTCCTGTCATATCAAGTTGCTGCCCCGCCAGTAACATGTCGTGCAGTCGCCGCACCAAGAACTTTTGCCGCTCAGGTCCACCGAACTGGTCCACATAACCGTCACTGAACAGGTAGAGGCGGTCGCCAGCATGGTAGGCGATGCGGTGAACCGTGAACTTGCGTTTGGGATCGTGCTGTGCGCCACCAATGGGCTTGCGATCACCGTTGACCACGGTCAGGTGGCGGTCATGCATCCAGTACAACGGGCGGAAGGCCCCGGCGAACAGGAGTTCCCGCTTGCTACGATCAATGCGGCAGAGCGCGATGTCCATGCCATCGCCTGCGCCCCTCCGCTGGCCGTTCTGGTTCAGGGCCTGGATGAGGCGTTCATTCAGTTGACCCAGTAATTCGGCAGGGTCACTATGCGGGTGCTGCACCACCAATTCATTCAGCAATGAGCAGCCGATGGCGGCCAGCATGGCCCCGGGCAGCCCATGCCCTGTGCAGTCCGCGGCGGCCACAAAGCATTCATCCTCACTGATCTTGTGGTACCAATGGAAGTCGCCGCTGACCACGTCCTTGGGGCGGTTGAGTATGAAATGATCGGCGAACATCTCACGGTAGCGTTCCGGGCGGGGGATAAGGGCGTCCTGGATCTTGCCCGCATAGGCAATGCTATCGCTGATGCCTTCATGCCTGGTCTGCCATTGGTCGCGAGCGTCCTCTTCGCGTTGAACCATCCGTCCCACGCTCCGGTAGAGCACCACGCCGAGCAGCAGGAATACCATGGCGAAACCACCGATGTTACGCCAGAGTCTGGCGCGGGCAATGGCCACAAGTCCGTCCAAAGGCTCTTCCACGAGCACAACACCGATCACTGCGCCGCGTTGGTTGCGAATGGCGTCAAATGCGGCCACATGCGCGCACCAAGTGCCCTGTTCGCCATCGATCCGTTCGCTCTGCAGGTAGCTGAGCAGTTGGGTGGAACAGATACCCGTGTACCGTTCCCGCAACACGGCGCGGGTTTCAGAGGCGGCCACAAGTTGCAGTTCCTGGTTGGCCCTATCGTACACCACGATCTGTACCGGAGCTTCCAGCTCGCTGGCTTTGGCGCTCCGGGCGAGGGTTTGGTGCAGCACGTAGTACCATGCGTCCTGTGTGGCACTTAGCAACATTCCGCGGGAATCATACTTCTCCAACAGATGCGTCACACGGTCACCACTGATCTGGGCGGCCAGCGTTCCTGTGATGCCTCCAAGCCGTGCAAAACGTTCCTCCTTCAGCGAACGCAATTCACCGGTATGCACCCAGGCGATCAACAGGCCACCTAGCACCAACGCACCGGCGTACAGGACCAGCAGGACCTTGCGGCTTGTGCTCAGGGGAGGGCGTGGCATGATCAAGTGCCGTCGTTCGGGCGGCATTCGTTCCTACGTGCGGAACTGATCGGAAGTTGCCGATCTGTTCCTACTAAAGATCGCCAATGTGGGGAAAGTGATCTCTAGGACGCATTCCTTTGAAAAGGCGGCGATCGGAACTGAACCACCGCCATGTGACCCTTCCGGTCCAAAGCGTCCAAAACGCTCACACAACCAACCCTCACCACCATGCTCGACCAGATCCTCAGCGCCCTTCAAAGCCAGGCCGCTCCCCAGCTCATCAGCAAATTTGACCTCAACGAGACCCAGGCGAAAGGCTCCGTCACAGCCGCTGCGGACAGCGTGAAGGATGCCATTTCCGGTAGTAATGGTTTCGGCATGGATGACGTGCTCAGCCTGTTCAGCAGCGCCAAGAACTCGGCAGGTGCTGATGGGCTGTTGAACAGCATCGGCGGCATCTTCTTGCAGAAGCTGACGAACAACGTAGGACTGGACGCATCGAAGGCCGCCGGCGTGAAGGACCTCGTGCTTCCGATGGTGATGAAGCTGCTGTCCGACAAGGTGGGTGGCAACCCGGTTAATCTTCAGGGCTTGATCGGCGGACTCGCCGAGGCCAACTCCGGTGGTATCGCGAAGATCGCCAGCGGATTCCTGGGGAAGCTGTTCAAGTGATATCTTCGGGAACAACCAATCAACCACCAACATGGGCATTCTGAAAGTGATCGAGATCCTCG
>JBKJNF010000135.1:0-8954 GCA_046596155.1 Flavobacteriales bacterium | reverse complement strand
GGCGAGCCTGTCCGAAGCAGGGGATTGGGCGATCATCCCCACCTCGTGGAGGACCACGGATACAGCCCTTAAGGCCTGAGCATCCACCCCGCCATTCACATTCCACCGCACTCCCGCGAGCCACTCCCGAGCGTCGTCCAGTGTAAGCCCGTATCGCTGGGCGATCATTTCCGGTGCGGTCTTTTTCTCCATCAGCCCACGCGCCTGGTCGCGCACGACCTTCAAGGTGAGTTGGATCTCTTTCGCATGAGCCTCGAGCACTTCGTTGCGGACCACCACAACAAAACAGGGCCAGGAGGGCCGGTATTCATCCACGCGACGCAGTTCGCCACTGTGCACATTCGCCGCTGTGATGTACTTCTCCCACAGGAACACGGCCGGCTCACGTAGCTTCAGTCGCTCGACCGCTCCCGCGAGGTCATTCACAACGATGAAGTCCTTTTCCTGGGGCGACCAACCGTGTTGATGAGCGTAGGCGAGGGCCATGAGATGGCTGCCCGAGTTGAAGCGGCTGATCGCAAAGGGCACGCCCTTCAGGTCGGCAGGTGTGTTCAGTGCTGTGTGCCCTCCCACATGCACGCCCCAAGTCAGCGGTGAATCCACATAGTTGCTCACAATGTGGCTCGGATTGCCATTCAGGATATCGCGCACCGCGCCTTCGGTCACCAGCACGGCCATGTCCACCTCGCCATTGCGCAACAGCTTGCACATGGCACCGGTGCCTTCCGGAACAGTGCGCCACTTCAGCTCTACGCCTGCGCGCACGAACGCGCGACGCTCCAAGCCGAGATGCCAGGGCAGGTTGAAGTGCTCGGGTACACCCGCAATGCGGAGTGGTACGAGGGTTTTCTCCTCGGCTGGTCGATGCTTCTGTACAGGCACGACTTCAGCGAACGGTGGATGTGCAGTTGATCGACATCACTTCCGCGCGTAGCCCTCGAAGGTGTTGTGGTCCTTCTCGTGAAGCTCTTTTGCGGAGAGGCTCTTGAAATAGGCGTAGGTGATCTTCAGGCCTTCTGCGCGGCTCACCTTCGGCTGCCACTTGAGCAGCTTCTTCGCCAGCGTGATGTCCGGCTGACGCTGCATGGGATCGTCCTGCGGAAGTGGCTTGTGGATCAACTTTTGCTTGGTGCCCGTGAGCTTCACGATCTCCTCAGCGAACTGCTTAATGGTGATCTCCGCCGGGTTGCCGATGTTGACCGGTCCAGCGTAGTCGCTCTTCAGCAAACGATAGATGCCTTCAACTAGGTCGTCCACGTAGCAGAAGCTGCGCGTCTGGTTGCCCTTGCCGAAGATGGTAAGGTCCTCGCCACGCAGGGCCTGCCCGATGAAGGCTGGCAGCACGCGGCCATCATTGAGTCGCATGCGGGGACCGTATGTGTTGAAAATGCGCACCATGCGCGTTTCCACGCCGTGGTAGGTGTGGTAGGCCATGGTGATAGCCTCCTGAAACCGCTTGGCCTCATCGTACACGCCGCGTGGGCCCACGGTGTTCACATGGCCCCAATAGGCCTCCGTTTGCGGATGTACTTGCGGATCACCATAGACCTCGCTGGTACTGGCCACCAGGATGCGCGCGCCCTTGGCCTTCGCAAGACCCAACAGGTTGTGCGTGCCCAATGAACTGACCTTCAACGTTTGGATCGGGATCTTCAGGTAGTCGATCGGCGATGCGGGCGAGGCGAAGTGCAGAATGTATTTCAGTTCACCCGGCACGTGCACGAAGGTGCTGACGTCATGGTTGTAGAATTCGAAGTCAGCGAGCTTGAAGAGGTGCTCGATGTTCTTCAGTCTGCCGGTGATCAGGTTGTCCATGCCGATCACATGGTAGCCTTCCTTGATGAAACGGTCGCAGAGGTGGCTTCCTAGGAAGCCTGCAGCGCCGGTGATCAGCACGCGTTCCTTGGCTTTTGGTGCGGCCTTTTTCGTCTTCATGGCCTCCTTCACTTTCAGTGCACCTTGCGTCTTCTTCTTTGCCATGTTGCTCAAGCGTTGACGACGTTTCGGCCGATGCTCACGTAGGTGAATCCTTTTTCCTTCATGGAATCCAGCTCGTAGAGATTGCGACCATCGAAGATCACAGGTTTCTTCAACATGCTTTTCACGCGTTCCAGGTCAGGTGTGCGGAATTCGGCCCATTCGGTGCAGATGATCAGTGCGTCCGCGTCCTTCAGGGAGTCGTATTCATCGCTTGCGTAGCGAATGATGTCGCCCTTCATCTTTTGCACGTTCTTCATGCCTTCTGGGTCGAAGGCGGCCACGGTGGCGCCTTCTGCCCGCAACGCGTCGATCATGTACAAGGCCGGTGCTTCGCGGATGTCATCCGTATCGGGCTTGAAGGCCAGGCCCCACATGGCGAAGTGTTTCCCCTTTAGGCTGCCGCCGTAGTGCTTCTTGATCTTGGGCATCAGCGCGGTCTTCTGCTCCTCATTCACCTTCATAACGCTTTCGATTATCTGGAAATCGTAGCCAGCCTCCTTGCCGCTCTTGGCAAGGGCCTGCACGTCCTTCGGGAAGCAGGATCCGCCATACCCGATACCAGGGAATAGGAAGCGCTTGCCAATGCGCGTGTCGCTGCCCATGCCGATGCGCACCTTGTCCACGTCGGCGCCCACGGCCTCGCAGAAGTTCGCGATCTCGTTCATGAACGTGATCTTGGCCGCAAGGAAGGCGTTGGCCGCGTATTTCGTGAGCTCGGCACTGCGCTCATCCATGAAGATGATCGGGTTGCCCTGGCGCACGAATGGTTTGTACAGCTCCTCCATGAGCTTGCGCGCACGTTCGCTGCTGGTGCCCACCACCACACGATCGGGTTTCAGGAAGTCGTCCACAGCGAAGCCTTCGCGCAGAAATTCGGGGTTGCTTACCACGTCAAAGTCCACCTTGGCGAACTTCTTCACAGCATCGGTCACTTTTTCCGCCGTGCCCACGGGCACGGTGCTCTTGTCCACCAGCACCTTGTAGTCCTTCATCAGCTTGCCGATGTCGGCCGCCGCGTTCAGCACGTAGCTGAGGTCCGCGCTGCCGTCCTCGCCAGGAGGCGTTGGAAGGGCTAGGAAGACGATCTGCGCCTTCTCCAATGCCATGGCCAGGTCGGTGGTGAACTCCAGGCGGCCTTGTCGGATGTTCCGCTCGAAGATCACATCGAGGTGCGGCTCATAGATGGGCACTTTGCCCTCCTTCATCATCCTCACCTTTTCGGCGTTGATGTCCACACATACCACGTGATTGCCTGTTTCGGCAAAGCAGGTGCCTGTTACCAGCCCTACGTATCCTGTTCCTACTACTGCGATGTTCATGATGGTCGGTCGGGGCGGGAAATTTCCCGCCCTTACATGGTTACTGGTTGAAGTAGCTCTTCACCGTGGCGGTGATGTGAGCGAGTTGTTCGTTGTCGAGTTCAGTGCTCATGGGGAGGCTCAGCACTTCGTAGGTGAGCTGCTCGGTGACGGGCAGCGAGCCGGCCGGGAAGCGTTCGCTGCGGTAGGCGTTCTGTAGGTGGCAAGGAACGGGGTAGTAGATCATGCAGGGTACACCATTCGCTTCGAGGTGCTTCTTCAGACCGTCCCGGTGCCCGCCCGTCACACGCAAGGTGTACTGGTGGAACACATGCGTGCTATAGGGGCTGCGCTGCGGCGTGATGATGTACGTCATCCCAGCAAGCGCCTTGTCGTAATAGGCAGCGGCTGCGTTGCGGGCCGAGTCGTATTCGTCCAGGTGGCGCAGCTTCACACGGAGCACAGCGGCCTGCATGGCGTCCAGGCGGCTGTTCACGCCCACTACTTCATGGTAATAGCGAACCTCGCTGCCATGGTTGCACACGCGTCGCAGCTTCTTTGCCAATTCATCATCGTTGGTGAAGAGAGCCCCGCCATCACCATAGCAACCGAGGTTCTTGCTGGGGAAAAAGCTGGTGGTGCCAATGTGCCCCAGCGTGCCCGACTTGCGCTTGGAGCCGTTGGGGCTGGTGTGGTCGCTGCCCACGGCCTGGCAGTTGTCCTCGATCACGAACAGATCGTGCTCCTTTGCAATGGCCATGATGGCGTCCATGTCGGCGCTCTGGCCGAAGAGGTGCACCGGTACGATGACCTTGGTCCGTGATGTGATCTTACGCTTGATGTCCTCGGGGTCGATGTTGTAGGTGCCGGGCAGCACGTCGGCAAAGACGGGTGTGATGCCCAGCAGCGCCACCACTTCCACCGTGGCCACGAAGGTGAAGGAGCAGGTGATGATCTCGTCGCCCGGTTTGAGGTCAAGCGCCATCATGGCGATCTGCAGCGCGTCGGTGCCATTGGCGCATCCGATCACGTGACCGACCCCGAGGTAGGTGGCCAGTTCCTTCTCGAACTCCTTTACCTCCGGACCGTTGATGAAAGCGGCGGTATCGATGACGCGTTGGAGCGCAGCATCCACCTCCGGTTTGATCTTCTGGTACTGGCCGACCAGGTCGACCATTTGAATGGGTTTCATCGCAGCGGCAGTTTCCATGGGCTTCAGGCCTGGTCCTAAGTTCCGGAGGAGCGGGCGCGAAGATATCCTTCGGCAGTGGCCTTAATTCGAGCTGAGTATACACTGTATGCTGCAACCGGTCGCGGATCCAGAAGGCTTTCCCAGCCGCGGACCTGCCTATTTTCGCCCTCCCATGCGTTCTTCATTCCTCCTCCTGCTACTTGTAGCGTTGGCGCAGACCCACTTGTACGCGCAATACGGCATCCGGGATACGTCCATCGTGATCGTGCCTGTAACGGTGAGCTACGCCTATCAACTTCCGCAGGGCGATATGGGGATCCGATTCGGCCCCAATAGCAACATCGGCCTCAGTGCCGGCATGAAGTTCCGCAGCAACTATTACCTGGGCGCCGAGGGTTCCTTCATCATGGGGAACAGGGTGAACGATAATGCCATGCTGAACCAACTGATCGCCGACAACGGTGACATTGTGGACCAGGACGGACAGCCCGCCACCGTGCTGCTGTACGAACGCGGGTATACCGTTATGCTCACGGCCGGGAAGATCATCCCGGTGGCCGGCCCCAACCCCAACAGCGGGTTGCTTCTGAAGCTGGGCGGGGGCTATATGCGACACAAGGTGCGTATCGAAACGCAGAACAATGTGGTACCTGCGCTCGAAGGGGACTACCTGAAGGGCTACGACCGGCTGACGGCGGGGCCCGCAGCGATGTTCTTTATGGGCTACCAGCATTTCGGTAACCGGCGCCTGGTGAACTTCATGGTCGGCTTCGAACTGAACTTGGGCTTCACGCACAACCTGCGACCCTACAACTTCGACACGGGCCGCACGGATGATGCCCAGCGCGTTGATGGCCTTAATGGCCTGCGCTTCGGCTGGACATTGCCCATCTACAAGGCCCGCGACGACCGCTTTTACTGATCCGTATGCTCGCGCTCTATTCCGCCGCGATCGGGCTCTACCATGCGGGCATCCGGCTGGCCGCACACTGGAACCCCAAGGCCCAGGCCTGGGTGGAGGGGCGTACGGGTGTATGGGAGCGGCTGTCGGCCAAGAGGGATGCACTACAAGGTGCACTGTGGATGCACTGCGCTAGCGTGGGTGAATTCGAACAGGGGCGGCCGGTGCTCGAAGCGATCAAGGCCCAACGACCTGATCTGCCCGTGCTCATCACCTTTTTCAGCCCCAGTGGCTACGAGGCGCGCAAGGATTACGCCGGGGCCACGCATGTGGATCACCTGCCCACGGATACCGAAGCCAACGCGGAACGACTGACGGAACTGATCGCGCCGCGGGCAGCCATTTTCGTGAAGTACGAGTTCTGGTACCACTATCTGCAGGCGCTGAAGCAAAGCCAAGTGCCACTCTTCCTCGTAAGCGCGATCTTTCGTGCGGACCAGCCCTTTTTCAAGTGGTACGGAAGCACCTGGCGCAGCATGCTGGGGTGCTTCACGCACATCTTCACGCAGGATGAGCGTTCCCGGGATATGCTCATGGCCATCGGCGTGAAGCAGGTGAGCGTGAGCGGCGACACGCGCTTTGACCGAGTGGCGGCTATCTTGAAGGCGGGTGAGGACCTTGCACCAGTGCGCGACTTTGTTGCTGCGGAAACTGGTCGCGTGCTGGTCTGCGGAAGCACCTGGCCTGCGGATGAGGCTTTGTTGCTGAAGGCCCTCGCCCATCTTCAAACGAAGCCGCGCATCCTCATCGCACCGCACGAACTGCTTGCCGGGCAACTCGCCTTAGTGGACGCCACCTTTCCCAGACCGCTGGTCCTATGGAGCGAACTTGAACGCGCCGTGGCCACCGGGAACGGTCTTCCGCCAGGGATACGCACCGTGCTGGTGGACCGCATGGGACTCTTGGCCCGGCTCTACCGGTACGGGGACATTGCCTACGTCGGCGGAGGCTTCGGCGACGGCATCCACAGTCTTTTGGAAGCAGCGGCCTGGGGGAAGCCCGTGATCTTTGGACCAAGGCACACGAAGTTCGCTGAGGCGCAGGGCTTGATCGATGCAGGTGGTGGCTTTGTGGTGACGAACGCGGTTGAACTGCGTGCGGTGCTCGATCGACTTTTGGAAGATCCAGCAGCTTTGCGAAAGGCGAGTGAAGCGGCGGGTCGCTATGTGCAGGAGCGGGTGGGGGCAACGGTCATTGTGACGGACCTCATGCTTCGTGGCCTCTGATCCGCTTCCTGGTCACCATTATCTTCGGCACCAGCGCATGGCTGTCAACGACATCTCTTCTTCGCGTTCCATTTGGTCCTATGCTAAGGTGCAACGCATTGTGTCGCGTATCATCCGCAACAAGCCCGTGTTCTTCAGCGGACGTGTGGCGGAGTCCTCCTTGCTGAACGTGGGTTGTGGTCTTTATCCGGTGGATGGTTTCGTGAACCTTGACTGGCACTGGTGCCCTGGTGTGGATGTGTGCTGGGACCTCCGCAAGCCCTACCCATTTCCACCGGACCGTTTCAGCGGCATCTACTGCGAGCATTGCATCGACGGACTGGCGCGGGAATGGTTCGTGCCGAACCTGCAGGAGATGCTCCGCGTGCTGAAACCGGGCGGAACGCTGCGCATCAGCTTCTGCGACAGTGAGCTGTACGTGGACGCTTACGTGAATTGGCGCGCAAGCAGGAGCCCCACGCCCTTCATGCACGAGCGCGGGCACGCCACGGGAATGCAGGCGCTCGACTGGATCTACCACCACGTGACCCACCAAACGCTCATCGACTTTGAGACGCTCGCGATGCACCTGCGTGAGGCGGGCTTTAAGGACATTAAGCGGGTGAACTTCCGCGAAGGGCGCGACCCCCGTCTGCTGCGCGATCAGGAAGAGCGCAGGCCGGAGAGCATCTACATGGAGGCGGTGAAATAGGGGGCGAGTCCTCGGTTATCGCAGTTTCGGATTCCCTATGTGCCGGTCCTTGTCGCGCTCGGCCTTGTCCCTCATCCGCTTCTCCCATGCGCTCTGCAGATCGGTCCCTGTCTGGTTCGCCAGGCACAGCAACACAAACATCACATCGGCCAGTTCCTCGCCTAGCTCCTTCGCTTTGTCGCTCTCCTTCTCGCTTTGTTCGCCATATCGGCGTGCCATGATGCGCGCCACTTCACCCACTTCCTCTGTGAGCATGGCCATGTTCGTGAGCTCGTTGAAGTAGCGCACGCCAGTGGTGTTGATCCAACCTTCCACTTGCGTTTGCAGGGCAGTGATGGGAGTGTGATCTTCCACGATATCGGTAGGGTTATTTGCGCTCAAAGGAAGAGGTCGTTCAACACGCCTGCCAGGCGGATGCCCGCCTTCAATAATTGCCGTTCCACCGTGGGCCAGTTCGCGTACATGTATTCATAGCCGATCTCCGCTCCTTTCTCCACGCCGTAGACCTGCGGGCGAAGCAGTAGCGCCTCTTCGGTCCAGACAACAGTGGTGCTTTGCTGCCATGCGCGGATCTCCGCTTTCTGCGCATGATCGATGCTGCCGGCCAGTTCCGTGTAGCTCAGCTTGCGCTCGTCGATCATGCCGCTGTCCCATACGCGATGCAGGTTGCTCCCCGCCTTGAACCAGCGCACCTGGAAGTCGTTGCCGCCCTTGTCATCACCACGGCCTACGTGCAGTGGTTGGTGGATGTCACCCACTAGGTGAATAAGCATCCTGAGCGCGGACCGCTTGCGTTCTGCGGAAGCCGTGTCGTTGCGCAGGATGGCCTTCATCCGGTCGATCGCCTCCACCACATCACCATCGGGGTTCTTCGCGCTTTGCGCGTAGGTACTGCTATCGGGTACCGTTACCCAATGCCAGTCGTGCGTGTGGTCGTAGGCGGTATCGCTGCGGATGTCGTCCATCCAGGTGCTGGCCATGGCGAGACTTTCCGATCCCAGGATGTGCATGACGGCCTTGCGGGCCTTTTTCGTGAGGTGTTGCTCCGCCACTTGTCCTACGGCGCGGTGACCTGTAGGACCCCAGGCGCTGCCGGCCAGCGGAAAAAGCAGGAGGACCGCGAGTGCCAAGAAGGGACGGAGCATGCTACAAGACTAAGGATGTTTACTGTGTCACGGAGCTATCACGCACCTTACTGTCGATCACGATCGTCACAGGGCCATCGTTGATGAGCGACACCTGCATGTCCGCACCGAACTCGCCCGTGTGCACACGGCCGTGCAGAAGTTCAACGAGCAGCTGCTTCGCCCGCAAGTAGAGTGGCATGGCCTCTTCCGGTCGCGCCGCGCGGATGTAGCTGGGGCGGTTGCCCTTCGCTGTTTCTGCCAGCAGTGTGAACTGGCTGATCAGTAACAGTTCGCCACCCGCTTCATTGATATCGAGGTTCATCACTCCGGCTTCATCCGGGAAAAGGCGCATGCGCGCCACCTTTCCACAGAGCCATTCCAGGTCCTCGCTCGTGTGACCATTGGGGACAGCGAGCATGCACGTATACGCCACGGACTGGTGATGCTCTTGGGTATTGCCATCGGCGACACGAGCGAGG
>JBKJNF010000091.1:0-5793 GCA_046596155.1 Flavobacteriales bacterium | reverse complement strand
GCAAAACACCAGGGCAGCAACTGTGCGTAGCCCACAAGCCCATCGGGCACCATGGCCTTCAGTTGGAACATGATGACCCACAGACCGCCCAGGAAAAGGCCTCCCAAGAGGACACCGACGGTACCGAAGTTCAAGTACCAGGCGGTAGCGTGGTGGATCGTATATCCTTGGCCTTCGACCAGGCCGGCCTGCGCAGCGTAATGCTCATATGCTGTTGGCGATCGTTCGCCGGCCGGCTTCATGGAGGAAGCGAGATAGCTGAAGCTGATGCCCGGTGCCGGAGGCACATGCCGCAGAAGTACTCCATACATGCTGAAGTGGGCACAGAAGAACTCGTTGCTGAAGACCTTCTCGCCCACCCTCTGTACCAAGCCTGTCACATGCCGGGGCACGTGCTGGATCGTGGTGATCGTAAAGACCTCATCATCATTCGGCGCCTTGGCCAGCCCTTCCTCGGTCCATGCCAGCCCTCGCAGGTTGCCTCCGGCCAGCAGTGCCAGCGTGCAGACCGAGCCCAGGATGCCCACGTTCCGCCAGGCCGACCTGCCCTGCACTGCGAACAGATGAATAACGGACAATACCAGCGCCTGAAAAAGCGTGTGGCGGTCGCCAATGGCCGTGAGGAAAATGCACAGCAGGAGAAGCCCAATGGCGTAGGACCAGGCCGGCAGGAAACGTGCTTTCTCCTGTAAAGGTGACCGCTTCCCGTTTCGTGCGAGGTGGATGGCACTGCCCCACACAAAGGCCAGTGCGGATAGCTCAGTGCACAGGGCGATCGCGCTTCTCCGCCAACCGCTCCATTCGTGCAGGACCACATAAACGGACCGGTGCTCTAAAATGGCCTGCCGTATGATGGGCAGTGCGAAATAGATCGAAAGAGCCAGGGCACCAAGGCCTGCGGCGATCATCGCCTCTCGGCTAACCACAGGGCAGCGCCCGGACCTATCGCTGGAGAAAGGCAGCATCAGGCGCATGGCGCCAAGCATCACCAATGCGAACATCCCGTAGTACGCAAGGCTTTGCACATACCAATGGTCCACCGCAAAAGGGAACATGCGCTGCATGAGGTAATAGTAGTTCAGGCCGATGCGGTAGCCCTCGAAGCCCGAAGCATCATCACCAATGAAGGCCCATGCCCCCAACAGCGTCCAGAGGTAAATGATCGCGGAGCCGATGGGCACGGAAACGTCGCCCGTTCGCCTCCAGATGCTCCTGGTCAACACATACCAGGCCAGCGTAATGGTCGCTAGCAGGAAATAGGCGATCAGATGGATCATGCGTGGATGGTCATCGCCCGGAGGTACTTCATGAATTCGGTATCGATCACTTGAGCGTCACATCCGTTGCGTACTGCCAGTTCACGTCCGTTGCTCCTTCCACCATGCTGGAGGACCTTTTCGAGTGCCTCGGCAAGGGACGCGGCGTTCTGCTGGACCACGGCACCGGGTGCAACATCCTTCAACCTTGCGGCGGTATCGCCCACATTGTTGCACACCACGGGCAGGCCGCTTACCATGGCTTCCTTCACCATACTGGGACTTCCTTCGGAATCGCTACAAAGGAGCAGTGCATCCGCAGCGGCCAAATACAGAGGCATGCGATCATAGTGAACATCCCCACGAAGCACTTCGAGGCGTGCCTGTGGATAGCTCCGCTTGAGCAGCGCCATGGTCTCCTCCGCAATGTCCGATCGCTTCACCGCAGGGTTGTTCGCATTGAACAGGATCACCTGCTCATCCTCGCGCCATCCCAGATCCCGACGGCTGTTAGCCTTGTCGCGAGGGGGGAACATCCCAGATTCCACGCCCAACGGAAATACTTGCGCTTCACCGGATCGCCACCAAAGCTGGTCGCGCAGCCCTTCGCTCACGCACACGATGCCTCCTGCGAAAAAGGCGGCCAGCTGGGAAAAGATCCGCCCGAACAGGTCACGCCAATAACCATCGCTCGGTGTGTGGTTGAGGTCACTGCCTTGGTAGGCCACCACCACAGGAACAGCGCTGCTGAGCACAGTGAACAAGGCAGAAACCGATCCATAATAGACCAACACCACATCGGGTCTGGCTTGTTTGAGCAGCGCCTTGAAACTCTGCCTGGCCTTGAAGAGGATAAAGAGCGATGTTCGGCTGTTGAGGTGGAAGAACGTGACCGTGGCCCCATGCTCGCGAGCCAGTGCGTTGGCCTGTCGGTAGGCGAACGGGTATGCCCCGCTCCCCTCGGGTGCTGGAATGACCACCAGAATGTTCAGCGCGTGCGATGGGCGATTTGTGAGACGTTCCAATTCGCTGCGCACGAACCGGATATCGCGCCAAGTAGCCCAGCCGAGATAGGTCAGTGATAGGACCAGGACCGCGGCTACATAGATCACCGGCGTGGGTACGACGAAGTGCACGGCGCTGCCCAACAGCAGGATGGTCAACGACGTGATCAGGTTGATACCATTGCGTGGGGTATGGTAATAGGCGTCCAGCACACTGCGCAGGCCAATGAAGAATCCGAAGGGCAGTGCGCCCAGGAAGATCACCCGGCTCATGGCCACATAGTCCGTATAGTTCTCACCGAGATAGATGTGCAGGATGGGATCGGCCGCGAGCTCGAAGACGATGGTAATGAAGGTGCAGGCCGCAAGCGCCATCCACGTTAGCTTGCCAATGCGGGCCGAAAGCCCCGCGTGATCACCGGAGGCCAATTGCGATGCGGACGCGGGCAGCAGGATCAAGGCCAAGGGTGAGAACAAGGCCGCGGCAAGATTCAGCAGCGTGGCTCCGAAGCCGATCTCGCCACTTGCGGATAGTCCGTGGGTGCGGGCCACAACATATACAGGAAGTGTGAGCAACGCGCCCAGGGCCATGTCGCCGGGCACGCGCGGCAGTCCGTATCGCAATAATTCTCCGCGCTCCTTGGCACAACTGCCTGTAGGTGGTCCAACAAGGCCAGGCAAAATGGCGAAGAGTGCGATGACCAGCCAAGCAACACCCGTGAACCAACAAACGGACACTAGGTCGCTGAAAAGCAGAAAGGCGAAACACGGAACCGCCGCCAGTGCCAGCACTTGGATGCTGTTCGCGGCCACCAACTGGCGCTGGCCTCGGAGAAAGGAATACCCCAGTCCGTACAACGCTATGCCCGCGATCATAAGCCCAAGCGGAGGGATCAGTCCTTCCTGCTCTCCGCTACCGAAGACCAACCAGGAGATAGGAGCTGGAAAAAAAAGGCCGATAAAGAAGATCAGCAACGCCATGGGAGCAACCCATAGAACACTGGCCATCAGGTAGCGTCGCCGCTCCTCAGGCCGGCTTTTCATGGCCACAAAGCGTGTAATTCCTACGACGGCACCCAAGAGCAACAACGGAAAAATGAAGGATACGGTCCGTCGCACCACCACGTAAAGATCCAACTCATGCCGGCCCTCTTGCGCAGCCAGCCTGTAGGCCAGCACCATGCCTAGCATGGAAAGCCCTTCAGCAGCATAGGTCAGCAGGCTGTCGCGCCCATCGCGGGAACGCAGCATGCCTAGGATCTTCTCGCGCATGGTCGCCGAAAATAGGCCAAGCGCGTTGCACGGAACCCACGAACTCCATCACGACGACCAACCTCCGTTCCTCCCGGCGCTTCCGCCACTCAACACGTTCCATGCAACGGGATCGCCCGATCCGCATAGTTTCACCGGACAAATGAGTTTCCCGATGGACTTTTTCCAGTGGCATTGGTGGGCCGGCGCGGCCTTGGTGCTGATGATCGCCGAGATGTTCGTACCCGGCTTTTTCCTGCTGTGCCTAGGCATCGGATGCCTCGGAGGTAGCCTTGCGGCCGGCCTTGGGGCCAGTTCCGCGATCCAGCTGCTCGCCTTCAGCGTGCTTGCGTTGGTGTCCTTCTTCACCGTGAGACCCGTGCTGATGAAGCAGTTCTGGAAGGATGGCGAGGTGAAGACGAACATGGATGCGCTGGTCGGCCAGAAAGGACGCGTTACCCAGGACTTCGATCCCGGTCTGCGCCTAGGCCGTGTGAGCGCCGGTGGCGATGACTGGCGAGCCGAATGCATCAGCGAACATCCCCTGCATGTAGGCGACCTCATCGAGGTGGTCCGCGTGGAAAGCAACACCCTTATTGTTAAACCTTACGACCACCATTGATCATGAGCGCAGGTACCATCATCCTCGGGCTGTTCGCCCTGTTCGTTATCTTTCTCATCGCCAAAGGCGTCCGCATCATCCAGCAGAGCGAGGCCATGGTGATCGAGCGCTTCGGTAAGTACCGGACCACGCTGATGGCCGGCTTCAACATCATCATCCCGGTCTTCGACAAACCCCGCGAGATCATCTCCCGCCTCACCCGGGACCTGCCCGACGGAAACAAATACGTCCAGTTCATCAAGAAGGAACGCCTCGACCTGCGCGAGACCGTGTTCGACTTCCCGAAGCAGAACGTGATCACCAAGGACAACGTGATGACGGAGATCAACGCCCTGCTCTACTTCCAGATCATGGACCCGGTGAAAGCCATGTACGAGATCGAGAACCTGCCGATGGCCATCGAGAAGCTTACACAGACCACCTTGCGTAACGTGATCGGCGAATTGGACCTGGACGAGTGCCTCACAAGCCGCGACACGATCAACGGCAAGCTGCGCACCATCTTGGATGAGGCGAGCCACAAGTGGGGCGTGAAGGTGAACCGCGTGGAGCTGCAGGACATCAATCCCCCGCGCGATATCCGCGAGGCGATGGAGAAGCAGATGCGTGCCGAGCGTGACAAGCGGGCGCAGATCATCGACGCCGAAGGCAGCAAGCGTGCAGCCATCCTGCAGGCCGAAGGCGTGCAGCAGAAGCAGATCAACGAGGCCGAAGGCCAGAAGCAGGCGCAGATCCTCGAGGCCGAAGGTGACGCACAGGCCCGTATCCGTCGTGCCGAGGGTGAGGCCGCCGCGATACGCATGGTGTCCGAGGCCATCAAAGGCACCAACGCCGATCCGGCCAAATACCTCATTGCCATGAAGTACCTGGAGACCCTGGAATCCATGACCAGCGGCAAGGACAACAAGGTGGTGTACATCCCCTTCGAGGCCACGGGCGTGCTCAGTTCGTTAGGCGGCATCAAGCAGTTGCTGGAGACGAGCAAATAGGATCTCTAGCGCGTGGATCACTTGCGCTGGCGTGATGTCCTGCTGTTGAACATCATTCTCGCCGTATTCTATGGTGCGTTCTGCATCGTTCTCGGTGTGCATGGTGATCATGCGCAGATGCTCGTGCCCGGTGATGCCCTATCATATGAGGCCGTCGCTGACTGGATCAGTGGTGGCCCGATGAATGAATGGCTCGGCATCCGACCTGTGCTCTATCCCGCGCTCATCGCTGCGTGCAAGGTGATCGGCGGTTATGAAGCACTTTGGGCGTTACAGGTCCTGATGTGGGCTTCGTCCATCAATCTCCTGTTCGCCACGCTCTCCTTACTCCTTGATCGGCGCTGGCTGGCATTCGGTTGTGCATTGTTGATGGGCCTGAGCCTTTCGCTGGCTGCAACCACCGTGTTCATGCTCACCGAGACACTCGCGATCTTCATCGGCACACTGCTCTGCTGGTATTCCGTCAACCACCGACGTGAACTTGGGAAAGGTGTTCATCCGATCAACCTCGCCGGACTGGTGGTACTGCTCACGCTGGTGAAGCCACAGACGCTGTATCTGCTGATGGCCCTCCTCCCCTTTGTGGTCTGGCAGCTGATCCGCTCGTGGCAGGTGATGCATGCGATGCGATTGGCGATGTTCCTGGCCCCATTGATCATGCAGGCCACCAT
>JBKJNF010000013.1:0-2653 GCA_046596155.1 Flavobacteriales bacterium | reverse complement strand
TTCACCCGTGGTGTTGCACACATCGCCACCACCGGACAACGTACCGGCGTTGGGATCGGACACGTTGAAGGCCGCACCAGCCACATCGAGGGAAGCACAGATCGCACCACCGCCCTGCACCAGCAGACCGTTCACGTCGAAGCCGGTGGTCTGTCCAAAGACCACAATGCTCAGGTCGAGTGTGGAAGGCGAATAGACCAACGTGTGGATCGTGTATTGCCCGCCGGTCGTTACCGCGAACTCAGGGGAAGCCGAAACTGCTTCGATCACCAATCCAGGTCCGGAAGTAAGTACGTAGAGTACCTCGTATCCATTGGGAACCACGGGAGGTACCTCAACATTGGCACCCAAACCGGCGCTGGCTTGGAAGAGACACACCTCGGGTTTGATCGGGGACAGGCTGCCTGCGTTGGCTGTACGTGCAGGTGAGACCAAGACCGTATAGTCCTCCACCTCACCCACCGCCCAATTGTCACAGGCACCGCGGTATGCGAATGCGCTCATGTTCACCCGCATGCGCGTTGCACCCGGCAACGCATTCGCTGGAACGGCTATCGTTCCGTTCTCCTGGCCGAAGCCGGTCTGCTGGAACATGAGCTCATTGGCCGTAAAGCTGCCGTCCTGGTTCCAGTCGAACCAAGCGCGCCAACGGTAGCGAAGGAAGAAGGGCCCGTTCAGGTCCACGGTGATGCCGTAGCTGTCGCCCGGCTGCACCGTTGCGCTAAGTCCGGTGAAGTCACCGTAACCATTGTTGTCGCCGCTCGTGTTATCGATGCCAGCGAACTGCACGCGATCTATGTTGAACGTATTGCCGCTCCCTCCATCACTTGCGCAATAGGTTTGGGAGTATGTCGGCGCTAACAGCAGCAGTACAGCGGCTGCGGCACCCCCCAGCCGCCGAGCCCAGCGAGAGAGGGATTTCCAGGAGAGTTGTCCGGTCGTCATGGGTTGTTTGTTAGGGGTTTTGCCCTTTGGTTCGGTCCGGATGAAAACTTTTCTACTTGACCCGCATTGCTGGATCTCCGATGGAATGGCCAGCCCCGGCCTAAAGCGCCTTAAGGAGCCCCGGATCCCTTTGCGTTCCACGGTGATACGCTGATCCCCTTCCGCGCTGGCGGAACGATGGAATGGCGGATGATGTGATCGATCAGGACCCAGGTGGCGCCTCCTTCTTCCGCAGGTCCAGGTTGTATACCAGCACCAAATGCAGTGTGGAGTTCACCTCCATCAGGTCGGCGCCATTTGCCGCGCCCGGGCGTTGCAGGTTCTGTAGCATGTAGCCCAGCATCACGTTCAACGGCTTGTTCACTTGATAACCGAGCAGGGCCGATATGCGGTTCTGGTTCATGAGGTCCAACCGCTGTGGATCACCGAAGTTCAAGAACAGTTCATCGAAGAAGTTCGCGGTGAGAACACCTGGCTCCACTTTCTGGTGCTTGCCCAAAGGCAGCGATAGCCAGACGCGATACCGGAAGCGGCTCTGGTAGAAGTACGTATCGAATTCCCCTTCGGCGCGGCCATCCGCTGCCGCTTTCATCCTAGCGATGAAGCGTTCTTCCATACGGAAGCGATGGGCGATCCGCAACCGCCCGATGGGCTGGTTCAATTGAACCTGTTGGTAGGCGTGGTGCTCCCAGTTGGGGAATGTGATCGGATACGCGCCGTACGGATAGTTCCGGTAGTAGCTGTATCCGAGGGTGAAGATCACCTGATCGTTCATGTGGTAGTTCACCGCCGGGCGAAGTAGGAGCTGCTGCCAGTTGCTCCCCAATTCTGCACGGCGCCAATGCGCCTCGGTGTGGAAGCTCCAGTGCTCGCTCACACGGTGATCGCCCCAATGCGAAACCCAGAGGTTGACGTTGGGGTCGGTGGCCCGGTGTGATTGGGCGTATGCGGATGTGCCGGTCAGGGAGGCCTTGAGCAAAAAGGCCAGAAGAATATGCGCGCGCATCGGGATAGGGGGGATCTAGTTTGCGTTCGTCTCTCCTTGCACTCGTAGGGAATGACTTGTCAGAACCTGATGAGCACCGTAGCGCCTTGAGGGGCGCAGGCCGACATGGTCAGGAGTATGTTCCTGAGCCGATGATGTGCAGTTGATCCACGTGTTGCGGTGATCGCTTTTTCCAAGGCGCAGGTTCATGATCTGTCAAGCCGATGCAACGATGATCCCATAGAACAAGGGCATACCGACCGTGATGTTGAACGGGAACGTGACACCCAGCGCCATGGGGATGTACAGCCCCGGATCGGCCTTGGGCGCGGCGATGCGCATGGCTGCAGGCACGGCGATATAGCTGGCGCTGGCCGCGAGGATCGCGAACATGAAGCGGTCGCCGGGGTTGGTGGTGACCAGACCGCTGGCCCAAGCCACTAAGGAACCGTTCGCCAGCGGGAATACAATGGCCATGGTGCTTGCGAAACCACCATAGGTGCGGAAGGCCTTGAAACGCGATGCCGTAACCATGCCCATCTCCAAGAGAAATATCGCGAGGAAACCCTTGAAGATATCCGTGGTGAACGGCCGGATCCCTTCCGCCTGTTTGGTGTCGGCCACCAAGCCGATGATCAGGCTACCTATGAGGATGAAAACACTGGCGTTGGTGAACGAGTGCTTCAGCATATGTCCAAGGCCGGGCCGCTCCGTGTTCTCCTT
>JBKJNF010000290.1:0-8905 GCA_046596155.1 Flavobacteriales bacterium | reverse complement strand
CGGAAGCCTGACAACTGACAACTGACAACGAACAACTCCCTAATACAACAGATCCTCGCCACCGCCGTACGGCCTGCGTTGCTCGTACTTCAGATCCCGCAGTATGCTCGCCTTCACATTTATCCGGAACATGAAGCTCTTGCGATCGCCCAGCGGGATCACGTTCAGGTTGAACTCCCAGCAGTGCAGATCCCAATACAGGTTCAAGGAGGTGGGCGTCCATTCCTGCGCCTCCAGATCGTAGCCGCTGCTGGCACCGAGTTTCCAGTATTTGAAGAGCGTTACATCGCCGTTCACCAGCACGCTCTGGCGCTGTTGATCGCTGAACTCGGTGGCCTGCCAAGCACGTGAAAGGTCGAAGCTGTAGTTCACGCGCATCTGCCACGGCATGCTGAAGTTGATGTGCGCGCCCTTGTCCGGATCGGCTTCGCCCACGACCTGATCGTCCTTCGGTCCGGTGGTCGTACTCTGGCCATACTTGCGGCTTTTCAGCTGGAAGCCGAGCGCCGTGTTGAGGTTGGTAAGGCGAAGTAGCCGGCCATCCAATGAGCGCTGCGATCGATCGATGCGCACGCCTTGGGCCGAAGTCGCATACGGATCCCACACACTCACCAGGTTCACATCAAGGAAGTTGAACAGCAGCGTACGCGCGCTCGCATTGATGGGGCTCCAACGCAGGCTGTCGCGCATCAGGTCGTAGCTGGTCGTGGTGCCCACGAAGTCCAGCAGCTTCATCTTCTTGTACCGCGGTCCGTCCTCGGTGGCGTTGGCCGGCCTGCCGTCGAGCACCTTCGCCTCCACGCTTTGGATCAGCCCCATCGTCACCAAGCCGCTCTCATTCGGTGAAGGCGCGCCGTAGATGCCGATATCGAACGGCGAATAGCTCGTGGCCGCACCATTTGTGCCGAAAGGTCCGAACTCCCGGGTGTCGTTGCCGGGTGTGTAGCTGAAGCCTGCGGTGGGTGTCAGCACATGGCGGATGGCTTTCACCTTACCGCTGCGGAACGTGTAGGTGCCATAAAATTTGCTGGTGAGCGAAAGGCCGGTGCTCCATTCGAAGGGCGCGGCTAAGCGTGCGATGGTATCCGAGGTGGTGATCGTGGTGTCCGCGTAGAAGTTGGCCGTTCTGCGAAGCTGGTCGAAGTACATGCGATCGGTGAAACGCACTTCAGGGTTCACGCTGAGGAAGCGCGTTTTAAAGGAGGTGTTGATGGCGCCCGTATGCCTGATACCATTGCGCATCTGCCGGGTTAGCGTGGGCAGGTTGTCCGTGTACAACTGGTCCTCTGTGGTGCTCAAACGATTGTCGAAGGAGCTGCTCCAGGAGAGGCCGATGTTGTCCAGTGCGTTGCGTTCCACAACGGCCTCATCACCCCGGAACCAATCCGCCGGGAACACGCGCTGTACGTTGAACGTGGCGGTGGGCACGGTAATGTCGAAGGTGCGGTTGATCGTGTTCTGGCTGTGGCGCATGCCCACCGAAAGGCTGTACGGCTTCCCGCTCCACAAGTGGTTCCACTGCACGTTGCTCTGAAAGGTGTTGCTGAGGTAGTCGCCAGTGCTGCTGTTGAAGTTGTTCGTGAAGTTCTGGCTGGTGCCCAAGTTTACGCTCGCTGTAAACCGGTCGGTAAGGCTGGCTTTGGGATCCACCGCGTGGTTCCAGCGAACGAAGAAGTTCCGTTGCCGAGTGAAGTCCGGATATTCCGGCAGGCTATTGAGCAGTGTGCTGTGGCTGATGTCCAATGAACCGGTGTAACGGTAGCGCGTTTTGTAGCGCATCACACTGCGCAGGCCCCAGCTGCCGCGGCTGTATATGTCGCCGGTGAGCTGCAGGTCGAAGTGTTCGCCGAGGGGCAAGTAGTAGCCGCCGTTCAGGAAGAAGTAGCCGAGTTGCTGGCTGTTGCCGTACGTGGGGATGAGCACACCGGCGGTACGCCGCTGTTGGTTCGGGAACAGGCCGAACGGGATCCCTAGCGGCACCGGTACCTTGCCCACCTTCATGATAGCCGGGCCCGCAATGATCTTGTCACCCGGGATCACCATCATTTTGCTGACCGCGAAATGGTAGTGGGGGTGTGGCCGATCGCACGTGGTGAGCATGCCGCCGCGGCTGTGTACCTCCCCGTTCTCTTGGCGTTTGCTCTTGTGCGCAATGGCGTATAACTGGTCCTCTGTGGTGCGCACCTCGCGGATGATGCCTTTTTTCGTCCGGAAGTTGTAGCGGATGCTATCGGCCGTGATGGTGCGCCCGTCCTGCTTGAATTCGGGCTGGCCCCCGGGTACGCCGAGGCTGTCCAAGGCACCATAGGCGCGGGTCTCCTCGTTCTCCATATCGAGCATGATGCGTTCGGCCGAAAGCTCGATCCCCTGGTAGCTCACCTTGGCCGCACCAAAGAGGTACACGGTTTGGTGTTGGACGTCGTACCGCATACTGTCCCGGGCGCTGTAGTGCACTTCGTCCTTCAGCCCTTGGGCCGAACAAACGCCACCCATGAACACTGTCAACAGGAACGTGATGAAAACCGCAGAGCCCACCGACATACGCTTGGTGGTGCTAACTCTATTTTCGCCCGTCCCTGGGGCGGACCTTGGCGGCGTCCTCATCGGGTGGCCGAAAGTAGCGCTTCGTAACAGGGACATCCGGAACAAGATGATTCAACAGGTACAGAGATGGGTGGTCGCCGGCGCGATGGTGCTGCTACTCCCGTCACAGACCTTGCCACAATCGCCCGGTCATGTCGGCGTGGCTACCGACCCCAACAGGATCGATGTGGTATGCTTGGACGCGGGCCACGGAGGCAAGGACCCCGGTAACTTGGGCACGGGCCGCTTCAAGACCACAGAGAAACAGGTCTCACTTGCAGTGACCAAGTTGGTGGGCAAGTACATCGCCGAGAACTTCCCGGATGTGAAGGTGATCTACACCCGCGACAACGACACGTTCGTGGAACTGAAAGAGCGATGCGAGATCGCGAACCGCAACAAGGCCGACGTCTTCATCAGCATCCACTGCAACGCGAACAACGATCCTTCGCCGCACGGCTGCGAGACCTATAGTATGGGGCTGCACAAGACCGAAGCGAACATGCGCGTGGCGATGAAGGAGAATGAATCCATTCTCTTGGAGGATGATAAAGGCCTGAAATACGACGGTTTCGATCCGAAGGACCCGGAAAGCATGATAGCGCTCAGCCTCCGACAGAATGCGTTCATGGACCACAGTCAAGACCTCAGTTCACTTGTGCAGATGCAACTAAGCAAGCGCGTAGGCCGTCCGGATCGAGGGGTGAAGCAGGCAGGTTTTCTCGTGATCAGCTACACCGCTATGCCCGCGATCCTCATCGAGCTCGGTTTCCTGACGAACAAGGATGAGGAGGACTTCTTGCAAAGTGCCAAAGGGCAGGACCTTATCGCCCTAGGCATTTACAGAGCTTTCAAGCAGTATAAGGCGAAGATGGAAGGCACCGATGTGGAAATGGACGTGATCCAGGCCAAGGTGGACAGTACAAAGGTGGAGGTTCCAAAGCCGGAGGCGAAGGACAGCGGCGTGCGTTTCAAGGTCCAGATCATCACCAGTAGCAAGCGTATCGACCTGAAGGTGAAGAATTTTGCCGGTATGGAGGGGGTGGAGGAAATGCAAGGCAAGGACCTGTGGAAATACGCTGTGGGGAACGAGACCTCGCTGGACGCGGCCCGTAAGGTGCAAGAGCGCTGTCGGGAAAAAGGATATGATGGCTGTTTCATCGTCGCCTTCAAGGACGGGCAGCGCATCGATCTTCAGCAAGCCGTTACTTTGACCCGAACCGACTGAACGCTGTGCCAGTGCCGAAGATCAAGCGAGAATATTCCATAGCCCTCATGGTGATCGGGGGCATTGTGCTCCTCTATTTCGGGATCAACTTCCTGAAAGGCCTCAACGTCCTCCAGGGACGCAACCTGTATTACGCCGTGTATGGCGATGTGAGCGGGATCAACGATGCCAGTCCGGTGTTGTACAACGGCATGAAAGTGGGGCAGGTGATCGGGACCGAGATGTTGCCCGACGGCAGCGGTCGCATCGCTGTGGCCTTCCAGATCAATGAAAAGCGGTTGACGCTCCCCAAGGACACCAAAGCCGAGATCTTCAGCAGCGACTTCTTCACGCGCTCCATCCGGATAATCCAAGGCAACAGTACGGAACTGGCCACGAAGGGGGACACCTTGAACGGGGGTGCACAACTGTCCCTTACCGAAACCGTGAACCAGCAGATCGATCCGTTGAAGCGGAAGGCCGAAGGCATGCTCGCCAACGTGGACAGCATCCTTACCGCCTTGCAACAAGTGCTGAACGTGGACGCCCGCAAGGACATCGATGCTAGCTTCAGCAGCTTGCGCGGAACATTGGATAACGTGAAGAACACTACCCAGCGTCTCGATGCGCTGCTGGCCGCTGAGACCATGACCATTCACGCAGTCCTCGACAACCTGAAGAAGGTGAGCGCAACGCTGGCCAACAACAGCGACGAGATCGGCCGCATCTTCAGCAACATGGACTCGCTCAGCGCTTCTCTCGCTGATGGACGTCTGGATAAGATCTTGGCCAACGTCACCGCCACAAGCGACCAGTTGAAGGCCACGTTGGCCGGCTTGGAGGAAGGCAAGGGCACCATGGGCAAGTTGATGAAGGATGACAGCCTGTACGTGAACCTTAATCAAGCCAGTCACCAGCTGGATCTGCTGTTGGAGGACCTGCGCACGAACCCCAACCGCTATTTCAGCGTTTTTGGGAAGAAGGACCGCCTGCCGAAGTTGAGCGACGCGGATATTGAACGGATCCAACAGAGCTACCAGAAGCAACAGAAGTGATAAGCAGCATCGTCTTCCTTATCCTGCTTGGTTCGGCCAGCGCGCTCTTCACGCGCAACCTCATGCGCGTGCGGCGCAATATCCTGCTGGGTCGCAATGTGCAGATCAATGACCGCAGGCCCGAGCGGTGGGCGGTGATGATGCGGGTGGCGCTGGGCCAGAGCAAGATGGTGGTACGGCCGGTGGCAGGCATTCTGCACATCATCGTGTACGCGGGTTTCGTGATCATCAACATCGAAGTGCTGGAGATCCTGGTCGACGGCATCTTCGGAACCCATCGCGTGCTCAGTTTCCTGGGCAGTGTCTACGACTTCCTCATTGGCAGCTTCGAATGGTTGGCGCTCGGCGTGCTGGTGGCCTGCGTGATCTTCCTCATCCGTCGCGAAGGCATTCGGCTGAAACGTTTCTGGATGAAGGAGATGACGGGTTGGCCGCGCAGCGATGCGACCATTATCCTCGTTACCGAGATCCTGCTCATGACGGCCTTCCTCCTGATGAACGCGGCCGATAGCACGTTGCAGGGCATGGGCCTTGCGCACTACATCAAGGCTGGTGCGTTCCCGGTCAGTTCCACCATCGCCACCATCGCCTCCTTCGCTTCCCTGAGCTCCACCAGCCTCATCGCCATCGAGCGCGTTTGTTGGTGGTTCCATATCATCGGGATCCTCGCCTTCCTGAATTACCTAGTTGTGAGTAAGCACCTGCACATCCTCTTGGCCTTCCCCAACGTGTGGTACAGCAACCTGCGCCCGAAGACCGAGTTGAAGAACATGGAGCGCGTTACGGGTGAGGTGAAGAGTATGCTCGATCCGTCACAGCCGCCACCAAGTGTGGCACCGCATACGGTCGCTGGTGTGGAGATGACCGAGCGCTTCGGCGCGAAGGATGTCTTCGACCTGTCCTGGAAACAACTCATGGATTCCATGACGTGCACGGAGTGTGGCCGTTGCAGTAGTGTGTGCCCGGCGAATCTTACCGGCAAACTGCTCAGCCCGCGCAAGATCATGATGGACACGCGAGATCGCCTCGAGGAAGTGGGCAAGGTGATCGACGCGAAGGGAAAATGGGAGGACGATGGGAAGGGGCTCGGAAGCCGGATCAGTGAAGAGGAGCTTTGGGCTTGCACCACGTGCAATGCCTGCACCGAGGCCTGCCCCGTGAACATCGACCCGGTCGGCATCATCATGGACATGCGGCGTTACCTTGTGATGGAGGAGAGCAAGATGCCCGCCGCCCTCACCACCATGAGCACCAATGTGGAGAACAATGGCGCGCCCTGGGCCTTCGCCCAGAGTGAGCGCATGAAATGGGCTGACCCCACCTGATATTCGTACAGGCGGGAAATTTCCCGCCCCAACACAATTGCGTATGAAGAAGCCCACCCTCATCGAAACCATCGAAGGCGGCAAGAAGATCAGCCCCAAGCTGCCCGCCCACATCAAGAACTTCCTCATCGACATCGACGGAACGATCTGCGATGACATCCCCAATGAGGAACCCTGGCGCATGGTGGATGCCGAGGTCTTCCCCGAGGCGCTCGAGAAGCTGAATAAGTGGTTCGATGAAGGCCACAACACCACCTTTTTCACCAGTCGCACAGAAGACCATCGCGAGGTGACCGAGGTCTGGTTGAAGAAGCATGGGTTCAAGTACCACGGCATGTTGATGGGCAAGCCCCGCGGGGGCAATTACCATTGGATCGATGATCGTGAGGTGCGTGCAACTCGCTACCTCGGCCATTTCACGGACCTGGTTGAGAAACGCGCGACCGTGCAGGTGTTTGAACAATAAACCGAAGCGTCGACCGATCGGGTCGACAAGACATGAATGAAAATGACCGATCCGATCCACGTTCCCACCATGGCGGAATTCGCCGCGAGCGGTGAAGTTCCCGAGGTCCTCTTCTGGGTGGGCTGCGCCGGTTCGTTCGACGACCGTGCGCGGAAGATCACCAAGGCCTTTGTACGCATCCTGAACGCAGCCAAGGTCAAGTTCGCTGTGCTGGGGCAAGAGGAATCTTGCAGTGGTGACCCTGCGCGTCGCGCGGGCAACGAGTTCCTGTTCCAGATGCAGGCCTTGAACAACGTCACCGTTCTCAATGGCTACGGCGTGAAGCGTATCGTAACGGCCTGCCCGCACTGCTTCAACACCTTAAAGAATGAATATCCCGCATTGGGCGGCAGCTACGAGGTGATGCACCATACGCAGTTCATCAACGCCCTGATCAAGGAAGGACGGATCAAGGTGGAAGGCGGAAGCTTTGCGGGCAAGCGCATCACCTTCCATGATCCGTGCTACCTGGGACGTGGTAACGGCGAATACGAGGCCCCGCGCGAAGTGTTGCTGAAGCTGGATGTTGCGTTGATCGAGCTGAAGCGTAGCAAACAGAATGGCCTGTGCTGCGGTGCGGGTGGCGCCCAGATGTTCAAGGAAGCCGAGGCCGGCAACAAAGAGGTCAACATTGAGCGTAGCGAAGAGGCTCTGGCCGCATCACCGGACATCATCGCCGCTGGCTGCCCGTTCTGCAATACCATGTTGACCGACGGCGTCAAGCATTTCAACAAGGAAGGCGAGGTGCAGGTGAAGGACGTGGCGGAATTGATCGCCGAGGCGGGAGACCTCTGACCGTTATTTCCCCAACAACAGTTTCACGGCTGCTTCCAACTGCTGGTCGCGGCCTGTGGTCACAACACCCGGTTCCAACGTTTGTTTCACGTCCGGGTCCAACTGCTGGTTCTCCAGGTACTTGCCGTTATTGTCGATCATGCCCACTTGCGGTATGCCGAAATACATGCCATTCTGCAGGCTCTCCCACCACACGGCAGTACCGGTGCCGGCCACGGGCATGCCCACCAGCTTGCCGATGCCCAGCGCGCGATAGGTCACAGGGAACATGTGCGCATCGCTGTAGTTGCCTTCGCTCATCACAACACAGCTCGGCTTCTGCCACTTGAACTGCGGCTCGTTACCGAGCTTCTGACCACGCGGTTCTTCGCGCATGTAAGTCTTGCCGCTGAGGAAGGTCGCGAGGTCGTCGTGCAGCCAGCCGCCCCCGTTGAAGCGCGTGTCCACGATCAAGGCTTCCTTGTTCCAGTAGCGGCCCAAAGCCTCCTCGTACACCGTGCGATAGCTCGGATCGTCCATGCCCTGCACGTGCACATAACCGATGCGGCCGCCGCTCAGACTATCCACGATGTGGCGGCAATGTTCCACCCAGCGGTGGTAGAGCAATTCGTTCTCCTCACCACGGTTGATCGGCTTCACGGTCTCATCCCAGTGGCTCGTTGTCTTCGGGTCCACCATGGAAAGCAGGGTGGGCTTGCCGGCCTTGCGGTTCAGCAGCCGACAAGCGTCCTCGTTATCGGCGATCTGCTGGCCATCGATCTTCTCGATCACCACACCGGCCTTGATCTTGGTGCCTTCCTGTATCACCGGGCTCCGCTCCATCACCTCGGTCACGCGCAGTCCCTTCAACGCAGGTTCATTGGCGTAGAACAGACCGAGCACAGCGGTGTTGTCCGCGTTCGGGATCTCTTCATAATTCCCCGATCCCGTGTGTGACGCGTTCAGTTCCCCGAGCATTTCGCTCAGCAGTTCGGCGAAGTCCCAATTGTTGTTCACGTAAGGAAGGAAGCGCTGATACTCGGTCTTGTACTTGTTCCAGTCCACGCCTTGAAGGTCCACGCGGTAGAACTTCTTCACTACCTGACGCCATACGTGTTCGAACAGATAGGCGCGTTCCTTGCCTTCGTTCAACACCATCTCGCCGTTGATACCGATGCCCTTCAGCTCGCTCTTTTCAATGTCGAAGTGCTGCAGCCCAGTATTGGTGGAGAAGTAGAGGTGCTTGCCTTCCTTGTCGATCGCAAGGCTGCCCGCGAAGTCCGCGCCCAGCTTGGCCGCCACTTTCGTCTCATGCGTGCGCATTTCCAACTGCCACAGATCGTAGCCCTTTTCGAAGCGCGCGAGGTAGAAGAGCTTTTCGCCATCGGGTGAAAGCACTGCACCACCGAGATCGCTGGAGCTTGGTGTCAAACGCGCTTTCCGGTCCTGGATATCG
>JBKJNF010000277.1:0-22046 GCA_046596155.1 Flavobacteriales bacterium | reverse complement strand
GATGCTGCTGTGCCGCATCCGCATCATGGTGTTCTGGAACGTGCGGATGGCCATGTCGAGGTCGTCGTACTCCTGCTCCACGGCCATCATGAAGATCATGCCCACGTTGGCGCCCGCGCTGAAGAGCGCGCCGTCGTTGTACACCACGAGGCCTTTGTAGCCCTGCTCGGCGAGGTCGACGGCTTTGTTCAGCGCCTGGATCACCTCCGCGCCGATCACGTTCATCTTGCCGCCCCAGCTCACGCAGAGGATGCCGTCACCGAGGTCGCGCACTTGGGCGAGCTTGTTCTGCCAGATGATGCTGTTCTCGGGCAGTTCGCTCAGCACGATCAAGCCTTCCGGACGCGGCACCGGCTTGTAGCTTTTGCTCGCGGCATCGTAGTACATGCGCTTGCCGCCTTCGGTCTTGTAGAAGCTGCTGTGACCGGCTTTTACCATTTCCGCGACCCAGGGTGCCACTGTCATTCCGGCCCCCGAGCCGGAATCGCTCATTGCCTTTAGCGCAGTTTCAACACCAACGGCATCCCACAATTCAAAGGGCCCCAGCTCCCAGCCGAAGCCGGCGCGCAGGGCATCATCGATCTTGTAGAGGTCGTCGGTGATCTCGGGAATGCGATGGCTGACATACGCGAACAGTCCGTGGAAACTCTTGCGGTAGAACTCGCCGGCCTTGTCGGTGCCGGTGTAGAGTATCGGCATGCGCTTCACGAGGTCGTCCTCCTTCTTGGCCGCGTCCATCGTGGCGAACTTGGGCTTCACCTGCGGGCGGTACTCGAGCGTCTTCAGGTCCAGCGCGAGGATGTCGCCCTTGGGCGATGAGCGGTCCTTGAAGAAGAAGCCCTTGCCGGTCTTGCTACCGAGCATGTTCTTCTCGACCATCTTCTGCACGTAATCAGGAATGGTGAAGAGCGCGTTCTGCTCGTCGTTCGGGCAGTTGGCCTTCACGCCGTTGGCGACGTGCACCATCGTGTCGAGTCCAACAACATCCGTGGTGCGGAACGTCGCGCTCTTCGGGCGGCCCAGCACGGGACCGGTCAAGCGATCGACCTCTTCCACCGTAAGGTCCATCTCCTTCACCAAGTGCAGCAGTCCCATGATGCCGAACACGCCGATACGGTTCGCGATGAAGGCGGGTGTGTCCTTGCACAGCACTGTGACCTTCCCCAGCACGCGCTGACCGTATTCCTCCAGGAAGCTGAGCACGGCGGGATCGGTATCCGGACCGGGGATAAGCTCCAACAATGGCAGGTAGCGCGGCGGGTTGAAGAAGTGCGTGCCGCAGAAGTGCTTCTTGAAATCATCGCTGCGCCCTTCGGCGATCGCGTGGATGGGGATGCCGCTCGTGTTCGTGGTGATGAGCGTGCCCGGCGTGCGGTACTTCTCCACGTTCGCCAATACCTGTTGTTTAATGTCGAGCCGCTCCACCACCACTTCGATCACCCAATCGCAGTCCTTGATCTTCGGCAGGTCATCGGTGAAGTTGCCGGTGCTGATCCTCTTCGCGAAGCGCTTGTCGTAGATGGGAGAGGGGTTGCTCTTCAGCGCAGCGGAGAGAGCCTCGTTCACCAGCTTGTTGCGCTCAGCGCGCCCCGGGCCTGACCCGGGGTTGCTTTCTGTCGCTTCCTTCGGAACGATGTCCAGGAGAAGCACTTCTGCGCCCACGTTCGCGAAGTGGCATGCGATGCGGCTGCCCATTACGCCGGAGCCGAGCACGGCTACTTTCTTGATCTGTCGGTTTGCCATTAGGCGAAGAGTTGTTCTTGTTCGAGGATGCGATCGAGTTCGGTCATTACCATCCGAAAGCTCTCCAATTGTTTCTGCGTGAAGCGGCTCTGGACCGCTTGGTTGAATTTGACCACCGTGTCGCGACTGACATCGCGCATCTGCTTGCCTTTCGCTGTAAGGAGCATGCGTACCACCCGTTTGTCCGCCTTGTCGGCTACGCGTTTGATCAAGCCGGCGTCCTCCATGGTCTGCAGGATGCGGACAAGGCTGCGGCTCTCCATGCCCATCTTCGGTCCGAGCTTGGTGCTTGGCGTGCCTTCGGGATCGATGCTCAGGAGGATCTGGCCAATGGCCATGGTGCCCCCGTACTTGGCGGCCTCGCTGTTGTACAGCCGCGAGATGCGGCTCCACACTTTGCGTATGGGGAAGTCGATCGTCTCTTCAGGCTTCATCGCGGGGTAGGGTGACCATGTGTCGGACGAAGGTATGCAAAAAAGGTATGCATGCATACGAAATGGGCAGCGTAACGGTCCGGATAGGTGCCGATAACATGTACGACGTGAAGCGGTCAACGCATCAGGCTCACGTGGCCAGAGTAGGTCTGTTCATCCAGCTTGATGATGTAGTAGTACACGCCATCGCTGGCAGGCTGACCACCATCACGGCGGCCGTTCCATGCCAGCCCGTTGTCAGTGTTCGCAAAGACCTCCTTGCCCCATCGATCGAACACCGTGATGGTGTAACAATCCCGCAGATCCTGAGTGCTGATCAGCTCGAACAGGTCGTTCACGTTATCGCCGTTGGGCGAGAAAACGTTCGGGATGCGGAAGTCGAGCACATCCGAAAAGGGGGCAACAGCAAAGGCTTGGGACGCGCTCGATGTACAACCGTTCTGGTCCGTGATGGTGAGTTCCAAGGTGCCCGCTGAGTTGAACGGGAGCACGAGGGATCCGCCGTTGTTCAGCTGGACGGACGACCCATTGTAGGACCATTGTGCAGTGGTGCCTGTCCCTGATGTGTTCGTGGCCGTGGTGCGCACCCCTGTGCATACCGTGTCCGTTTCCACGATGAAGGTCGCCGGCGTGGGCAGCGCCACGTTCACGGGCTGCACGGTGGTGAAGATGCAGTCCATATCGATGCTGGTGACGCTGAGTTCACCAATGCCGTTGGCGATCCATTCCACCGTGATGCAGGGTTGGTCCAGTGGTGAAAGGGCATTTCCTCCGGTCACCGTCCAGGCATAGTTGGTCCCTGGCCCACCCTGGGCGCAGTACTCATAGGTGCCTAGCCCGATGCAAAGCGCACCCGGACCCGTTATCTGCATCGGCGCAGCCGCAGGGAGCACGTTCACGGTGATCGCTGCATTGTAAAGTCCCGGTGGGCACGCATTGTCAAAGGCCAGTACGGAGAAAACATAGGGGTCGGTGCGACCTTGCTGGCAGCTGGTGGCCCAGCAGAACGTGGCCGTAGCGAGGCTATCGCCGGTGAGCGCGCCGGAAAGCGTAGCAGCGGGGAAGATCACATTCGGGTCGAAGAGCGAGCCGTTCACGGAGATGCCCAACGTGTCCCCGTTGAAGTCGGTGAAGGTGATCGGGAAGCACAACGTGTCGCCTGCATTCACAGTGTAACTCGCCGTGAGCTGCCCTCCTTGGGGCTCAGGTGCCACGTTATTCGCGCAGGGTACACTAAGCAGTTGCAGGTCGCTCCGTATCCGTCCGATCAACTGTCCGCTGCGGTATTCGTTCACCTCCACGGCCACCACCCAGTTACCCAGCATGCCCGCCGAATATTCCGTGGCACCGGTCTGGGGATCGATATAAGCATAGCCCGTGCTGCCGAACGGTTGGGCGGGGCTGTAGCCCGGCTGATAAAGCACAGGCCCGATGTTCCAGCTCAACACCAGTGGAGGATCCACAATGCCCGGCAGGTTGTCCTGGGATCCGTAGGGCACCTGAAAGGAGAAGACGAGCGAGTCGCCATCAGGATCCACGGCCGCGTTAGAGAAGCTGGTGGTATCCGTGATGCACACGAATGGCACGGGAGTACCTTGGAACACGGGGGAGGAGTTGGGGATGGTGGAGGGGGGAATGAAGGAGTAGAATCCGATGCCCGTGTTGCCCGGATCCACCAGGTTGGTGATCGCGCCGTTCCGCGCAAATCCCTGCAAATACAGGTGATATCCACCTGCATTCAGAGGCAGGATCACCTCGCCTTCGAACAAACTCTCCTCCACACAATCCCCTTCGCCTAGAACGCAATCCTCCGGCAGGTCGGGCGTCACGATGTTCCACGTGGTCACGAATACGTTGCCTATGGTGTATTGGATCTTTGAACCGTTCGTGTTGTTGGGATCCTGCGTGTACACCCCGATGCGCAGTGGAATATCCGGGCTGCCCAACCAGTCGACGATGGTCGGGAAGTTGGAACTGGCTCCACAGTTCAGGTAGATCCGCACCTTCAACTTGTAACGGAACATATTCGTTCCTGGCGCCGTTTCCCCGAGGAATTCGTAGCCTAGGTCGCCCCCCACGATGTGCGTGGCCCAGGTCGGCAAGATCAACAGAAAGCCGAGCGCGGCAAGTACATGACGGAATATCCGTTGGGTCTGCTGCATATTTGTTCGCTTGAGTTTGCCGGGAAAGTGTGAATTTAGCTGGAAGGCGTCATAAGCCCTGTCACTTGGCCTGGTTCTTGAATTTGTTGCATTTCCGTTCTTCCAAGGCCATTAGACCCCACACCAATGAAAAAAAGCGTTCTCCTTCTGGCCTTCGCCGCGTTGATCACCGTTTCCTGCTCGAAGGATGATGTGGTGGAGGATGGCCCTCAGATCGACTCCGGCCCACGTCTCATTCTCAAGTTCAAGTTCGACAGTACGCAGGTGCGACTGAACGGGTTTGGACAACCCGAGCCCACCATCGACGCTGGCCACGGTGCACAGAGCCCCGTGTTCAACCGCATGAGCGCGCACTACGCCGAGTTTGCACAGACAGCCACCACGCTTTTGGGTGCGGGCGATGTAGTGTACCACGCATCGGAGACCACCCTTGGCGGATCCACGGCTATCAATCATGATCTGTCTCAGGAAGTGGCCCAAGGAGGCGAGTTCCTCAATATCCCACTGAGCGATCTTTCCCCCGGGACCTATACCTGGCTTCGGGTATCGCTCGCCTACCAGAACTATACGGTGAAGTTCAGGTCGCTGAACTTGAACCTGCTGGGGACCATCGCCTCCTTCATCGGCTACAACACATACATCACCTCGTACAGCATCGCTGATAGCACTGTGCTCGTGAACGGCAACCGCCTGCAGGGTTACTGGGGCTTTGAAGTGAACGACATCCCCACTGATATCCTCACGGGGCAAGCCCCGGCAGGTGCCACCACCGTGCCCAATCCGCTCTCCGCCACCTCGCCTATCCCTGCGGGTTCCTGTGTGGTCACCGGTGCCTTCCCCGTACCGCTGACCGTTACTGGCAATGAGACCGCCGATGTGGTGATCGAGGTGTCGCTCAGCACCAACAAGAGCTTTGAGTGGACGGAGACGGATGGCGATAACGTGTGGGAGCCCGTGAACGGAGAAACCCCAATCGACATGGGTGTGCGGGGCATGATCCCCACCGTGCAGTGAACGTTCAGATGGGCTGCTTGGGCATGACGGGTTTGCCGTCCACCAACAGCGTGGCCTTGCCTTCGGTGCAAGCATAGCCAACACGCCCTGATGGCAGCATTACCTCGGCATGACCTTGCAGATCGTCATACAGGAACACGCTATCCGTGTCGAAGGTGATCGTGAATGTACCGGCGTCACCGGACACCCGGGCTTTCGGTGCGATGTTGGACAGCACCCGGAAAGGACCTTCATCGTTGCTTTTCCACGAGCGCAGGGCTACGTCCAGGAAGCCGAGGTGTAGGAAGTGATCATTTTTCAACCAGAAGACCTCCTGCCCCCAGCTGTCGCGCTCGCCCATGTTGGCCAGCAGTACCAGGCCATCCGCTCCGTTGCTTGTGCCGAAGAATGTCGGCAGCATGGTGTAGCTGTCGTAACCCGGTTTCGAACGGGCGATGACGGCCGCCGCGCTGTCAGTAGTTGGTTCGTACAGGTACAGATGCAATCCTTCCCGGGAACCTTCCTCCAGCGGACCAGCCACCATTACGAAGCGGCTATCAGGTAACTTGAACGTGGTCTGGATCAACAGCGTGTCGCTCTTCACGTTCTCATCCAACCCCGGTAGATCAAGGCGCTGCCAAGCGGACGCAGTGTTATCAACGGACATGGCGGGGTCGGCCGTCCCGGTTTCCGTGCTGGCGCCGCCACAGGCGGTGAGCACCAGCAAGCTCACGATACCCAGCTTGTTCATGGCAAGGGCGCCACTGACCCGCTGCCGGTGATGTCCGTGGTCAGGTCGGGCTTGCCATGGTAACGCACGCTTCCACTGCCCTTGATGGTGATCGCAAGCTTGCTGATGGCCGTCAGGCTGACATCACCGCTGCCATTGATCGCTACGTCCGCGTCGTTGCACGTGAGTTGCGCAGCCTCAATGGTGCCGCTTCCCTTGATCACGGCTTCAAATTCGCCGGCCGTTCCACCCAGGTTGATGTCGCCGCTGCCTGTGTCCTGTGCCTCGATCTTCTTGGCGTCGAGATGTGCGATAGCGATGTTGCCGCTGCCCGAAACGGTGAGATCCACGTCACTTCCACCGAAGACATCCTCGGAACGAATGTCCCCGCTGCCCTCTATGGCTAAGCTGTTCAACTGTGGGGTCGTGATGTGAATGACGAACGGTGCATCCGTTGAATAGCCCTTGTTGGTCCGGATGGTCCAGGTACCCCCCGAAATATCCGTGCGTACCAGGTCGATCAATTCCGCCTGCGCTTCGACTTCCACCTGCTGTGTGGCACCCTTGCTGATCACCACTTCGAATTCCCCATCATTCACGAGTTCAGTGAACGCCTCCACTTGGATCACCTTGCGGACCGGCGTGCCAGTGCCCTTCACCTGCCCGGCCAGGTCCCTACAGCCCAGTAGGAGGATGAGCCCTGCAGGGATGATCCAGGTCGAAGACGATTTCATGCGATCAGCGGTTCAGGTAGACGTCCCCATTGAAGCTCATGTCCTTCAGCGTAAGCGTGTAGAAATAGGTGCCGTTCACACACTCCTCTCCCGCCAAGTTCCTGCCCGTCCAGGTGATGTCATTGCCGTAGCTCTCGAACATCTTCTGACCCCAGCGGTTGAACACTTGCAGGTTTACACAGGGTCCCAGGAACCCGTTTGTGTTCAGCGTGAACACGTCATTCTTGCCATCGCCGTTCGGTGTGAAGACGTTCGGGATCTGATAGTCCACGTAGTCGTCGAAGCTGCTGGTCGGGAAGGTCTGTGTTATGCTTCCTGTGCATCCGAGGTTGTCGGTCACCACCAAGGTCACGGTGATGGGCTGCCCGTAGGTGAACAGGTGCTGTGGGTTCTGCTCGGTGCTGGTGCCGCCATCGCCGAAGTCCCATGCCCACTGGGCGGCACCACTGCTCTGGTCCGTGAAGAAGGCGCGCAGTTCGTCGCATCCGGGCTCAAGTCGTATGGTGAACGCCGCTTCAGCAATTCCCTGCAAGGTCACTAGCACCACGTCCTGACTGGTGCAGGTGTCGCTCGTGACGGTTACGGTGTACAAGGTTGTGGCCTGTGGCGTACTAACAGGGTTGGAGGCCGTTACGTCGCTCAGGTCCGTGCTCGGCGACCACAGCACCGAAGTGCCCGGGATGTTCGTGGGGTTGCCACCCAGCGTCACCTGTTCGCCTTGGCAAACGCTCTGGTCGGCGCCCGCATCGGCGGGTGGATCGGTGCTTACCAGCACCAACACATCATCGCTGCCCGCGCAACCGTTGCCATCCGTTATCACCAAGGTGTAGATGGTGGTGATCACAGGTGATGCCACGGGGTTGAGGATGTTCGCATTGTCAAGCGTCGCGTTCGGCGACCAGTTCGCGCTGCCACCGCCGGTGCCGTTCAGCTGCACGCCGAATCCGGGGCAGAGGTACTGGTCCGCACCCGCATCCGCGTTTGGAAGGCCGAGCACCGTTACGGTGAGCGCATCGATGCTGCTGCAATTGTTCGCGTCGGTGAGGGAGAGGCTATAGCTGGTAGTGGTTGCCGGTGAAGCGATGGGGTTGGACACATCCACCGTGTTCAGTCCAGTGGAAGGCGACCACAGGAACGTTCCGATACCCGTGGCGTTGAGCTGAACAGAGCCACCCTGGCAGAAGCTGGTATCATTGCCTGCCTCCAGCAAGGGCAATGGGTTCACCGCTACTGTAACGCTGTCCAAGGCGCTGCACTCGTTCACGTCCGTAACGAACACGGTGTACGTGCTGGTGTTGGCAGGTTGTGCCACAGGGTTTGCGGCGGCGGTGTTGTTCAATCCCGCTGCGGGACTCCACAGGTAGATGCTACCCGTGGGGCCTGTGGGCGTGCCGCCAATGGGTGTGCTCGCGCCCACGCAAACACCAACCGCTGGTCCTGCGTCTACTGAAGGCAGCGCATTCACCGTGACCACCACGGAATCCGTGCCGATGCATCCTGCAGCGTCCGTTACTGATAACGAGTAGGTCGTGGTGATCGTGGGGTAGAAGAGGGGTGCGCCATTGGTGGGATCGCTCACGCCGGTTGATGGGGACCAGACGTGCGACACGTTGCCCATGTTGCTCAACTGCGTGGTGTCGCCGATACAGATCTCATTGTCGCCCAGGATCTGTGTGTTCGGCGTGATTACGATCACGTTCAGCACTGCGCTGGTGTCCGCGCAACCATTTCCGCCTGCAACGAAAAAGGTCCACGCTCCCGCCGGGTCGATGGATGGATCGAAGAGCGGACCATGTTGCACACCATCTGGACGGAGCCACACACCACTGGGATCCGGCGTGCCGCCCAATGAATCCGTGAGGTTGAAGATGATGCCGCTCGCGCAGGTGCTAACAGTACCGCCCAAACCGGGGTTCAATGCGGGGCTCACCACGATGGTCACGCTCGCCTGATCATCCGTGCAGGGCTGAGCTGCGGTCACTAGATAGGTCAGCACGTCGGATCCACTTGTTGCCGGATCGAAAATGCCGTTCGACGGCTGTCCGTTGCTGTCCGTCCATTGGCCACCGGCCTGTGGCGTTCCGCCCAACACGGTAAAGAGGTCGACCGGTGAACTATTGCTGCACAGCTGCAAGAACGCACTCTCGCCCGCATCCGCCGCAGGTGTTTCCGTTACCGTTACGAAGGCCGTGTCGTTCGGGCAGGGCGTCGTGGCAGCGATCACATAAGCGTACGGTCCTGAGGGGCTCACGCCCGGCGTGTACACACCCGTGGAAGGCGAACCGTCCGGTGCCACCCAGGTGCCACCAACAGGCGGGTTGCCACCGATCAGGTTGAACAGTGTCAGTGGGAAGCCGGTGCCGCAAATACTGGCGGAACCATCCGTTCCAGCATTGGAGGGTTCAACCACGGTCACCAACATGGAATCCGAACGGGAACACGCCTGGTCATCTGTTAAGGTCACGGTGTACAACGTGTTCACCGCCGGAGAGGCCAAGGGGTTCGCGATGTTCGGGTTGCTCAGCGTTGCCGCTGGTGTCCATGTATACGTGCCCGGGCCGGTCGCCTGGATCTGCACTGAATCACCAAGGCAGACCGCTAGGTCAGGACCTGCGTTCGCATTGGGCAGCACGTTCACGGTCACCGTGGTCTGGTCCGTGTTCGTGCACAGGTTTCCGCCGGTCACCGTGAGGGTGTAAATGGTCGTGGCCTCCGGATTTGCCGTGGGGTTGGGAATATTCGGGTCGCTCAATCCGAAGATCGGTGACCATACCAGCGTGCCGTTGCCCGAACCGTTCAACTGGGCGACCTGGCCCGCGCAAATGCTCGTGTCAGCGCCAGCATCCACGTTGGGGATGGCCAGCCCGTTGATCGTGATCGCATCGCTGGCCACACAGGTGTTGCCGTCCGTAACCGTTACGGTGTATGTGATCGTTCCGGAAATGGTGGCGAGGGGATTCGCGCTCGTGCTGCTGTTCAACCCGCCTGATGGGCTCCAGCTGTAGGTGCTGCCCGTTGGGCCCGTTGGTGAGCCACCCAAGGTGACCTGCTCATTGATGCAAGCCGAGGTGTCCACACCCGCATTCACCGTAGGCAAAGGGTTCACGATCACCAGCACGCTGTCCACGGCATTGCAGTTCACGCTGTCGCTCAGCGTTACCGTGTACAAGGTAGTGATCGCAGGCTGTGCGACAGGGGAAGCGATGTTCGTTGCACTTAGTCCGTTCGCGGGTGACCAGAGGAAGGTGCCATTGCCTGTGGCCTGCAGCTGCGTGGAGCCGCCGGAGCAGATCGCCGCGTTGTTGCCTGCGTCAACGGTGGGTTGCGAGATAAGCACACGCACTGTGTCGGTGTTCACGCAGCCCCCATTGCTCACTTGTACCACATAATTGGTAGTGGTCATGGGTGTTGCCACCGGATTGGCGGCGCTGCTGCTGTTCAACGAGGCGGAAGGTGACCAGGTAAAGCTGCTGCCGTTGGGGCCGGTGGGCGAACCGCCCAGCGACGTGCTGCCACCGGCGCACAAGGTCACGTCCGCACCTGCGCTTGCGGCGGGCAACGGAACAATGTTCACGCTCACGCTCACTGGCTGGCTCACACAGCCCAATGCATTAGTGGCGCTCACTAGCACCGATCCGGCACCTGATGGCCCCCAGTTCGCCGTGATGGTGTTCGTGCCTTGACCCGCGGTGATCGCGCCGCCGTTGACGGTCCATGCGAACGTGGCTCCAGTAATGGCGGGGGTGGTGTAGGTGCTACCCGATTGCTGCGTGCATACCTGCAGCGGTCCCGTTATGAGCTGCGGGCCGGTGAACGGGATCACGTTCACTTGAAAGACCACATCTACAGACTTGGGTGGACAGCCATTGTCGATGACGCTTACGCTGAAGAGATATGGTTGGTCCTGACCCTGGTCGCAGGCGGTGTTCCAGCAGAATTGGGACGAAATGGAGCCGCTGCCCACACCGGAGCTGTCGATGGTGGCGGGAGGGGCGAAGAGTGTGCCATTGAAGATGGTGCCGCTCGCGTTCAGCGTAACACTGTCCAGATCAAGGTCAATGAAGTCCATGTTGAAGCACAACTGGTCGCCTGCATTCACGGTGTAGCTCGTGGGCAGATTACCCGATACCTGTGGCGTGTTGTTCGGCGGACAGGGGATGGCCTGTAGCTGCAGGTCGCGTCGCGTGCGACCGATCAGTTGGCCGTTGCGGTATTCCTTGATCTCCACGGCGATCACGTAATTGCCTTGCAATGGTGGCTGATATTCCGTGAGGCCCGTGGCTCCGTTAAGGAAGGAGTATCCGCCGGGACCGAAGGGCAGGACCGTGCTGAATCCCGGTGCCCACGTGACCTCGGGTACTGGCCAAGGAAGCTGGTTCGGCGGTGGTTGAACACCCCCCTGCTGGCTCACGCTGTTGTAGGGCGTTTCGAAGGAGAAGATCAACTGGTCCCCATCGGGATCGCTAGCGGTGTTGATAAAGGTGGTGGTATCGCTGATACAGAGGAAGGGAGTGGGGATACCTAAGAACACGGGCGAACTATTGTTCACCAATGTCGGTGGGATGAAAGCGTAGTAGCCAATGCCCGTGCCGTTCGGGTTGCTCAGGTTGGTGATGTCCAAGTTCCGGCAACACATTTGGAAGTAGAGGTGGTAGCCGCTGAAACTCAAGGGAAGGTCCACCGTGCCAGCGAACACACCGCGCAATGTGCACAGGCCATCGCCTACGGTGCACCCATCTGGAAAGCCGGGAATGATCTGCTCCTGTGAAACGAGCGCGAGTTCAACTGTCGCCTGCTGGTTCTTGTCGGCATCCGGGTTCTGCGGATCTTGCAAGTAAACGCCCACAGGCAAAGTGCCATTTGGCGTTTGATCAAGGAGGTCGGCGAAGGTCTGGAAGTTGGAGTTGGGCCCACAGTTCATGTAGAACTCCATCGTTACGGTATAGCGATAGACCTGGCTACCGGGGAAGGTCTCGCCCATATAGACATAGCCTAGGTTTCCCCCCACCAAGTGGGTGGCCATGGCCGCAGGTGCGGTCAGAAGGCTGAGGAACAAAAAGGAGGATTGTAGAAAGCGCTTCATGTTCGTTCAGTTCAGCGAATGGCGATCGTTCTGTTCCACTGCCCATCGGGCGTTTCCAAAGTGAGCACGTAGAACCCCGGGGCCAGCCCAGATAGATCCAATGTGTGCTCGCGTGACCCGGCCGCTATGGCTGACGTGTTCACCTGTGCACCTAATGCGTTGCGGAGTACGACGCTCCATCCCACTTCCGCCCCGCGGCCGAATGCAATGTTCACATTGTCCTCAGCAGGCACGGGCCACACGGATCCGATCGGATCCACGGCCAATTCGGCGATGCCGGTAAAGCTGCAGTTCCAGTTCAACAGGAAGCCGGCATTATTACCCGGCGGCCCACCTACATTGCTCTCCTGACGAAGGGTGATGCTCGGCCCGCTGGAGGTGATCACGCCATTGTTCGGCAACTGGTTCAAGCCATTGCCGAAGAAGGTGCCGATCAACGTGCTGTTCGCGTCAGGACCGTCATAGATCGCCAGCCAGCGCTGGTCGTTGTTCCCCCATTGGAAGACAGAGAACGTCAGCACCACCACATCGCCGCTTGTGGGAGCGATGGTAAAGGAACCCGACAGACCGGGTTGATAGGGGTTGTTCGGACCACCATCATCGGCCAACACACCTGTGCAGTTCTCGTTCAATACATCTTGGAAACCGGGCATCTCCAGTGTGTCGCAGTAGGCGGGTTCGGTGTAGTGGATCAGGTCGGTGGAGGATTGCGTGTCGGTGCCGTTGGAATTGGTCACGGTCAATGACACGGTGTAGATCCCTGGTGCCGCGTAGAGGTGCAGCGGCGAAGCCAACTCACTCGTGGCACCATCGCCGAACGTCCAGCTCCACGTGTCCGGGGCGTTGGTGCTCAGGTCGGTGAACTGCACATAGCCTGTGCACGTGCTTGATGGCGTTGCCGAGAAGCCGGCGATCGGTGGGTTCGGGTTCGCGCTCACGATCACACTGAAGTCCTCTGTCTGTCCGTAAAGTGGTTGGTCACAAGGGTCTGAGCTCTCACCCACCACATCGGCCGTGATACGCAGGCGCAGTGCAGTGCCGAAGACCACACCGGAGGGCATCGTCAAGGTAGTGGTGGGATCCTGTGTGTTCAGCGCGCTCCACACCCGTTCACTTGCCGTGAAGGCCCCGTCGTTGTCCAGGTCGATCCAAAGGAAAATGTCGTGCGCCGATGTGCCGCCCGTTCCAATGCTGATGGGATAGGTCAGGCCTTCGGTCACGATCGCGGTGTTGCCGCAGGAGCGGTCCTGGTAGCCTTCTGCTCCGTCAACACTGCTGCTAGTGATGCCAGCCAAGGTGACCCCCGTGATACCGAATCCACAGCAGTAGCTCTGTGTTTCCGGAGTGCAGGCCGCGGGAATGAGCTGACCACCGAGGTCCACGGTCACCAGGTCGACAAGTTGTAGGGTATCAGCCCCGTAAATGTTGGTTACGATCAAGGTTACCGTAAACGTCCCGCTGGTCGTGTAAATATGCTGAGGAGATGATCCCGTGCTGCTTCCCGAGTCGCCGAAGTCCCATGTCCAGGAACTTGGCGCGTTCAGCGAGGCATCTGTGAATTGCACCACCCCATTGCAGGTGAAAACAGGCGATGCGTTGAATGCCGCCGCGGGCGGATCGGTGTTCGGTAGGACCACCAGTCCGTAGTCCTCGGCTTGTCCGAACTGCAGATCAACGCAGGGCTGCGGCACCGGGCTGAAGTCGTACTCGGCCATCACGCGGATGCGCAACGGTTGATCGAGTACAGCATACAGCGGTACAGGGATCGATGCCAATGCCGAGGTCACACTGTTGGCGCTCAGGACAAGCTCACTGCCGATGAAGGTGCCGCTGTTGTCCCAATCGATCCACGCGCGCACGTTATGCGTTGTCACTGTGCCTGTGCTCACGCTCAGTTCGAGGATCTGCCCAATATTCACGGTGTCCAGCGAGCAGGTGCGATCCACATAGCCCTCAGAGGCAGCATCACCGGAGTTGGTAACGTGTCCATTGATGCTCACGCTAAAGATCCCGAAGCCAGCAACGGTTCCCGTGGATGCCGGAATACACGCGGCAACAGGCGTCGGCCCGTTCACGGCCACGATAACAGGTGCACCGGAAATGGTGTCGCTGCCGAACACGTTGGTTACAAAAAGCACCGGCGTGTACATACCGTCGGTGGTGTAGAGGTGAAGCGGGTTCTGGACGGTATCGGAGGTGCCATCGCCAAAGTCCCATGCCCAAGTGGCCGGGTTGTACAGGCTGGCATCCGTGAACTGCACGGCACCATCGCAGGTGAACCCCGCGCTCTGGTCGAAGGCGGCCACGGGCGGCGCATCCAGCGGCGTCCAGCTGAACCTCAGGTTGGGGCGCTGGGTATGGGGTACAAGCGTGCCCGTGTTGGCCGTGCATACGTTCGGATTCGGCGTATTACGCACCGTCGTGCTGTTGAAGCTCGTGGTGGACTGGTAGAACTGTGCGTTGTTGCTGTTGTTCGGGTTGGCGAAGCACGTCTGCACGATCACATTGCTCACTCCGTCCCAGGCCCAAGGTGTGTCGAAGGTGTGCGTGTTCCAGCCGTTAACGTCGGTGTAGGTCGTAGGACCCCATACCGGTTGTAGACCCTGGATCCAGGCATTCGTCATGTCACTGACCACAGTAGCCCCGATGCTCACGGTGAAGCTCTGCAACGGCACGCCTGCAGCGGTGGCTACGTTCAGCGCGAAAGCAGAGATGTCCCCCTGTGTCATGCCCGCCGCCTGAAGCTCGCTGGCCAGCACCAACAGCTGGTGCCGCGCACCGTTCTGCTGATTTCCGTAGGGGGCCGGATAGTCGAAATCCGCATTCACCACGGTACCGGTTCCGATCTCTACAAGATTCTGAGCCTCAATCGGTAGTGAGGCCATGGCGAAGGTCGCCAAGATAAAGCCAAGGGTCCTGGCTGTGAAAAGCGACTTGCTGGACATGCGTCTGGAGTTGGAAAAAGGGTCGGAAAGGTAGGCCAAGGCACCCGATGAAATGGCCTGTTGGCGGAGAGTTGGCCGCTGTTCATGGAACCCCAGTCCTGATTCCCACGTATATCGGTCCTCAAGGCCATTCCGTCGAGCCGACAACAGGCTCAGGCGAATTGTCCCGAACACCAACGAATGGAACGCGCAATACCCCTGGATGAGGTGGCCCGGCTGTGGCTGGACGATGCCCGTTCGCGGACAATGGATGTCGAAGGATCGCGCGTAGTATTTGCCCACCATGGTCCACTTGACCATGATCGCATACAGGAACTTCTGGCCATCTCTGAGGCTGAGAGTGTTCGGCTGGAGGAAGGTATATCCACCCGGAAGCGGATGATGAACGTGCTCGTGGAAGGTCTGGAGAATGTTCATCGCCATGCGCTCCAGACCCACCGCGATGCTGGATTCGCCCTGTTGGTCCGAACTGCCAATGGCTACACGGTCACTTTCGGGAATGCAGTTCCATTGGCCATGGCCGCCCTACTGACCCACCGCGTTGGCATCCTCAATGAGATGGATGATACGGACCTCAAGGAGCACTATCTAAAACTGTTGGCCAACTCGGCCCGCTCCGATCAAGGGGGCGCTGGCCTGGGGCTCCTTACTATGGCCCGCAGATGCAAGCGACCGATCCATGTGCGCACAACGAAACTCTGCGCCCAAAGCGCCCTGCTTACTATGGAGTTGTGTGTGGAGGGCTGAGTCCTACGCCGGTTCACCCACATAATCCGCCAAATACGCGTATCGCTCGGTCAGCTTGCCGCCCTTGGCGATGGTTGCCCGCGCGATCATGCCCTCTTGGTCGTCACCGATCAAGTGCGGCAGCACTTGGTCCATCAGGTCGCGACCGAAGGCCTTGCTGGCATCGCGTGGAAGCTCACAGGGCAGGTTGTCAACGCTCATCACGATGAGGCTGCCGAGGGCGTCGACCGCACACGCTGTACCCGAAGCTTTGTCGTACCCGAAGAACGGCTCTGCAATGGTGCTTGCCCTTAAGGTGCTGTCGATCGGGCCGCCGATGTCGCAGCTCAGATCAGCGATAACGTTCAACGAAAGGCCCGGATCACGCAGGTCTTCAGCGCTGAGGATCTTAGGACCTCGTGGATCCCAGAAGTGGGCTGCGATGTAGATATGCGCCACACGGGCGAACGGCAGCATCTGAGCGCGATGACCGCTCGGATCGGTGTGGAACGCCCCGCGGTCGAAGGGCTTTCCGTCCAGCCGCTGGTACAGATCGCTGCTGCCCAATACTGTGTACACCGGTGTGGTATTATCCGCTAGCAGGAATTCCGTTGGACTCACCTTGCGCACGCCGATGCGGTCCAGCACTTCCATCGCGCCTTTCCCAACGCGACCGCCTCCGGTCATCACGATGCGCAGGTCCGTTGGTAGTGCATATTGCATCAAGTGCAGCTCCATTTCGGAGCGATCGTGGCACACGTGGGCCGGCCGCAGAAGCGTGGTCTCCTTTCTTACCACCTGCCACGCGCGGAAAGCATTGTACGCACCAACAACACCAGCCCAACGTCCGAATGCAAGCACGCGCTCACCCTTGGCGTCCGTCAGCAGTTCATGGTCGATCAGCGTGATGCGCCTGTCCAGCACTGTGCGCAAGAGTTTGCGGTTGTGCGGTTGCTTCTTGATCGTGTGGCTGAAGATCATGTAGCTCTTGTCCGCCATGAGCATTTCCAACGGCACTTCCTTAACGCCCATGATCAGGTCGCGGTCCGTCATGTCCTCGGTCATCCGCAGGCCTTGCGCGGTGTACTCAGCATCGGTGTAAGCGCGCACAGGGCTGCGTTGCACCGTGATGTCGATGCCCATCATCATCACCTCCTTGCATTGCTTGGGTGTAAGTGGCGTGCGCCGGTCCGCCGGCTGTTTACCCTCGCGGATGATGCCCAGTTTCTTGTACATGCGTGGCGGAAAAGTCCGCGAATGTAGGGGCATGGACCACGTCAAGGTCCTTGATGGATGGACACCCTGGCAGGGATGCGCTGCGCTATGTTCATGGATGTTCGTGCACCCGGTTGCTGAACTACAACGGTATCTTTGCTGCTCGTTCTTTGGAAACACACATGGGGCCGACCTGGTTTCGACAGCGGCTACGTCGTGCGTGCAAGCATGCAGAGCGGTGATGAACGGCTCTTAAAAACGATCATCACGCCCTAACCGGCGAAGTAGACTACGCACTCGCTGCTTAATAGCCTAAGGCTATATGGCTTTATCCGCGCGAATAACAGTAACGCGGACGAGTACCCAACGGGGAGGCCCGCAACCCTCCTTCCCGTATCCTGGGTATCACCATGGGAAGCTGGCCGATGCGGTGGTCCGGAGCATCGGTGAGACAACAGGACCTAAGTCCTCGCTGGGGTGCCTCTTCCCAGGCGGGGATCGAAAACCAATAAGAAGGCTAAGCATGTAGAAAACCCGTGCTTCGGTCGTTTGGACGAGGGTTCGAATCCCTCCGGCTCCACAGAGACGGAGCGGCAGCGCGCAGCGCTGACCGTTCCGCGCAGTGGAACATTCGAGGTTCACCCCGGCGTAGGCAGGGGGATCCCTCGTTTCCAAGGAAAGTTGAAGGCCTCGCGTTACAGCGGGGCTTTTGCGTTTCAAGCGTCCTGTGGTTCAGAATCCAAATCCCAATCCTCCGCTGATGATCGGACCCTGGCCGCGATAGACGCTGTTCGGGTCCTGAAGGATCTCCCACAACACTTGAAGCGTGAAGACACTGCTGCCGCTGATGGGCTGCGCATAACCGCCGCCCACCAACAGGTGCGGTACCCAGATGCGCTTGACATCATTGGTGGCACCGATGAACCGCTCAGCGTTCAGACTCAGGTATTCCACATGGGCGAAGGCCTGCGGGATGAAGCGGTAGCGAGAGAACAACCGGTATCCATAGGCGTTCTGCTCCACCTTGGGTGTATATCGATTGTCGCTCAAGTACCAGTAGGTGAAGCCCGTGCCCACCGAGAACTTGCCGTTCTTATCCACCTTGTAACCAACCAATGGTTCGATCTGGATCGAAGTGACATTTCCGAAGTTCAATCCCAATCCACCTCCGAACCAGAGGCGGTCCTTTAGCGGTCGTGTATCCTTCTTCACTTTCGGCACTTCCACGTAGGCGGTGCTGTCCTGGGCCTGTGCTTGCAGGATGAGGCCCACGGTCACAAGAAGTAGTAGGATCGGTCGGCACATGAGACGAAAGTAATTGGGCGTCACATTCAAACGGCATGCCTGAACGCCGCATAGCGTCGCTCGAAGCCAACAGTAAGCCAGAGTCCGCGCACAACCATCCACAGGATGAAAGCCAGCCATACACCGTAAAGCTTCCAGCCGAGCGCATCACCGATGTACACCGTGGGAATGAAGACGCCGAATGTGGCTACGATCAACGCGTTGCGCAGGGCTGCTCCCGCCGCAATGCCCTTGAAGATGCCGTCCCACGCAAAAGCGATGGCGTTGATCGGCTGTGTAAGGATCACCAGCCAGAATATCGCGTTGAAATGCGAGAGCACTTCTGTATCGTTGGTGAACTGTGCACCGATCATGCCGTAGCTCAAGGTGTAGAGGAGGGAAAGTCCTGCGCCGATGTAGATCGTGATACGCACCACCTGCCAGCTTACGCGGTGCAATTGTGCCCAGTCACGTTCACCATTCAGCCTCCCTGCGATCACGCTGCCCGCCGCCGAGTAACCATCGATGAAGAAGGCGCTGAACAACCAGATCTGCATGGCTATGCTGTGAGCGCCTATGTACGCCACGCCGTAACCCGTGGCGAAGCGGTTGCCGAAAAAGTAGCAAGCGTTCAGCGCCATAGTGCGGGCGAAGAGGTTGCCGCTGTTCAGCATCAGCGGCCTGAGTTCAGGGTGGCTCCAGCGGACCGGTAGCAGCCGGAAGGGTGTGCGCACATACATCACACGTACGGCGGCGATCAGCATCACCACCTGGGCGATCAGACTGGCCAATGCCGAGCCTTCGATGCCCATGGTGGGCACCGGCCCCCAGCCGAATATCAGCAGTGGGTTCAGCAACAAATTGACCGCCGCGCCCAATAGGCTGATCCACATGCTCCACCGCAGATTCTGGATCCCGCGGAACGCCCCGGTGATGGCGAAGGTGGCCAGCACGATCGGGTGACCCATACTACGTATATGGTAGTAGGCCATCGCCTTGTGCAGCACAGGGCCGTTGGCATTGTATAGGCGGAAGATCTGCTCGGCAAAGGGGTTGGTGACAGTGAAGAACAGGATGCCCAGTCCCACGTTCATCCACACGGCGATGGGCACCAGGTCCTTGATGTCATCGATGCGCTGCTCGCCGTAGTAGCGCGCCACCACGGCCATGACCGCGCTGCGCGTCTGTGCCAGCACCCACACCACCAGCAGGAAGAAGCTGCTCGCAAGGCCCACTGCGGCCAGGTCATCTCGCCCCAGCTGGCCCACGAAAGCCGTGTCCACCAACGAAATGATGGGTTCCGCAATGCCGCTGATGATGGCTGGCACGGCCAGGCGGTCAAGGTCTTTGCGGGTGATGGGCGAGCGGGAGGTCAATCAGCCACTGAACCGATCAGCCAAGGGTGCGGGGCTGGAAAGGCGACGCAAAGATGAAATGCTTTACGGGACCTGCTCGGTGCGTACCGCCGTTGGCGAATTGCCTCCGATGGTCTGCAGGATCACGTCGCGATCGTTGTTCGCGCCAACGTATTTCACCACGCCATCGAGGTTCACATCCTGTTGCAAATAGCCCGTGATGGTATTGTATACTGCGTTGCCCCCGAGGGCAAGGAGGATCATATCCCGGTCGTTAAAGGGTCCGGTATACTTTATCGTCTGCGGTACGTTCCAGTCCCATCGGGCGTTTCCAGCCCAGAGCATATTAACACCGTTCTGAAGGAATTGCGCTTGGTTTCCCCATGTTTGAAAAGCTGGGTCGGTGAAGTCCAGTTGCAGAGGAATCGAGTCTAAATGAACCGGAGTTGCGGTCATTACGCCCAAGTGGTTCCTGTGTTTGATGGCAACGTAGTAGTATCCATGCGGCAAGATCCATGTCATAGGACTGCTACCGTCACTGCTCAGCATTACATCCCCATCCCTTTGAACTAGAGCGCTAAGCTTCGTTTGAACGATCGACGGATCAAGTGGATCCCTCAGTTCCACGCTCACTCGATCAACAACGGCATCAGTTCCCGCGATACTGAGGAGAGATGGATCAAGTGTACACAAGCCGGACACGTAATTCGGAATGAGGTTCTGTTGGCGCAACGAATCCGACATTAGGCCAGATCCAGATAGATACGGGCCAGCCAAGAAGACCTTTGCTGTTAGTGAAACGATCGGTGCATGGTCTATCAATACGCGGATGTAATCAGTATGTTCCATTGTAACTCCGTCCTCATATATGTCATACAGTCCTGGTTCAACCAATGCGATGCGGAGCGATTCCATATCCCACATCAATTGATCAACAGGAACGCGGATGTTATTATGTAGAACATAAAACTGGCAGCCCTGGCAGCCAGTTCGGGATACGTCAACAAAAATGCTGTCTCCAAGGGCCCGATCGAACTCCACGAATGTCTGTTCACAGAACCAGGATGTCCAATTCGAAGGATAGGTGATGGATTGGTCGGCATGTTTGACCCAAGGGACGAGAAGGCAAACGCAACCTTTCGCACTGGCGGTGATCGAAACCATCAGGAAAACACCAAGGTGGCACCACTTATGGAACATGATCAGGAAGATTTAGAATCCACTTATCTCAAATGTAATGGACCGCTCCTTGAATCCTCCCTGCGAACAATAACCTTTTCACTACACCCTCCGCTCCAACTCCTCCCTCAGCGCTCCCATGAACTTGTCGGTAGTGAGGTAGTGCTCGGGAGCCACTTTTTCGCCGTGGATGCATACCGCGAGGTCTTTTGTCATCTTGCCGCTCTCCACCACATCGATGCAGACGCGCTCCAGCTTTTTGCTGAAGTCGATCAAGGCCTGGTTGCCGTCCAACTTGCCGCGGAAGCCGAGGCCCTGGGTCCACGCATAGATGCTGGCGATCGGGTTGGTGCTAGTGGGCTTGCCTTCCTGGTGCGCGCGGTAGTGGCGCGTAACCGTGCCATGCGCTGCTTCTGCTTCCATGGTCTTGCCATCGGGTGTGATGAGCACGCTGGTCATCAGGCCCAGTGAGCCGAAGCCCTGTGCCACGATATCGCTCTGCACGTCTCCGTCGTAGTTCTTGCACGCCCAGATGAAACCGCCACTCCATTTGAGCGCGCTGGCTACCATGTCGTCGATCAGCCGATGCTCGTAGGTGATGCCAATGGCGTCCATCTTCGCCTTGAAGTCCTTCTGGTATACCTCCTCGAAGATGTCCTTGAAACGACCGTCGTACTGCTTTAGGATGGTGTTCTTGCTGCTGAAGTAAAGCGGCCATTTCTTCGTGAGGGCCAGGTTGAAGCATGAGCGGGCGAACCCTTCGATGCTCTCGTCGGTGTTGTACATGGCCATGCCCACGCCGGCGCCTTCGTACTTGTACACTTCCCAACTCTGGGTTTCGCCGCCACCTTCAGGAACGAAGGTCATGGTCAGGGTGCCCCTGCCTTTGATCACCACATCCGTGGCGCGGTACTGGTCGCCGAACGCGTGGCGGCCGATCACGATCGGCTTGGTCCATCCCGGCACCAGTCGGGGAATGTTCTTCATCACGATCGGCTCGCGGAACACCGTGCCCCCAAGGATGTTGCGGATGGTGCCGTTGGGGCTCTTCCACATCTTTTTCAACCTGAACTCCTTTACGCGCGCCTCGTCCGGTGTGATGGTGGCGCACTTGATGCCCACGCTGTGTTTGAGGATCGCGTTGGCCGAATCAATGGTCACCTTGTCATCCGTCGCGTCGCGGTGTTCGATCCCCAGGTCGTAATAGTCGATGGGCACCTCCACATAGGGTAGGATCAGCTGGTCCTTGATCCACTTCCAGATGATGCGGGTCATCTCATCGCCATCGAGTTCTACGACGGGCTTCGCTACCTTGATCTTGGACATGCTTCCGGTACTTGATTTGTTGCTGCGAAAGTATCCTTCGATCGCTTCGCGGATGCAATACCCACAGGAATGGACGCCCATCCTCCATCGGCCTGAGCGCTGCAGGCAGTGGCCTAAGAAGCCAATGTGGGTGCTCA
>JBKJNF010000005.1:0-15088 GCA_046596155.1 Flavobacteriales bacterium | reverse complement strand
TAGCGCTGGAATACCTTTGCATCCCGTCCCGCGGTCATCTGACCATTTGAGCATCTAATTGTCTGACCGACCGTGCGTTCCTTCGAGATCCCCACCCACTACCGCAGCAACCTGATCGGCCGCTTGAAGGCGTGGCGGAAGGTGCAGGACCCCAAGAAGAAGGACCTCAGCCCCACCGTGCTGGACCTGGGAGCGGTGCGCTTTGTGCTGGCCCGGCACTTCGGCTTCTGCTATGGCGTAGAGAACGCCATAGAGATCAGTTACCAGGCCATTGAGCAGAACCCTGGAAAGCGGATCTTCCTGCTCAGTCAGATGATCCACAATCCCGAGGTGAACGCGGATCTGGAAAGCCACGGCCTGCGCTTCATCCAGGACACGCATGGGCAGATGCTCATGGACTGGAACGAGCTCACCGCCGATGATATCGTGATCATCCCCGCCTTCGGCACCACGCTGGAAACGGAGGCCCGCCTGAAAGCCATCGGCATCGATCCATTGAAACACAACACCACCTGCCCTTTCGTGGAAAAGGTGTGGAAACGCAGTGCGCAGCTCGGCGAGAAGAACTATACCGTGGTGATCCACGGCAAAGCGGCCCATGAGGAAACACGGGCGACCTTCAGCCACACAGCCGCAGGCGCACCTGCCGTGATCGTGAAGGACATGTCCGAGACGGAGGAGCTCGGGCGCATCATCCTCGGTGAGCTGCCCCTCTCCCGATTCCATGAGCTGTTCGGAACGCGATGCACGCCAAACTTCGATCCGGTGAAGGACCTGCAGCGCATCGGTGTGGTGAATCAGACCACGATGCTCGCCACGGAAACCCAAGCCATCGCCGAGTACCTGAAGCAGGTCATGGTGAAGAAGTATGGCAAAGCGGCCATCGGCGCGCACGTGGCCGATACGCGCGACACGCTCTGCTACGCCACCAACGACAACCAGGACGCCACCAACGAATTGCTGAAGCAGGAGGCCGATCTCGCCTTGGTAGTGGGCGGCTACAACAGCAGCAACACCAGCCACTTGGTCGAATTGCTCGAGCGCAAGTTTCCCACGTATTTCATCAACGGTGGGAAGGAACTACTGAGCGCTGCGGAGATCGAGCACTTCAACTACCCGGCGCACAAGTTGGAGCGCACAGCGGGGTGGCTGCCAGCGAAACGACCGTTGACGATCATCCTTACGAGCGGCGCGAGCTGCCCGGATACCCTTCTGGACCGGGTGATGCTGAAGGTGCTGGGGTTTGTGGAGGGTGTGAAGGATCCAGCGACCGTGGTGGAAGAGATGGTTCTCTGACCATTCCCACGCGGCTCACCGGACGCTGGGTTGATGCACGGTTCCGCCTGGGATGCAGCGCCGAGCACCATGCTCATGGTCGATTACGGGCTATCTTCGAGCATGCGCCACATCCGCTGTTCATTCGCCCCTTGGGCCGCCACCATCGTGTTCGTCCAATGTTCCAATTCCTTGCTGTCACAGGGAATCCCGCACGCCCTGATACCAGAGCTCACCGTTGAGCATTACATGGACGTGCGTTCGAATGCGTCGCGCATGGCATACGATCACGAGCAGGACCGGATGTATTACCTCCGCACCAACGGCGATATCCTCATGGTGCTCGATGACGGCTTCTCCACGCCGACGGACACATTGCTTTTCACCGTGGATGACCACACGCTCGGTGATGCTTACGGACTGGCCTTTCAGGACAGTGACCTGTTCGTGATCGGCAACCATGTGATGGGCAACACCACACAAGGCATGCTATGGCGGGCCCACCTGCAGCCTGATGGATCGCGCAGTTGGAGCGTGGTGGCCCGCACAGAGGACTATGCGTGGGGCGGCAAGGCGCATGGGTTCAACAACGTCGTGGTCAGTCCGGATGGTCAATGGCTCTATCTGAACTGCGGATCACGCACGGATCATGGCGAAGTGCAAAGTGTCAACGGCGCCTTCCCGGGATTGCGCGAAGAACCGATCACCGCCAAGATCCTCCGGGTTCCATCGAACGCCGTGGACCTGCTACTGCCCAATGATGAGACTGCGCTGCAAGCCGGAGGGTTCATTTATGCCTCTGGTGTTCGGAACACCTACGACATGGCCTTCGATGCGGATGGTCACTTGTTCGGCGTGGAGAATTCCGGCGATCATGATGATCCGGAGGAACTGAACTGGCTGCAACAGGGCGGGCATTATGGTTTCCCATGGACCGCAGGAGGAAACCCGAATCCGACGCGGGTGATCGGCTACGAACCGGCAAACGATCCCTTGCTTAACACAGGTTATCCTTCGGCCACAACTGATTTCTACTACGATAGCACCTTCCCGCTCCCTCTTTGGGTGGATCCAACGGAACCGGTCCGGAATACCGGGCCCGACGGGGACCGCCTGCGTGATCCGGCGAATGGTGGGATCGTGGACGCTTCCGACCAAGCATTGCCCATGACCACCTTCACCTGCCACCGCTCGCCTCTGGGCCTGGTGTTCGATGAGGACGGTTCGTTGAGCTCGAGCTTTCAATTCGATGGCTTCCTGCTCAGCTTCACCCCCGGCGGAGATACGCTCGGTTACAGTCCGATCGCCCCGTGGGGAATACCTGTAGTGCCGGCCGACACCAGCGAGGACCTGCTCCATTTGCAGTTCAGCTATGATGATGTCGCAGGTACGTTCACGGTGCAGACCACCCGCATCGCCGAAGGGTTTTATCTGCCGGTGGATGCAGCGCTTGTTGGACATGTGCTGTATGTGATCGAGCACTGGGGAAGCACGCAGCGTTCCATTTGGAAGGTGACCTTTCCGGTGGAGGCCGGCGTACCGGAACAAGCAACCCGGCCCGGTTCGCTCTACCTCTGGCCGGTGCCCGCTCATGATCACGTCACCTGGCGCACGAACCTGAGGGCCGGAGGCACACTGCAGCTCTTCGACATGATGGGGAGCCTCATCGAACAACACGCGTTCTCTCTTCCGACCGGCACACTGGACCTGCAAGGCATTGCTCCCGGTGTGTACACCCTGCGCGGCACATCGCCCGACGGCAACACCTGCCAGCGTTCGTTGGTGGTCGATTAGCGCGATGCGCAGCAACTGCCCGCTCCGGGTGGGGTTTCACGCCTCCATCACCATCCCGATCACCTTCACCACATGGCCGAGCGCCAGATCGAACTGCTCGGATGAAGTAAGGTCGCTGTTGTCGATCACGATGGCATCGGGTGCTTGCACCAAGGGATCGGCCGCGCGGGTGGTGTCGTCCGCGTCGCGTCGCTCGATGTTGGCCATCACCAGGTCGAGCGGGACCGTGGCGCCGCGCCCCTTCAATTCGAGATAGCGACGTAGCGCCCGAACTTCCGGACTGGCCGTCATAAAAAACTTCACCTCCGCGTGCGGAAAGACCACCGTGCCGATGTCGCGGCCGTCCATCACCACGCCCCCACCCTGCCCTGCTTGCTTTTGCAATTGCACAAGCTTGGCACGGACCTCCGGAACAGGGCTCACCAGCGTAACGCTGTTGCTCACATCCATCTCGCGGATGCGGTGCTCCACATTGCGCCCGTCAAGCCAGGTCTCACTTCGCTGAGTGGCATCATCGTGCTTGAAGCCGATGTGGATGTGCTTGAGCACACGCAACAGGGCAACGTGGTTCAACGTGTCATCGTGCACCAGTCCGTTCTCGATCACGTACAGCGCGATGGCGCGGTACATGGCCCCGCTGTCGATGTAGGTGTAGTGCAGGTGGTGCGCCAGTTGCTTGGCCAGGGTGCTCTTTCCGCAGGATGAGTAACCGTCGATAGCGATGGTAATGCGGCGCATGGCGATGCACCAAACATAGCACCCGTCCGCCGCATGGGCATGATGGACTATCCCGTCGGTTGCGCTTTCTTGAAGTCAGCGAAGCGAATGGCGAGGCTCAGTGTGTTGCTGGCCGAACCCGGGAAGTACTGCGCGAAGCCATAGCTGAGGTGCATTTTGCTAACCTTCAGTCCGATGCCTACGCTCATGCCCGTGAGGCCCGGTTTCTCGGCGAAGTTCAGCTCCTGGCGGCGCTTGTAGTTGTAGCCGAGGCGGATCATGAAGTTCTTTCCGAACAAGACTTCCGCGTGCGGCACGATGTGCCAAAGCGCCTTCTCTGCGGTAGTCACTTTGTTGACCACGACCTCACCAGTAGTGGGATCGATCTGCGCCTGTGCTGTGGGATCATCGTAGGTAAGATCCCACTGTTGCAGGTTGTCCAATGACAGGCCCAAGCGGAAGGGTGCATGCTTGAACTTGTAGGTGGTGGCCAGCTGCACCTGGAATGGAAGGTCCTCCTTTGTGCCGGCGAAGGTCTTCGTCATGGTGCCGATGTTGCGCAACGTGGCGGCCACCGTTAGGCCCAGCGCCTGCTTGCAATACACCCCGGCAACATCAAAGGCCACGGCATTGGCGCGGTATTCCTCGAGGTGCGAGGAGATGTATTTGAGGTTCACGCCCACCCGGAAAAGGCTGTCCAGCGCCCGGCCGCCGCCCACCTGCACCACGTATTCGCCGGCGCGGAAGGTGCCCTGCTCCTGCCCTGTCTCATCGGTGCGGGTGAACGTACCGTAATCCACGTATTGCACGCTTCCGCTGGCCGTAATGCCGAGGCTGTCGAAGTGGTGACAATAACTGCCGTAGCCGATGTTGATCTGGTCCACATACGGCAGGTAGCTCAAGGCCACTTGGCGTTCCATGTCCTTGTTCAGGAGTGCTGGGTTGAACAAGCCCAAGTTGAGGTCGTTGTCCAGCACGGCCACGGGCGATCCCCCCAATGCCGCAATGCGCGCAGAGCTGGGGATGTCCAATACGCGAAAGACGGCTTTACCGCCCATTTGAGCATGGACGTTGAGCAGGGAACAAAGGCTGAGAGCCGTGAGGATGGAACGTACGAAGTGCATGCGCGATGGGAACGCAAGATAGCCGCGGGTAGTATCCACTTCGTTTCCATTTACATTCATCCCATGAAGTCGCTTCTCGGACCGATCGTCCTCGCGCTGGGCCTGTCGGCTTGTGGAACCGCATCGCGATGGGTGGCGAACACTGCGGAGGTTGAAGACCGCTCCATTCCGGCTGCACGCCACGAATGGCAAAGAGCGCATCGCCCGCCTTTGCACAAGCAACTTTCATCACTAAGGATCGCGTATGTGGGAGAAACCTCGGCTATCGTGGCGGGCCAAGAGGTAAGCTGGTTCGCGGAAAACCTCAGTGCCTCCATCGCGTCCGGTCCATCTTACATGGAACCGAGCGCCCAGATCCCGGCTTCTGCTGAACAAGTGAGCGTAGCAAATTGCGCACCTCACCACCCGACGTCCACGGCGCGTTCCACTGCGGACGGAAGCGGGCCACGATCCCAAGATCAGGTAAGCGTTTTCGGCATCGCACGTTGCCAGAAAGAGCATGGCAATGGAACGGCCATTCGCGCAGAGAACGAGGACTCGACAATACGTCCGATGAACAAAATTTCCCGGACGGCATTCATCTTGGGATGCATCTCGCTCGCACTTGTGCTGTTAAGCCCCGTCTTCATCATACTGAGCGTGGTAGCTCAGGTTCTGGGGATCATCGGTCTGGTGCAGGCACTTGTTCGCAAAGAGCGTGGGCTGGGCTTCGCTATCGGAGCCATCTTGATCCCTTTTCTGGCCATCGCTATTGTCTATGGTGAAGTACTAAGGGAGTTCTTCTCGTTCGGTTGGCTGAAATTCTGAGCGCGCGGGATCAACAGCGACCCATCGCCATAGCTGAGGAAGCGGTAGTTGTTCATCAGCGCATGGTCGTAGATCTTTCTCCAATCATCGCCCACGAACGCGGCCACCAATAGCAACAACGTGCTGCCCGGTTGATGGAAGTTCGTCACCAGTCCTTCCGCCAGCCTGAAGCGATAGCCCGGCGCGATGAGCAGTGAGGTCTGGCCGTTCACCTCGGCGATCCTGTGCTTGTTCATCCAGCGAAGCACGGCCTCCAATGCATCCACCGTGTCCCTGGGCCCTTCATCATATGGCCGCCATTGCCGCACGTCCAGGTGATCGGGATCGGCACCATTGAGCAGATCATCGCCGAACCAGCACAGACTTTCGATGGTGCGCAACGCCGTGGTGCCCACAGGGACAATAGCACGATGGCCGATGGCATCCCGCAATTCCGCTACCGTGGATCGCGGGATACGCACCTGTTCGCCGTGCATGGGATGTTCTGCCATGCGCTCGCTCTTCACCGGAAGAAAGGTGCCCGTACCCACATGCAGGGTAACGTGCGCCATGCGGACCGGCCTTTGGCGCAAGGCTTCTAGAACATGCGGGGAGAAATGCAGGCTGGCCGTAGGCGCGGCAACGGAGCCTTCCCGCTGGGCGAAGACCGTGTTGTAGCGATGCCGGTCGGCCGCTTCCACCGTACGCCGCATGTAAGGGGGCAAGGGTACCTCGCCATGGTCCGCTAACACTTCGGAAAACGCCCGATCTCCTTCCCAACTGAACTCTACGAGATGGCGGCCTTCCATCACCTCTCTTCGCTCGGCCCAAAGCATTGAGCCGTCTGCAATTCGCTCGAGGCGCTCTCCTTTCCAGCGCTTGGCATTGCCCACGAGGCACCACCACTGCGTGCGCCCGCGGTCCTGCAACGCCGATTCCAGCGCACGCCCTTTCTCCGGCTCAACCAACATGCATTCGATCAGCGCGCCTGTGGCCCGCTGTAGCTGGATGCGCGCGTTCACAACTTGAGTGTTGTTCAACACCAGCAACGTGTCCGCCGGAAGTCGATCGGCCAGTTCAGCGAAAAGCGCATCCGCGATCGTGCCGTCCCGATAGAGCAACAGCTTCGATGCGTCGCGCTGTTCCAGCGGATGCTGTGCGACGCGCTCCGGTGGGAGCTCGTAGGTGAATTCCGCTATTCGCAGTGCACGTGGGTCCATGGGATCCGAAAGGCCGCGAAGTTGAGTAGCCTTTGCGAAACCACCGGGCGGAAATGAAGAAGCCCCGCAACTGATCGCTGCGGGGCTTCCAACTAAGGTGATGTGCTTGCCTACTTGAAGGACACCAGGCCGAAGCGGTATTCCTTCTTGCGCGTGGCATAGATGAGCATCTGGTCATTGTTCAACTGCACACAGTCCTTGGGCTTCAGGATGGCTTCGCGACGTTCCGGGGTGAAGAGGGCCTCGCGTGTGACGTTGCCGCTGTCGTCGATGGTGGCGATGGTGACCAGCGCGTCCTTTCCTGTGAGGTCGAACTGCTTGATCCTATCGCCGGGCTTCAGGAAGAGGTTATCACCGCTGTCGTTGAAGATGACGTGGATCTTATCGCCCTTCACCTCCAGCGCGTAACTGCTGTAGTAGCCGCCATCGTTGGTGGTGTGCTGGCGCTTGGGCACCTTGGCCGCCCATTCGATGTTGCCCTCGGGGTCGATGTTCACCGCTACAACATCGTTATAGATGTAGTGGTACACCGTGCGCGTGGCCGTGCCGCCATTGCCGGTTGAATAGGTGTAGGTTGTGACGTACATGTAGTACTGCTCCAACACCATCACGGCGCCGCCATCATCGCGACGAACGATCTCGTCCAGGTCGTATTCATACAGCTCAAGCTCCTCGTCCTTGCGGTCGGCCTTTTTCTTGGCCTTCTTCTCTTCCTTTTCGGTCATGTAGGCCGTGATGAAGTCGTCCGAGAATTCCTTAAAGCTCTCGTGTTTGATGGCCTTGGTCTTGCGGTCGAGCTTCAGGAAGAAGGTGCCTCGCACGCTCCAACTGCCCTTGTTCCCGTAAAGTCCTCCGCAGATAATATCGCCTTCCTTGCCCAAGCTCACCGTGAGGTCCTGCAGGAACTTGTCTCCCACCGCGATCTTGTGATCATCGGGTTGCTCCGAGTCCTTGTCATACACCAAGAGATGGTAGTCATACGTGGCCTTGCCTTCGCGCTTGCGCTCGCGGCGCTCCTGCTTCTCGGAAAATTTGAGGCTCACGGCCACCACGCTGCCATCATTGTCCATTTTGTACTCCTGAATGCTGTAATCCTCCGGCACCTTGATCTTCTTGGTCCACAGCTCCTGCATGTCCGTGCTGTACACTTTCATTTCCAGCGGCTTGGTCACGTCCTTCTCATAAGGCGGGGCGATGGTCACCAGGATCTTGCTCTCATCGGGACTCACTCGTACCCCGAAACTGCCGCTATTCCGGGCCTTTTCGGCCGGGATGCGTGCGATCTTTTCCATCCGTCCCTTCGGGCTAAAGTCGCTCTCGTTGTAGACCTTCACATACAGGTTGTTCTGGTCCTCCTTCTTGTCATAAAAGCTTGAGAAAACGAGGATGCGGTCTTTGGTCACGTAGATGCCTTCCAACGAGTAGTCCTTCTTATCGATCTCCAGTTCCAGCGGCTTGTGGTACTGCACCTTCATGTTCATGTCCATCTTCTGGAGGTGCAGGTCCTTCTTGAACCGCATCAGCTGATAAACGGCATTGTCGTTCTCGCCAATGATCTCCACGAAGTCACCGTCGGTCTTCTCATTTAGTTCGGTACCCCAATTCACATCGGCTACATCGGTCTTGGACTGGCCTTTCGTGAGCTGCGGGCTAAACAGGACGGCGGTCAATAAGGTGGTGGTTAAGAAGCGCATGGGAGTTTAAGTTAGCGTTCAGGGACGGCGAATGTATCCGGATCCGGTCATTGGCAACTTGTGTGCCGTTGACAGATCAGGATCGCGCGGCCTTCAACGTGTTCATCAACAAGCTCGTGATCGTCATCGGCCCAACACCTCCGGGCACGGGCGTGATCCATGAGCACTTCGGCGCTACCTCGTCGAACCTTACGTCGCCTGTGAGATGGAATCCGCTCTTCTTGTTAGTGTCCGGGATACGATGGATGCCGACATCGATGACCACAGCGCCATCCTTCACCATGTCCGCTGTGATCATTTCCGGCTTGCCCACCGCAGCCACGAGGATGTCGGCTTGGCGTGTAATGGACGCCAGATCCTTGGAACGGCTGTGCGCGAGCGTGACCGTGCAGTTGCCGGGATAGGCGTTGCGGCTGAGCAGAATGCTCATGGGCGTGCCCACGATGTGGCTGCGGCCAACGACCACGGCGTGTTTTCCAGCTGTTTCGATGTGGTGGAAACGCAGCAATTCGATGATGCCGCTGGGTGTGGCCGGCAGGAAGCAATCGAGCCCCAGCACCATGCGTCCGATGTTCTCCGGGTGGAACCCATCAACGTCCTTGGTGGGCGACATGGCAAGGGTGATGCGCTCGGGGTCGATGTGCGAAGGCAGCGGAAGTTGTACGATGAAACCGTCCAGCTCTTTGTCCTTGTTCAATTCCTTCACCCGGGCGAGGAGTTCATCCTCGGTGGTGCTCTCCGGCATACGGATCAGGCTACTGCGGAAGCCCACCTCTTCGCAGGCCTTCACCTTGCTTTCCACGTACGTCCTGCTAGCGCCATCATGGCCCACTAGCACGGCCGCCAAGTGTGGCAATCGTCCGCGAGCAGCCTTCACTTCAGCCACATCAGCCTTGATCTTCTCGCGCAAAGAATCGCCACAACGCTTGCCGTCGAGGAGTTGGTATGTATTAGCGGGCGGCATCGCGCAAGGCTACCTATTTGCCGCCAACCCACCAACCCATGCTCTGTTTATGAAAGTTCAGGACGGGACGGTGGCATCAGGCAGGGATAGGTCCTGTGGAAGCGGGACGAAGCAGGTGGGCCAAGCCCAGCAGTAAACACAGCGACAGCGTGAACTAAGCGCCAAGCCAACACGTCCACTGCGTCCTCGTCACTTCTTCACCCAGTAAGGCGGCAGCTTCTCGTAGATCTCGATGTTCCCGAATTCCTTGCTTTCACGTGCGCCTGTGCGCTTCGCCCATTCCGCCATCCGTTTTAGGCCTTCGCTCAGGGGCGTGTTCGCAGGGGGACCGAAGATCCGATGCGCCTTGGTATGGTCGCTCCACGCGTGCACCACTTCGTTCCTGGCTTCCACGTGGTTCAGCTTGCCTTCCTTGCCCATCACCTTCATCACTTCCGTGGCCAGTTCCTTCACCGTGTAGGGCTGGTCGGCTCCGATGTTGAACACTTCGCCGTAAGCTTGGGGCACGTTCACGCAGTTGGCCATCACCGGAGCTATGTCGCCCACATAGCTGAAGGCCCGCTGTTGCAAGCCGTCCCCAAATACGCTGAGGGACTGCCCCTGCATCAACTGGTTCATGAAGATGCCCACCACGTTGCGGTAGCGGTCGCCAATGTTCTGGTATTCGCCATACACATTGTGCGGACGGAACACCACGTAATTGAGACCGAACATGTGACGCGCGGCGTAGAGGTCCATCTCCACGGCCAGTTTGGCCACGCCGTACGGATCTTCGGGCTTGGGCGCCATGTCCTCGCGCATGGGCGGATGCAACGCACCGTAGACCGCGATGCTGCTGGTGAACACGAAGCACTTCACCTTATGCCGCACGCTGGCATTGATGAGGTGGATGCTGCCGATCAGGTTGTTCTGGTAATTGAACCCGCGGATGAAATGGCTGAGGCCCTCGGCCGCGTAAGCTGCTAGGTGATAGACATAGTCGAATTTGTGCGTTTCGAACAGTGCCTCTATGAGCGCAGCGTCGTTGATGGAGCCCAGCACGAAGGTGGCTCGCTCATCGACCTGATCACGGAAGCCGCCGCTCAGGTCGTCCAGTGCGACCACTGCGTGGCCCTTCGCGAGCAATTCTTTCACAAGGTGGGCGCCCATGAAGCCGGCGCCGCCGGTGACCAAGGAGACTGGCATGAGATACGTTGATCGGGTATGCGGGTGATAGTGGAGGGTGCAAAGATGCTGCTCCTGTTCGAAGACGAAGATGGAGCGCATGCGTTGCGTCCCCGTCTCGCGGTTCGTCGCCATCTTCGCGCCATGGGCTCTTCGCCTCCCCTGCCCCGCTGGGCCGTCGTGCTCATCGACCTGGCCCAGTGCCTATGTTCGTTGCTGGCGGCGTATCAGTTGCGGTTCAATTTCGCGGTACCGGCCTTCGAATATGCCTTGCTTTGGCCGGTGCTACCCGTCTTCATTGCGGTACGGCTGTCCTGGTACCTCGGCGCTGGTGTGCAGCGCAGCATGGTGCGCCACACCAGCACGAGCGACGCCCGCCGGGTCTTCTTGGTGGTCCTTGGCGGCAGCCTCACCCTGCTCCTCCTGAACGCCTTTCGGTACTTCCTGATGGATGGGTCCTACGTGCTGCCCACCTCGGTGATCATCATCGACTTCCTAGCCACGGTGATGCTGATGATCACCACCCGCATCGCGGTGAAGTTGCTTTACCTGCGCGCCCAGAGCAGCGGCAAGGAAGCGGTGAAGGTGATCCTGTACGGCGCCGGAGAGGCGGGGCTGATCACCAAGCGCACCTTGGAGCTCGAAGGCTCGCATCGCTATGCCGTAGTGGCCTTTGTGGATGACGATGCGGCGAAGTCCGGCCGGCGATTGGAGAACGTGCCCATTCGCAGCACGGCAGACCTTCCGCAACTGCTGGCCAGCGGCGACATCGACCAACTCATCATCACCATCCAAACGCCCGATGCAGAGAACCGCCGGAAGGTGGTGGACCTGTGCATGACCGCGAAGACGCATGTGCTGAGCGTGCCTCCGGTGAATGACTGGATCAACGGGCAGCTGAGCAGCAGCCAGATCCGCGAGGTTCGCATCGAGGATCTGTTAGGGCGACCGCCGATCCAACTCGATGATGCGTTGTTACGCCAGCAGTTCGCAGGGCGGCGCGTCTTGGTGAGCGGAGCCGCAGGCAGCATCGGCAGCGAGATAGCACGTCAATTGATCGCCCTCGGAGTGGAACGCGCCGTGCTGGTGGACCAAGCCGAAAGCCCCTTGTATGATCTAGAGATGCAGCTCATCGCGAAGGGCCACAGGAACTTCTTGCCGGTTGTGGGCGACGTGCGGGACCATGCTTCCATGGACGCCCTCTTCGCAGCCGAACGGCCCGAGGTGGTCTTCCACGCCGCAGCTTACAAGCACGTGCCGCTCATGGAGGCGCAGCCCCTGCAGGCGCTGGGCACCAACTTGGAAGGTACTCGCATAATGGCCGACCTGGCCTGCGCGCATGGCGTATCGGAGTTCGTGCTCATCAGCACCGACAAGGCGGTGAACCCCACCAGCGTGATGGGGGCCAGCAAGCGCATCGCGGAGATCTATGTGCAGGGCCTGCGCGGGGGATGTGCCACGCGCTTCGTCACCACCCGCTTTGGCAACGTGTTGGGCAGTAACGGCTCGGTGATCCCCTTGTTCCGTCGCCAGATCGCCGAAGGGGGTCCGGTAACGGTTACGGATCCGGAGGTGACGCGCTTCTTCATGACAATTCCTGAGGCATGCCGCCTAGTGCTGGAGGCTGCCAGCATGGGCAAGGGTGGTGAGATCTACGTCTTCGACATGGGCCGCCCCATGCGGATCTTGGACCTGGCGGAGAAAATGATCCGCCTCAGCGGAAAGGAGCCCGGGCGCGACATCCCTATCGTATTCACCGGTCTGCGTCCGGGCGAAAAGCGCTTTGAGGAACTCCTCGCTTCTGCGGAGAACACATTGCCCACACACCATCCACGCATCCTCATCGGAAGCGGCCGGGAGATGGATCCCGCACCCGCGCGGCTGTTGATCGAACAGCTATTGGCGCAAGGCAGGGCAGGTGACCTGAAGGGAAGCCTGCGCCTGATGAAGGAACTCGTGCCTGAATACATGCCGCAGCGCTGAGCGCACGATACCTTCGGCCCGCGTTAACACGCCTTGCAATGACCCGCGACAGGAACCTCGAGACCGCACGCATCCAGAAGGAGATCAGCGACCACATCGGTGCTGGTCCGGACAGCCTTGTATTCAACTTCGAAGAGACCGGTCAGGGACGCGTCAAGCTCTTCCTCATCACCATCAACCCTCGGCACGACCAGAGCTTCCTCTTCCACGCCACCGAAGGCAGCGATCGGATGGATGCCCTGCGCAACATGCTGGAGTATGTGCGCACCTACAAGGACCGCACAAGCAGCTACACCGTGCAATGGAGCGCCCGCGGCAACAACTCGCTGCAGACGTCCTATTTCCGCGCGAAGAACGTGCTGGAGGCGTTGGATAAGCTCTTCTACGATCGCGACCCGAACAGCATTACCGTGTTCTCGGTGATCTTGAATCCCATCTCCTGAGGCGGCAGTAGGCAGTTGCAGTTGGCAGCTTTGACCGTGTCATGAACCATGTAATATTTCACAGGTACTGCCCATGGCCGGATTCAAGGATCTACTTGTCTACCAAAAGGCGTTCAAGGTCGCGATGATGGTTTTTCACCTATCCAAGCGATTCCCAAGTGAAGAGAAGTTCTCGCTAACCGATCAATGTCGCCGTTCCTCCCGCTCAGTTACAGCGCAGATCGCCGAAGCCTTTCGCAAACGGAAATATCCGGCCTACTTCATTTCCAAATTGACGGATGCCGATGGAGAAAATGCGGAAACACAGGTTTGGCTTGACTACGCGGTTGAATGCGGATACGTAAGTCCTTCTGACGTGAGCGTGATCATGTCTTTGAGCATCGAAGTGGGAAACATGCTCGGGAGCATGATCGACAACCCGAACAAATGGTGCCCGCCCCCTAAGAAGAACTAACTGCCCTCTGCCCACCGCCGCTGCCGTCTGCCTACTGCCATCTGCCTACTGCCATCTGCCTCCTGCCCACTGCCATCTGCCTCCTGCCTCCTGCCCACTGCCCACTGCCATCTGCCTCCTGCCCACTGCCCACTGCCTCCTGCCCACCGCCGCTGCCGTCTGCCAACTGCCGTCTGCCTACTGCCATCTGCCTTCTGCGCACTCCCTCAACCTGAATCTGTGACCCTTTTGATGAACACCACCACGTCCATCCAGATCCGCTTCAACGACATCGACTTGGCCGGGCATGCGCACAACGGCGTATACCTCTCCTGGTTCGAACAGGCGCGAATGGAGTTGCTGCGCCACTGCATCGAGAGGCAACACGATTGGAAGGAACAGGGCATTATCCTCGCACGCAACGAAGTGGACTATGTTCGACCAGTGCATTTGAGCGACGAGGTGGAGGTGCGATGCTGGTGCACCCGCGTTGGCACTAAGAGCTTCGACCTGGGCTATGAGTTGTTCGCCACGAGCGATGGCAAGCGCCAACTGAGCGCCAAAGGCCGCAGTGTGATGGTGTGTTTCAACTACTTCACGCATGAGACCATCGCCGTGCCCGATACTTGGCGCACAGCCTTGGCACGAATGATGGATGAGGCCTGACAACGACCAACCGCAAGGATCCATTCAACGTACATACCGCCATGAAAAGCACTGCCCTGATCGTATTGACGTTGCTGGCCACTGGCTGCAGCGCACAGTTCCCGAAAAGCCTGAAGGACGCCGCCAACAAGGTTATACCCTCATCCGGCGGGTTGAGCAATGAGGACGTGATCGCCGGCTTGAAGGAGGCCCTGAACAAAGGCACGCAAGGCTCGGTTTCCGTGGCTTCGGTGGTCGATGGATTCTGGAAGAGCGAACGCATTCGCATCCCCTTTCCTCCTGAAGCGGAGAAAATGAAAAAGACCCTCTCTACAATTGGCATGGACAGCCAGGTACAACAGTTCGAGCTGACGCTGAACCGTGCTGCGGAAGAAGCGGTGAAGCAGGCCGTCCCCGTATTCACGGACGCGGTGAAAGGCATGAGCATCGGCGATGGCTTCGCGATACTGAAAGGCAGGGATGACGCGGCCACGACATACCTGAAGGACAAGACAACGGCCACCTTGATCGCCAAATTCCGACCCATCGTGGAGGCTGCTACCAAGAAGGTGGCCCTTACCAATTACTGGACACCATTGGCCAATGGCTACAACAAAGCAAGCGCATTCACGGGAGGAAAAGCCGTGAACCCCGATCTGGACGCCTATGTGACGGAACGCGCCATCGCCGGCTTGTTCCTGCTGATCGCCGACGAGGAATTGAAGATCCGCAAGGATCCCCTGGCCCGCACCAGCGACCTACTGAAGAGGGTGTTCGGTCAGTGAGCGATGGGCATAGATCGCTGATCCCTGATCCCGGACATGTTGGTTCATCGACTTGGCGTTC
>JBKJNF010000146.1:0-4037 GCA_046596155.1 Flavobacteriales bacterium | reverse complement strand
GCTTCACTGCGTGGAGCAGGGGCTCGTGTCATCGTCACCGAGATCGATCCGATCTGCGCGCTGCAAGCTGCCATGGACGGCTTCGAGGTGAAGAAGCTGGTGCCGAACGTGCACCGTGCCGACATCATCATCACCACCACCGGAAACTTCAACATAGTTACCGAGGCCGCCTTCCGCAAGATGAAGGACAAGGCAATCGTTTGCAACATCGGCCACTTCGATAACGAGATCGATATGGCCTGGCTGAACCAGTCCTACGGAAACACCAAAGTGGAGATCAAGCCGCAGGTGGACAAGTACACCATCGAGGGAAAGGACGTGATCATCCTGGCCGAAGGCCGCTTGGTGAATCTCGGTTGCGCCACAGGGCACCCGAGCTTCGTGATGAGCAACAGCTTCACCAACCAGACGCTGGCGCAGCTGGAGCTGTGGCAGAACCACGGCAACTACGAGAACAAGGTGTACGTGTTGCCAAAGCACCTGGACGAGCTGGTTGCCAGCCTGCACCTCGCCAAGATCGGCGTGGAGCTGGAGGAGCTCACCGATGCCCAAGCCAAGTACATCGGCGTGCCGAAGAACGGTCCGTTCAAGAGCGACGCATACCGCTACTGATCGATACGCACCATTGGGCTGCGCGGCCTCGAACCGCTACAAGCATCAGGCCCCATGCTCGCAAGAGCTTGGGGCCTGATCATTAAATGCTTCAAGGTAGCGGCGTGTGGCCTTTTATGCGATGCCCCAACCAAGCGCGGGCGGTCAATTGTATACCCGCAAGTTGGTGCCGTTGAACGAGGTTTGGTAGATCCTCAGGCCGAAAGAGGAAGGTCCGTTCACAACGCCGCCACCATCCAACAGATAGGCCGAGCCGCAGCAGGCCGTATCGCGGGCCAATACCTGGGTATCGTCAACGATCACGCGACAGAGGTTCTCGGGCTGGTAGGGACAATGACGGTCCAATGCCACGAACTGGTCCTGGTTCTTACGGTAGAGGATGATGCCCTGTGAGCCGCCCGTGACGTACACCCAACCGCCGGGCACCTGCAGGTTCGCATACTCCGGAAAGTTGATATTGATGGTGAAGTCGAGCGCCACGGGGGGCACGCCGCTGCGTTCCTCCTTGCGGCAGGCGGGAAGCAGTAGCAGCAGCGTAAGGACAGCGAGCAGGCGTTTCATCCGGGGCAAAGGTAGCGGGGTAGGTGGGGAGCGTCGGCAAACGCGCGGATAACGCGATCTTTAGGCCCATGCGTATACTCCTTCGATGGACACTTTTGCTATGCCTGTTGACAGGCGGCTCCACCTTGGTGCAAGCCCAGGATGCCGAAGGTAAAGGCGGCAATAGCGCTGGCATTACCCGCAAACAGGCGGAAAAAGCCAAGGTCAAGAAAGTGCGAAAGGACAAGAAAGAGGTGGCCAAGGAGGAAAAGCGCTTGAACAAGCAGCACCTGAAGAACCAGGATCCCGCTGCCCGCAAGCGCATGAAGGCCAACAAGCGCCGGGCCGACCGCGGTGGTCAGGGGCCGCACCGCGACTCCTTTTTCAGGCGGTTGTTCACGCGCGGACATTGACCAGCTCAGACATGTAGTAGGGACCATCGGCTTGGCACCCGAACTTTCGGAACCAAGGGAATGAGTCCGCTATATTTCGCCAAGTGGAAGACCACATGTTGACCAATATGGATCACAAAAGCATCAACGGCGAAAGTCGATTCTTCGGAAACCCTTGCTGGACGCGGATTTGCGGTTATTTGGCCGAACCCGGACTTTTCTATCTTTACGCCCCCTCGTTGTATTGTAGTCCAGAACTCAACCCCTACCGTTCATGCTGAGTCGATATCTGTCGGCCGCCGCCTTCGTGCTGCTAAGTGTGTTTTCCGCGAACGCCCAAGTGGGTGCCGGTACGCTCCAAGGCACAGTAAAGGATAAGAAGTCCGGGGAAGCGCTCCCCTTCGTGAGCGTGATCGTAGAGAATCGAGGGACACGTGTGGCCAGCGGTTCTTCCGACTTCGACGGTAACTTCCGCATCACCCCGATCGAACCTGGGACCTATGATGTAACGGTGAGTTTCGTGGGCTACCAGCCGCAGAAATTGCAGGGTGTGTTGGTGAATAGTAACAAGATCACCTTCATCAACCCGGAGCTCACGAGCGGCGTGGAACTGAAGGAAGTGGAAGTGGTGCGCTACAAGGTGCCATTGATCGATAAGGACGGAGGTGCCAGTGGCAGTACTGTTTCGCGCGAGCAGATCGCCAAAATGCCAGCACGTTCGGTGAATGGTGTGGCCACTACAGTAGCGGGCGCGAGTGATGCTGGAACAGGCGGGGGTGTGAGCATCCGCGGGGCGCGTACGGAGAACACCTATTACTACATCGACGGTGTTAAAGTGCCAGCAGGTGCAGGCATCGGTCTGCCCAAGGCGGCCATTGAGGAAGTGCAGGTGATCACCGGTGGTGTACCCGCCAACTACGGCGACGTGACCGGCGGTCTGGTGAACATCACCACACGCGGGCCAAGTCGCAGCTTCTTCGGTGGCATCGACCTGTTGTCCTCCGGCTTCAAGGTGGGTAGCGATATCACTGACGTGGTAGGCTTGGACGATTATGCGTTCAACCAGTTGGAAGCCAGTTTGAGCGGTCCGATCTTCTTCAAGAAGGACAGCCTAGGCAACAAGGTGAAGCCGCTCTTGGGCTTCTTCCTCAGCGGCCAGCTGACCGATGCCTTGGACAACAGCCCGCTCTATGGAGGCGACCGCCGCGTGAAGAACTCTGTGCGCGATGCGCTGCTGCAGAACCCACTGAGCTTGCAGGTGACCGGTGGCGATATTTCTGCCGTCTACAATTCAGATCTGCTACGTGCCGACGATATCGAGTCGATCCCCATGCGCCAGAACGCTGGCAATCGCGCCTATTTGGGTTCAGTGAAATTCGATATCGCCACTACCCCCACCATCAACCTGACCGTAGGCGGATCGCTGGATTACAGCCGCGACCAGAACTACGATCGCAACAACGCCTTGCTGAACGCCGAGAACAACACGCAGGTCCGCAATTTGAGCTACCGCGGTTTCGTGCGCTTCACCCAGCGATTCAGTTCGCGCGAAGAGGACAACACGACGGCCGCAGATGGCACCAAGAAAAAGGCCGGTATAAAGAATGCTTATTACAGTGTGCAGTTGGACTACTCGCGTAGGAACCAGAATGTGGAGGACCCCACGCACAAGGACAAACTTTTCGACTACGGCTACATCGGTCGTTACCAGACTTTCCGCGCTCCCACCTACGCATTGGCCGACCAGCGCTTCGAGCAGTCGGGTTTCCGCGATACGTTGGTGACCTTCACTCCGGGTGATGCCAACCCGACCATCGCCACAGTAACGGATCAGTTCTTCAGTCTCTTCCCGGACGAAACCTTCCCCATTCCCTTGCTCTACGGAGCGGGTGGAGGGTTCAACAATTACATCGGTTTCTACGAGAATTATGACGAGATCCAGTCGCGCCGTGGACTGCTCAATGGGCAGACCCCGCCGAGCGTTTACGGTCTGTGGAACAACTTCGGCGTGCTGAGCAACAACTACAGCACGTTCGAACAGGAGCAGATCCGCGTGAGCGCCACCGGATCGGCCGATGTGGGCAAACATGCAGTGAGCGTGGGTGTTGAGTACGAGCAATTGAGCAACCGCAATTACAACCTCAACCCAGTTGGCCTGTGGGGCCGTGCTCGTGCGCTCACCAACTTCCATTTGCGCAACTTGGACCTGAACAACCCCACGATAACCTATCCCCTCGGCACGCTGCCCTTCTACAGTTACGATCGCCTTGTGGGTCTGGACCAGACGAACTTCGACCGCAACCTGCGTGAGTCGCTTGGCCTGAACCCCGGTGGAACGGATTTCGTCGATGTGGATGGCTTGGATCCTTGCAGCCACGACCTGAGCATGTTCAGCGCGGACGAATTGATCAACGAAGGCAACGGGCTCAGCAGCGAGCCTGGAGGGTTGATCAGCTACTATGGATACGACCACCTAGGAAACAAACTGACAGC
>JBKJNF010000353.1:0-8472 GCA_046596155.1 Flavobacteriales bacterium | reverse complement strand
CGTTCAACGTGCGGGCCAGCGCTGCACTCGCGGGTACGGCGCCAGCGAAGTGCTCATCGAAATTCTGCGGTGCAAAGCCCTCGTATTGGGTAGGCACGTCGGCCACCAGCATGTCCGGCAGCAGTTCACCGCTCTGCAACATATCAGCATAGAGGAAGGGCTTTAGTAAGCTGCCCGTGCTCCGGCGCGCACGAACGATGTCCACCTGACCGGCCTTGTCCGCCAGGCAGCTGGGCAGGTTGCCCACGTAGGCACGCACTTCGCCACTGGCCACATCGATGATCAGGGCGGCCGCGTTGTGTACTTCGTTGGCGCGCAACCGCGGGGCATAGTGTTCGCATATCTCCGTGGCACGCAGCTGCATACTTGCGGAAAGGGTGGAGGTGATGCGCTGCCCCGAACGTCCCTTGTTCAGCAGGGTGGTGAGCAGGTGCGGCGCCAGCATGGGTAGGGTGTGCGGCTTGCCGGGCAGCGGCTCTTCACGTGCCAAGCTCCACGCGGTGTTGTCCAAAATGCCGATGTCATGCAGTCGGTCGAGCAATCGGTCGCGTTTGGTGCGAAGAGCGGCATCGCCCTTCCCCGGATACAGGGCGGAAGGTGCATTGGGCAGCACGGCCAGCGTGGCACATTCGCTCCAGGTCAACTGATCGGCCGGGCGGCCGAACCAGCGCCAAGCTGCGGCATCCAGGCCCACCACATTTCCGCCGAACGGAGCATTAGCGGCGTATCGCGCCAGGATCTCCTGTTTGGTGCTGCGCAGTTCGATGCGCATCGCCATCACGGATTCCACCAGCTTGTTCAGGTAGCTGCGGTGGCTGGGCCCACGGCTCATGCGCGCCAGTTGCATGGTGAGCGTACTTCCGCCGCTAACGGTGCGCCCGGCGTGACCGTTCTGGCGCGCCGCACGCACCAGGCTCTGCAAGCGCACGCCGTGATGCTCGAAGAAGTGCCGGTCCTCGAACTGGGTGATGCACACCACGAACCGCTCAGGTACCGCGGTCCTTGAAGGGAATCGCCATTGTCCATCGGCTGCGGTGGTAGCGCCAAGCAGTTCGCCCTTCCCGTCCAACAGTACGGTGGATCGCGGCGTGGTGAACAGGGGATCCATAGGCCCCCACCTTGCCCAAGCGTAAACCGCGAACAGGGTCATCAAGGCGATGACGAGCTTGCGCCGCTGCCGCCTGAACCACTTCAGCACCCGCTCCATCATGCTTTCGATGGAGAACGCTGCATCCGGAGCTGCCGATATGGGGGCCGGAAAAAAGCAGGGCGCATCGAATGTGCGCCGCTGCGGTGGTGGTGGAACAATGACCTGTTCAATCCTTTCCAGTCGGTACCACGGGTTCCTTCACCGGAGTTGCCGGAGTCTCCAGCATATTTACCTCCAGCTTGCGCACGCCGTACTTGGCCTTCAGTGTGGTGCGCGAGAGCTCGCCTTCCTCCACGGTGGCGAAGCGTTGGATGTCGATGTCCATGATGTCCGCGAAGGCCGGGTAGTCATGCTTCACCCGAGCGATCAGCTGTGGCGTGGTGAAGGCCTCGGTGGTCTCGAACAGTGGAGAAATGGTGACCACGGGACCATTGCGCCAGTCGCCGATGGCATAGCTGTAAATGGCGTTGGGGGCCTGCGCGAAGCTGCCGTGCATGGCAAGGCCGAGTACGAGGACAGTGAATGAACGGACGAGGTGCATGGCCGCGGATGTTGTTGTTCTTCTTGCGATCATCGTGCCGGACCGGCAATTATTGTTTCACAAGTTTGCGAGTGGTGCGGCCCAGCGGACTTTCCACGGTGAAGGCATAGGTGCCCGATGCGAGTTGTGACAGGTCCAGCAGCATGCGGCCATCGGCCGCGACCGGGCCGTTGTGCAATTCCATCGCACGGCGGCCCAGCACATCGCTCACGCTGATACGCACGTCCTCTTTCCGCACGCGGTCCAACGAAACGAGCACGTGGTTCTGGCAGGGATTCGGGAAGAGTTCGCTGATCTGCGGTCCATTCGGATCGGCCACGGCCGAGTTGATGTCGAGCACGCTGAACTTCCACCAGCCCTCAGGGGCCACGATCGGCCGCACCTGGGTCTTGCCGCTGACCGCCGTACCTTGAATGTAGTAGTATACAGTTGTACCTATGGGCTGGGCGGGTATGGAGGCGCCCCAGTTGTTGCCGCCCTGATCGGCCATCGGCAGGGGGTTCCAGGCCTGCGCGGTGTCCGTGGTCCAATACAACATGGCGTTCGCAATGCCGCTCTTGTGGCGGATGTAGGCGGTGGCAGGGTAAGGGTACTGCGTGTCGTAGGTATCTGTGAGACGGTGGTGGCGGATGAGCAATGGGTCGTTCACCCCGATGCCTTTGGTGATGCAGTGGATGGCACCGCTGGCACTGATGATGTTCATGCCCGTGTTGTCGCAGTCGATACCCACGATCCGGTAGCCAGGAAGGGACTCTTGCAGGATGCGCAGGCCGGTGCTGTCGTATTCGGTGCGGTAGGTGGGCACGATCACCGTGCCATTCACGAAGATGTTGTTGGCATAGGTGCGGTAGGAGGCATCCGGCGGGTATGCAGCTCCGGTGCTGCTGGGCATGGGGACGCGGATCACCTTGTACGGTTCTCCAAAAGCGTTCAGCTCGTTGGCCAGGATCGCCTGCAGGTTCGTTTCCAACTGTGGTCCATCGCTAAGCCCCTGAGGGAATTCGCCCACGAGCAGCGTCTCCTCATCCAACAACTTCATGTGCATGTCAATGTGGTGGATGCCGTCGTAGGGCAGCGTGGTCATTTTGATGTAATGGTCGATACCCATCCAAGTGTTCATGATCGCATCCACCTGTGCCTCGGTCTTCACCGTCTGGTTGTATTGGCCGTTGGGGCCGTTCTCGTCCAGGACCAGTTCACTGCTGAAGGCTGTACTGGCTCCATCGCTCATGAAGTTGCCACCCGTGTGTACGAGGTCGTTGGGGGCCTGGGACGTGCTGTAGATGCCGATGCCTTTATACTGGGCCAACGCATCGGGCACGGCATCATCCTGTGGACGTGGTCGGTTGTAGATCCAGTCCAACAGGTAAAGGCTGTCCACTTCATTGGAATAGATGCACTCCGCACCGTAGTCGCGCATCCATACGCTGTTGAAGGGGGCTTGCAGGAAGGTGATGTTGTTGAGGTCGGGCAGGGGACCACCGAAGGTGCTGCCCTGCAGGAAGGTGGTCACCACGGCCGGGTCATCACAAACGATGATCACCTCGCATTCATCCTTGGCCGCGGCCACGATCTGCTTCAAGATGCCGTCATACTGGGCCCAGCAGATCACGAGCGACTGGATCTCTTCCCACTCGGCCATGGTGCGCACGGGTACGGTGGGTGGCGTGGTGATGCCCCGTGATGATCCGGCGCGACTGTCACGGTAGGCCGGAATATTGTGCAGTTCACTAGGCGCCAGTGCGTGGGGCAATTGCTGTGCGTCGGTGCTGAACGCGATGACCAGGAGGGGCAGGAAGAGCAGTGAACGTTTCATGCTGAGGAATATGTCCGCAAGATAGGTCCATGCGCAACCGTCCGGCGAATACAGGAAGCAGCGGAAGTGGGACGCCCAACAGCGCTTGTCGTCAGTCCCGGATGGACGGCGGCCGTTGCTTGAACTGCTTGAAGGCCGAGATCACGTCGCGCACATGCCAGAAGGTCTCGGTGCCGCGGCAGTAGCCATGACGCACGTCCTGCATTTCGTGGAACCGCGGCACCGCAAGCAGCAGCAACGTGCGTTCCACATTCCCGTCCCACTTCGATGGATCCAGGCCGAACAGTTGTGCCAGGCGCTGCGCGTCCTTGATGTGCCCGGGTCCAGCGTTGTACGATCCGATCACGAACTTCAGACGTTGCTCTGCGTTGGGCACCGAGGCGCGCCAGAACTCATCGAGGTAGGCCAGGTAATCGCGTGCGCCTTTGATGTGCCCACTGACACCGCCGGCGGAGTCCATGCCGAGTTCGCTGGCCGTGCCGGGCATGATCTGCATGAGCCCTTCGGCCCCGGCTCCGGAGACAGCACTGGTATCGAAGCGCGATTCCTTGTAGGCCAGCGCGGCCAGCAATCGCCAATCATGCACACTGCTGTCAGCATGCATCTGAAAGAGGCTGTCGAACGGGGAGATGCTGTCCGGTGAAAGGTCCAGTTTGGGGAGCGAGCGCATCTGCCCTTTGCCGATGACGCCGTTGCTATATCCTGCGATCAGCGAGCGGAGGGCGTTCTTCTCCTTTTTGAGCAGCATATGTTCGTTCAGGGCGCGGAGCAGCTTGCGCGAATTGCTACGGACGGCGAAGGCGAGCGGGATCTCCGGGCCGATGTATGTTCCGAAATCCACATGTGGCAGCTTGCGGGCCTCGTAACTGCCTTGTGCATCGCTGAGCACGGCGGCCCGGCACGTGCCTAGGGCCACGCGGTACAAGACCTCCATAGGCGCGGCAGGGTCCTGCACGAGGATCACCTCGCCGGCCCGTTCGTCGAACGGTGTGGACAATCCTCGGAAGGAGGACCATCGGGAGATGACCAGGGTATCGGCCTTCCCCTCCATCCGCCTGCTGCGAATAGTGCGTCGCACGAGTGCATCCTGGTACAAGGCGGCCCGGATCGGTGCCACGGTACGATAGGGGAGCGAAAAGGCCACATAGGATGCGAAGGGACCTTGCGGGCAGAACTGGCCCGCCATGATGTCGCCTTGCCCGCGTTGTAGCATGAGCAGCATGGTGTCCGGATCGGCCACCGGGATGGCGCGGATCGGGATCTTCTGGGTGCGGGCGAATCGCTGGAGGATCCGCCACTCGAGGCCGCTGGCATCGCCGCCCACGTCCTCATACGAGAAGGGATCCTCCAACACAAGCACCCTCAGCGTGTCCCGTTGGATAAGCCCCAGGTCGCGCTGCACCTGTGGTCGTGTCCATTCCGGCGCGCGTGGGCGCAGCAACGGAATTGGCGAATCGGGCTTGAACACCAGGGCCGCCAGGAGCAGTGCGAACACCACGATGCCGATCAGCGCGCCTTTATCCTTCTTCACGTTGCAGGTGTATACGTAGATCGCGAAGGAAAGATGAACACTCGGCGATATACTCCTCGTAGTGTTGAAGGAGCACGTGTTCCGCACCGCGCAGGCGTATACCGGCTGGCACGCGACGGGACATGCCATCGAGCACCCGACCCACGCCCTCAACCGTGGCATAGGTACCCAGCCAGTTGCCCCGCACCATGTAGGGCAGCATCATGCGCGTGCGCTCAGGCATCAGTTGCACATTGGCGGTGAGCAGCGCGTACATCCGGTCGGTGAACCGTGGCAAGGGTTCATCATGCAGCTCATTCCAGGTTGCCGCGATGCAATGGTCGTAGAGCACGTCCAAAGCCACACCCGCATACTTCCCGCAATGTTCGCGCAAGCGCTCTCGCCCGGTGAGTGTGATGGGATGGTTGTCCGTGTACACGTCAATACGGCGATGTAACCGGATGCCCTGCTGCAATCCCGCCGCATAGGTCGACAGGTCGCGGCCCTTCACGGCATCAGCCATGAAGTTGCCGGTGATCACCAGCGGATCATCGCCTGAGACCAGCAAATGGCCGAGATAGTTCATCGCTGCGCAAGTTACCGCCCGGTCATCCGGCCTTCGCCGCCGTTCGTGTAGATGCCGCCCAGGCTGGCCGTAGCAGGGTAATTTGGCGCCGTGACCCGCACGCTCCGCAATACATTCATATACTGGCTGACACAGTGGATCGCATGGAGCGGTTACGTGTTCATCTTCGGGTTCAGCATGTGGATCGGTGGGAAGTACACCGCCGGCCAGGGTTACGTATTGTTGCTCACTCTGTGCATGGGCGTTGGCGTGAGCCACGCACTCCGCCAGTTGATCTTCCGCCTGCACCTTACGGATAGATCACTGGGATACGCGTTACCCCGGATGGCGCTCGCAGCGATGTTCCTGGGAAGCATTGCTGCGGTGGTACAGGCCGTGTTGCATGACCTCTTCTTCCCGAAGGCCGAGCACATTCTTGCAGGTCCGCTGGCATCGCTCCTCGAATTCATCATCTCGTGGACCATCCTGTTGCTGGGCTGGGGCATGTGCTACTTCGCGTATCACTGGTTCATTCGCGGGCGACGCGAGGAGATACGCAACCTGCGGTTGGAAACGGCCAATCGCGAAGGGCAGCTGAGCAACCTGCGCGCGCAGCTCAATCCGCACTTCATGTTCAATGCGCTCAATGGTATTCGTGCGCTCATTGATGAAGATCCCGCGCGGGCCAAACTGGCCATCACACAGCTCAGCTCCATTCTGCGCAACGCGATGAGCACGGTGAAGCGACGCACGGTGCCCCTCGGCGAGGAGTTGGACATCGTGAAGGACTACCTCGCCCTGGAGCGTATGCGCTTCGAGGAACGCTTGCGCACACGCTTCGAGGTGGATCCTTCCCTGGAGCGGGTACCGGTTCCGCCCATGCTGCTGCAAACGCTGGTAGAGAACGCGGTGCGGCATGGCATAGCGAAGCTCACCGGCGGTGGCGAGGTGGTGATCAGTGCGGTGCTTAGGCCGGACAGCATGGTGCTCTCCGTGAGCAACACGGGCAGCTATGAGGAAGGGCGTATCGTCGGTAGCGGCATCGGCCTCAACGGCACGCGCCGCCGATTGGAACTGATCTATGGGAACGACGCATTGCTCACCATTAGTAACCGCGATGGGATGGTGGTGACGGAGATATCGTTACCGATACAAGAACGCGAAGCCGGTCTGCGCGCAACATTGAACCAAACACCATGAAAGCACTGATCATCGATGACGAGCGACTGGCGCGCAAGGAGCTCGCAGGACTATTGGAAAAGCACGACAGCATCCAAGTGGTGGGCGAGGCGGCCAATGCCGAAGAGGCCGAGTTGCGCATCGCTGAACTGAAGCCGGACCTCCTGTTCCTGGACATCAACATGCCCGGGCGCGATGGCTTCCAACTGCTCGAAGCGCTGGAGCAGGTTCCTTACGTGATCTTCGTTACGGCTTATGATGAACATGCCTTGCGCGCTTTTGAGGTGAATGCGCTGGACTACCTGATGAAGCCCATCGACCCCAACCGATTGGAGGCCGCGATCAGCAAGTTGCCCAAGGCCAAGGACGGTGAGCTGCCCGATCGCGATGTGCTCGGTCTGGAGGATCAGATCTTCTTGAAGGACGGCGACAAGTGCTGGTTCGTTGCGCTGAAGGACATACGCCTGTTCGAGAGCGAAGGGAACTATGTGCGCGTGAAGTTCAACGACCAGAAGCCACTTGTGCTGCGATCGTTGAACAAGCTCGAGGAGAAGCTCGATCCGCACGTCTTCTTCCGCGCCAACCGCAAGCACATCATGAACCTTCGATACGTGGAGAAGATCGATCCCTGGTTCAGCGGTGGCCTCAACGTGAAGATGAAGACCGGAGAGGAGGTGGAGGTGAGTCGACGACAGGCCTCACGGTTCAAGGAGCTGATGAGTTTATAATACGCGCGATCGCGCCCCTGGAAGCACCCTGATACGCACACGCCACTACCAGATCCGTAACATTAGCCAACCGACGAACAAGACGCCAAGTGCGATGGCCAAAAGGCGATAGCCCCAAGGCATTGGTGGTCCCTTTTTCCTCATGTGATGTTGTGTGACATGGAACGATCAGTAAGTATAGCCCTTATCACTTTGGCACCTGCAGGTTGCGGTCGTGAATCGTCACCGCACCCTATTCGCCTTTGGCCACCAACTACGCGTAACGTGCATCCGATCCCTGCACGTGCTTCATCTCCTCGATGGCAGGTACGAACTCGTGTGGAAGACTGAGTCGATCGCTACGCAGGCGGCAAGGTCCACTTGTTTAACGCTGGTCGCCTGCGCTTATATGCCGATCAGGATGCTTTTCGCCAAAGCGACCGAGATAGCTGTTGTTTTCCTGTTGTGAAGTTCTTAGTAAGGCGGAATAGGCATCCAGCGCACCCGTCTTGGACCACTGACGCTCTCCGCAGCGTGCGCGCGGCTTATGAGAAGATCCGTCCGCGCATCGGAGCCTCATCCACGGTCCGCGCAGGTCCAGCGAACCCAGTGCTTTCAGGGCACCGTCTACCTCAACAATCGCGCATCATTGCCGAACGGCTTGGTCAACTCATACTTCAGATCATGGAGCACGCTGGCCTTCACATTAATACGAACGCTGAAGCTTTTGCGCAGGCCGAGCGGGATCACGTTCAGGTTGAACTCCCAGCAATGCAGGTCCCAGTACAGGTTCAACGAGGTGGGCGTCCATTCCTGTGCCTCAAGGTCATAGCCACTGCTGGCACCGAGTTTCCAGTACTTGAAAAGCGTCACATCTCCGTTTACCAGTACGCTCTGGCGCTGTTGATCGCTGAAGTCAGCGGCCTTCCAAGCACGTGACAAGTCGAAGCTGTAATTCACGCGCATCTGCCAAGGCATGCTGAAGTTGATCCGCGCGCCCTTGT
>JBKJNF010000193.1:0-5084 GCA_046596155.1 Flavobacteriales bacterium | reverse complement strand
CGCACAGTGAGGCCTTCTCCTTCCAAGTGGCCACCGTGGACCAGGCCGAGACCGACCGCTACTGGAACGCTATCGTGGACAACGGCGGTGAAGAGAGCCAATGCGGCTGGTGTCGGGACAAATGGGGGATCTCCTGGCAGATCACACCGATCGCGCTCACCGAAGCCGTGACCGACACCGATCGCGCCGCCGCCAAGCGGGCCTTCGATGCCATGATGGAGATGCGGAAGATCGACATCGCCGTCATTGAGAAGGCGCGGCGGGGGTGAGGGAGGTCGTACTTTCTGTGATAAGACCTTATGGCCAGACGCACGAGCGTGGACGCTCGCGCGAGATTTGAGCTGGGAGGCCGGAGGCCCTAAACAACTCAGGACCCGGGAAACACCCGAGCGCGAACTGGGGGAATTATCTACCCTGCCAAATCATGCCACCTACTTTTGGTTTATGAGGTTCCTGCTTGCTTTGCTCTTCGCTCCAACCATGCTCACCGCTAGTGCGCAAAGGCTCTCCATATCCCATCTGCTCTCTCTTCGCGATTGCCCTGACACCACATGTGTGGGTGTGCTCGCGCGCGGGACGGGAATGTGCGGGCCCTTTGGAAGGGACAAAGACGGATGGAATTGGGTACTGTGTGAGCAGGTACAAAGCGAGAAGCCACACAGTACGCTCGGCTTCTTCGGCTATCCGATCAGCTTCTATCGAGAGTATTTCATCGCTACGCTAGATACCACCTACGCAGAGATACTCACGGACGAGATTGATCGGTTAGGGTTCACGCTGAATGAGCAAGATCACGAGCGCTGGCTTTATCGCAGCAATTTATACCCTAGCCTCTGGGTCGAGCGGTGGGAAAAACGGATGACGAACATTTTTCCGAACGGCAAACGAGAAGAGAACCTCCTTTACCAATTCAAGGTCCACGTGCCTAAGAATCCGGATTACTCGCACGGAATGGCACCTCCGCGATGAGAGAACGCACCTTTGTTCTCACTCGGGGTCTCCGCTACCGATTATGCCTTCCAACAAAGTTCGGGACCATGAGGGACCGTGATGATCTGGGCGGCTCGACCTGGATAGTGACGGCGTCCATTGAGGTAACCTCTTTGGGTACGAAGGTCCTGAAATGGAGGGTCTCTTTACGGTCGCCACATTGCCGATGATCAGCCCAGGATAAGCGCCCGTATCTTCTGCCCATAGAAACTGCACCATGAACAAGGAACAATGGAGACCGTTGGGCGCGATCGATCAACTCCGTGAAAAGGAATTACAAACCGTGAGCGTGGATGGCAAGCAGGTGGCACTGGTGTACAAGGATGGTGAGTTCTCGGCGATCTCCGGCGTATGCAATCACGTCGGTGGGCCGCTCGGCGAGGGTTCCCTGGAAGGTGAATTCGTCGTGTGTCCTTGGCATCACTATAAATTTAATTGCCGCACGGGTCAGGGTGAACCGGGCTTTGACGAAGATCGGGTACCCAGCTATCCACTGAAGATCGAAGATGGCCAGGTCCTCATCGATCTGACGAACGCAACACCGCGGCACAAAACACCACACGAGCCGCATCCGCTCTTGCGGCCCATCGTACGCAAGCCGGGACCCATCCGCGTCGTGGGGATCTCCACCACGATCATGCATGCTGAGTTTCCCCGCTATTCCACCTCGGACGACCTCCTGAAGACCGCGCTGTCCCATGCCAAGGCGGAAGGCTACGAGACCTCGTTGATCAGCCTACGCGAGCTGTCCTTCAGGCATTGCGAAGGCTACTACAGCAAAAGTGCGCACGCCTGCACCTGGCCCTGTTCCATCACCCAGATGGACCCGAAGGACCAGATGGAACGTGTTTATGAGGCCATGGTCCATTGGGCGGATGTGATCCTCGTGGCCACGCCGATCCGCTGGGGAAACCCCAGTTCCCTCTACTATAAAATGGTGGAACGTCTGAACTGTGTTCAGAACCAGGAGATCATCGCCAACAAGCACTTGGTGCGTAACAAGGTCGCGTCGTTCATCATCACCGGTGGGCAGGATAACATCCAAGGTGTAGTGGGGCAGATGATGTCCTTCTTCGGTGAATTGGGATTCCAGTTCCCGCAATTCCCGTTCATCGCCCACTCACGCGGATGGACGGCCGAGGACATGGAGAACAACAACAAGCAGGTCCGCGATAGCAAGGTGCTTCACGATGCGGCGCGTGCGCTGGTGGAACGCGCCGCCGAGATCACCTCGGTGATCCTGCGCGGCGAAGTGGGAGCGAAGCCGTTGGTACGTGGAGGTCGCAAGGCGCATCGTTTGGATACCGAGCAGCACTGACATCATCCGGCACTATTCCAGGATCTAGGGGTAGGCGGAGCGGTATCTGGTCGGAAAATTTCCTGCCCGTTCGGATCATCATTGGCCACCACCAGAACCATTCCGGAATGATCATGATGCAATGTGAAAGGAGCGCGTTACGATGGACCCGTGGAACGAAACGAACGTGCCGGTCATGACCCTCCTCATTGGTAACGGAACACTTGGTGCGAGCGAATGGTCGCGTGCCCCCTCCGATCATCAGGCATCGCCGCATTTCGTGTGAGCGATCGCAGCAGGCCTGCTTTTGAGGCCGGTAGCCGACAATCCCGACGCGCCGGGACGAGGATAACGAGCGGAAAGCGCGACCCGGCGACCCAGGTCTTGGGCCGGGAGAGGGGGCACGCCCGCCAATTGGGGAGCGGATCGTTTCAAACCGAATTGGCGCAGCGGATCAAAGACACGCGCCTGCGCTTTTGAACATCACGTGAGCCGAACACTGGCCGCTCACTTCGCCAGTTCGTGGAAACTGTTCCAGTCGTGCTCCTGTATGCGGGTGCGTGTGGAGTCCAGCTTCATCAGCAACCTATCGCCGCTGATCCCCGTGCGTGCATAGTGTGCGCTCACGATCGCCTTCGCGCTGGTTGGGTGCTGCCGGTGGTGATGATTGGGTGAAGAATGCTGAGCCCAGGGCGAAGTAATGCTGCGTGCACAGGTCGCGACCTAGCGTTTGGGAAGTGTAAATGCCCCTTCATGCATCGCCATCGCATTTCTCGGCGGGGCGTTGGCAAGGGGCGGAACTGCATCTGCAGATCGGGCCGATGCGTTGCAATTCCGTTCTGTTGCTTACGCGGTACCGCAAGGCGCCGTAGCATGATCGTAAGCTATACATGCAGCATATTGTTCCGCGTTGGCCCCACCCTCCCGAGCCTGAGCAGGCCGATCATGGGCAACTGGTCCCTGTGGGGCTGCTTTGATCAAAGCAGCGAATGCCATGGCATCAAGAACGATTGCACGTGATGTCATACGGAACGCGCGTTCAACACAAGACTGGGCAAGCGCCCGGTAGGCGTTGGCAAATGCCCAGTACGTCAGCACCACCGCCCTTTAGGTATTGGCGAATGCCCTCAGGCAGCTGGCAATTGCCCGGTTAATGCTTGTATTCGCCGCACGCACGGGTGCCACTGCAACCTGCTCGCATCCGCACGCGTAGAAAGCGCAAAGAGTACAACGATCATGAGCAAGGCCAAAGCAGGATTACGGGGAATGAACGCTGCACAGAAGCAGGAGCGGGCGTCGATCATCCATGACCATATGGTAGGGAACCCACTGTTCCCGAACCCATCGCCCAGTATGGCGGAGTTCGGAGCGGCCATTGTCGAACTGAAGGAGGCGAACGTCCTGGCTCTGGATCGCGGTCGTCTCGCCCTGCTGCGCCGGGACCGTGCCGATGAGCTTATCACCTCCATGATCACGCGCCTCGCAGGTTATGTCAACAGTATCTGTTTAGGTGATGCCCTGAAGATCGCTTCCGCTGGTTTCGAAATGGCCAAGCGGCCAGAGCCCATCTCCCAACTGAATGCGCCCCGTTCTGCGGGAGCCCGACCCGGTGTGGCCGCGCACCAGTTGATCCTACGTTGGGCACCTGTACCCGGTGCGGTGATCTACATGTTGGAGGAAGCCACTGGCGGCACCTTTGAGGCACCGGAATGGACAACGCTGCAGTTCACTTCGGACCACCGAGTGCTGTTGAATGGCAGGGACAAGAGCCAGCCGAGCACCTTTCGCGTACACGCCATGGGGCGGCGTACAAAAAGCCCGGTCATCATGTTCTCCTATCAAATGGCCGCATAACGCCTGAACAACCAGCATCACCATGGCCATCTTACGATTCCTACAAAAGCAACCCCGCTTGGAATTGCACGCCGCTGAACCCGAGGAGACCTGGTTCCAGCGCTGCTATTGGCTTACCCTTCTGGTGCGGGAACTGAAGGCCGAACGGGACCAGCTGAAGGCCCAGAACAGCGCCCTGCTCCGGGAGGTGAACAACGGTGAGCCGCTCACCGTGACACAGGAGGAGTTCTTGGCCATGCGCGAGGAACTGAACCAACTGCACCGAGCCAAAGCCAAGTTGGACAACCGCGTGACACGCGTCATGCAGGTGAACCAGTCCCTGCTGGATGAGGTGAACGATCTGCGCAACGGTATCAGCCGCGCCGCCTGATACTCCTTCTGGCGCTCTGCTATGCCCTGCGGCAATTCCTTTGGTCTCCGACCGCTGGTGATCATTGAAGTCCTCTAGCCGCAAAAGGCTGATCAGATGAGGCAGTAGGCATGGGACGATGTTGGTCATTTTCCAATTGCGCTAGCATAGGGAACGCGCGCTTCAGCAGCGTAGCTTCACATGTCCGTCATCGAAAGACGAATCCCATGAAACCTGCGAAGAACACGATCTGCTTGTGGTACGATGGCGACGCCGAGGAGGCGGCGCGCTTCTACGCCAGCACATTCCCGGACTCTTCCGTGGAGGCCGTACACCGCGCGCCAGGCGACTACCCCAACGGCAAGCAAGGCGATGTGATCACGGTATACTTCACCGTGATGGGCATTCCTTGTCTCGGACTCAACGGCGGGCCCACCTTCACGCACAACGAGGCCTTCTCCTTCCAGGTGGCCACCGTGGACCAGGCCGAGACCGATCGCTACTGGAACGCCATCGTGGGCAACGGCGGTGAGGAGAGCCAGTGCGGCTGGTGCAAGGACAAGTGGGGCATCTCCTGGCAGATCACACCCATCG
>JBKJNF010000339.1:0-6596 GCA_046596155.1 Flavobacteriales bacterium | reverse complement strand
GCAAGGATCCGGGTGCAGGTCCGCTCAGCCGCAACTACCTGCTTCCGGGTTCCATCCTGCTACAGCGTGCCCGAGCCCAAGCAGATGGCGAGACGGCCGCATCACAGCTCGAATTCGAACTGCGCACGCTTGCCAAGGCCATAGGCGCCACACAGGACCTCATCAAGGCCGGCGTGCTCACTCACTGAAGCATGGCACTCTTCCGCACCGATCATGCCCGCCTGAGCGATGAGCGCCTTATGGAGTTGATCGTGCAAGGTGACGAGCGGGCCTTCGGTGCGCTGTATGATCGCTATCAGCGGAAGTTGATGAGCTATTTCTGCCGGATGCTCTGGAACGATCGCGAACGGGCCCAGGACTTTGTCCAGGAGCTCTTCACCAAACTCGCGCAGCGTCCGCAGAGCTACGATCCGGGCCGTCCATTCAGCACCTGGCTTTACAGCGTGGCCAACAACATGTGCAAGAACGAGTACCGGAGAGAGGGTACTCGAAAGGCCGCTGTCCCTGAGCTGAGGTCGGTGAGCGACCGCGTTGAAGCCATCCATGGCGATGGTGTGGACCGGGAACTCTTCCGAAATAGGTTGGACCAAGAGCTGGATAAGCTGGAACCAGACCACAAGACCACCTTCGTGATGCGCTATCATGAGGACATGGCCATCAAGGAGATCGCCGCCGTGTTCGGCATCTCCGAAGGAACCGTGAAGAGCCGCCTCTTCTACACCCTGAAGAAACTCGCCGAACGGTTGAACGAGTTCGACCCACGTACCCTGACCAACCCCAGCGCCCATCAACAGGCGCAATGATGATGGAACCCCGCGAACTATACGGACCCGAGGACATCGAGCAACTGCTCACCGAGCGGTCCTTCGACGACCTGCTGGAGGAGGAACGCGCCTTCGTACTGCGCCACCTGAGCGACCGCACCGAATACCAGCGCATGCGCGCACTGCTGGTGCGTGTTCATGAGGATGACCGACCAGCGGCCGACCTGGACGCTGACCCGGCCGTGCGCGAACAGGTGATCTCCGCGTTCCGCGTCCGGCAACAGCCACAGTGGCGCATCTGGCTCAATAGCATCGGTGGCTTCCTTATCCCCCGCGAACCCGCTCAGTTCTGGAAGCCCGCCCTGGCATTTGGAACGCTGGCCCTGTTGGTCACGGTCGGCGTGATCGGCCTGCGCAACCTGGATGTGGCGCGCAATGCAGAGATGGCCGAGGCACGACCTGCACCGGCCAAGACCGCGAACGAAACCACCGTGACCGAAAAGGCGACGGCACCTGCTTCCGCCGAGCAGGAACGCCAGAATGCCGCGCAGTCCCAGGCCGCGAGTACAGCAGCGCCTGCCACCACCGCATCTGCCGATCTGGATGCGGACAACAGGAGGAATGTGGTGGTCCTGAGCGATGCATCCGTGTCCGAAGCTCCCGTGGCCGGCTTGGCTAGCGATGAGCTTGCCTCCGAACTGAAGAAGGAAGTGGCCGAGAACCCGAACGCTGAGGGCAATGTCCCATTTGATATGGCCGACACCACGATCCCCATTTCCACGACCACCGGACATACCGTGGATCAGGCGGAGCTGACGCGGAATGCCACCATCGCAGATGTGGCGGTGCGTGCGGTAACGACCTCCCGGCCCGAACAGGCGACCGTAAAGTCCATGGAACGCAAGCTGGAGCGTGAAAAGGCGAAGGCACAAAAGGACGATCAGCGCACCACAGAGGCCACCGCCTATCTCGGGCTACTGCGGGCCGCTTGGTGAACCTATTCCACCGTGAAGTTCTGCGACAGCTGGAATTCCTTCGTGGTAACCTGCAGCGTTAGCGGTCCCCGTGGAAAGCCTCCCTTGTCGAGCCGACGGATGAGTTCCGGCGAAAGCGCCTTACCCTCTTCCCGGTAAAGGACAGTTCCTTTTATGTCCAGCACTTCGATCAACACCCTGCCGATCTTGCGGCTACTATTGATGTTCACGTTTACGAAGGCCGAGGAACGGGAACATTGGACCACCACCCGGGTGTTCTTATCTCCTGCCTTGCAGGCCCATGCGGGAACCGCAGGAGCCAGCATCAGGAGTAGCAGGCCGGAATGGATGATCTTTCTCATTCTACGGGTTTGGTCATCCAAATTTAGAGCAAGGCGCGCTTGGCCGAACTACCCACTAAGGGTGAGTCTTGGATCATTACCTCGCTATAGTAGCCCGTACGCTCAGTATTTCCGCCCCTGCGCTGCCCGTCGCCTTGGATCCCTGTCAGGTCATCAGGGTCGAACCCGCTTTCAGCAAGCGCTCACCTGCGGCATCCCGAACGGCATAGGAGAAGCCAGGTTGCAGTGCCCATGCGCCGATAGCACCATCACTGCGCAATGCTAGGAATCCCACTTGATGGTCTTGCGGGTCCGGCAGGAACTTCACGATCCGGGCCACGGCCTCCTTGCACGCCTCTTCGGGCGATCGTCCATGCCGCATTAATTCCACCACGGTGTGGCTGCCGACCGTGCGGATCACCAATTCACCGGTGCCTGTAGAGCAGGCCGCACCGATCTCGCCGTCCACGAACAGGCCTGCCCCGATGATGGGACTGTCGCCCACGCGGCCATGGATCTTGTAACCCATGCCACTGGTAGTACAACTGCCCGCCATACGGCCACCCGCGTCCAATGCCACAAGTCCGATGGTATCATGGTTCTCGCGGTTCACCACGGGGGCGTAGTTGCTCGTCTTGAGCCATTCCGTATACGCCTTGCGCACTTCCGGGATCTCCACCTTCTTCGGCGCGAAGCCATTCTCCTTGGCCCACTTGAGGGCACCGGAACCAACAAGCATCACATGCGGTGTGCGCTCCATGATGGCCCTTGCCACGCTGATCGGATGTTCGATGGTCTCCAAAAAGGCAACGGAACCGCACTTGCCATCATGGGCCTGGATGCACGCATCCAGCGTGGTATACCCATCGCGATCGGGCGTACCACCAAGGCCCACACTGCGGTTCGTGAAGTCGCTCTCCACCACCATCACACCACGTTCCACTGCATCCAGGACGCTTCCTCCGGACAACAGCACCTCCCACGCCTTGGCATTTGCTGGTATCCCATGATCCCAAGTACTGATGATCACCGGGCCTTTGCCCTTATGAACGGGTGTCCCTGTGTTATCATGATCGGGTTCGTGCAACGTATCCGCAGCCTGGTGTTCGCCAGCAATACCGCAGCCTGCGAACAATGCGGCCGTGCCCATCAGGCCTGTTCCCAGGAACTTTCGACGATCGGTGCTCATGCACCAAACTTAGGCTACGGCCGTCGCCAAGCGCAGGTCGGCTATTTTGTGCTCCACCCGACCCCATGCAAACACTCTCCCACTCCGCTTCCAATCGACCGGTGACCGACATCGCCTGGCCCCTCGCCGTGCTCACCACGCTCTTCTTCCTCTGGGGCTTCATCACTGTGCTGAACGATGTGTTGGTGCCCCACTGGAAGAAGCTCTTTGAACTCTCCTACTTCGAAAGCTTGCTAGTACAATTCTGTTTTTTCGGTGCGTATTTCATCGGCTCGCTGGCATACTACCTGCTTTCGCGCAGCTCCGGAGACCCCATCGCGCGCATGGGCTACAAGCGGGGCATGATCCTAGGGCTGGTGATCTCCGCGCTGGGTTGTGGACTATTCGCCCCCGCGTCTATGCTGCACAGCTACCCCGCGCATCTCGTCGCGCTCTTTGTTCTAGGGCTCGGCTTCACGGTGCTGCAGATCGCGGCGAATCCCTTCGTGGCCATCATCGGCGATCCGGACGGGGCCAGCGCACGCCTCAACCTCGCGCAGGCCTTCAACTCGCTGGGCACCACGCTGGCCCCGTTGATCGGGGGCTACCTGATCTTCAAGAACGCCACACCTGATGCCGCTGTGCGCATGCCTTACTTGGGGCTGGCGGCGATCCTTGCGCTGATCGCGCTGCTCGTGCATTTCACAACGCTGCCACAACCCCTGGTGGAACATGCCAGCAGCAACGCCGATGCCATGCGCCGTCCGCAGGTGCGGAGGGGCATGGTGGCCATCTTCTGCTACGTGGGGGCGGAGGTCACCATCGGGTCCTTGATCATCGGATTCCTGGGCATGAACGATGTGCTCGGGCTTCCGGAGGGCAGTGCAAAACACTTCCTCAGCCTTTACTGGGGCGGGGCCATGACGGGCCACTTCCTGGGGGCCATGGCACTGAACAAACGGTGGAACGTGGTGAACCGTGTGTTGGCCATGGTTGTCATGGGCAGCCTGATGTTCGGGCTGTTGTTCGCCGTGAACGCTTCGGATCGGTTCGAGTTGAAGCATATCGCGCCCATGGCGGTGTTGATCGCGGCGAACATGGCGGCTTTCCTTTTAGCAGGCCCCAACCCCAGTCGTGCGCTGGGCCTATTCGCGCTGTGTGCCACGGCCTTGCTCGGTATTACCCTTGCCGCGCATGGTCCATGGGCGATGTGGGCCATCATCGCGATCGGACTCTTCAACTCGATCATGTGGAGCAACATCTTTACGCTGGCCATAGATGGGCTTGGCGAAGAGACCGCGCAAGGCTCTTCGCTGCTGGTGATGATGATCGTGGGTGGCGCGCTGGTGCCGCCACTTCAAGGTCTGATCATCGACGCTGCTAAGGATGCAGGCCACGTGGAAATGGGCTTCCATTTCAGCTTCCTCGTTCCACTTGTGTGCTACCTCTACCTGGTATGGTACGGTCTGACGGGCGGAACAAAACGCGTGAACGCATGATCGCTGGTATCGATATCGGCGGCACCACCACCAAGATCGGCCTAGTGCACAAGGAGCAGGTGATCGCGCGCGCCCGCATCTCCACCACAGCTCACACGGACGAGCACGCCTTTGCGGATGCGATCGCAAAGGCGACCCGAAGCTTGGCTGCGGGATCGGGCCACCCGCTCACCGGCATCGGCATCGGTGCCCCGAATGGGAACCAGTTGACCGGCAGCATCGATCGTGCGCCCAACCTGCCGTGGAACAGCGATGTACCGCTTGCTGCGATGATACAGCAACGGATGAGCCTACCCTCTGTGTTGGGTAATGACGCCAATGCCGCTGCTTTGGGCGAATGGAAATACGGTGCTGGTCGAGGCTGCAATGATCTGTTGGTGGTAACGCTCGGCACAGGCCTAGGTAGCGGATTCATTATCGACGGTCGCTTGCTGCTCGGCCCGCAAGGCAATGCGGGCGAACTTGGCCATACGATCGTGGTGATCGATGGGCGTACGTGCACCTGTGGCCGCAAGGGCTGCTTGGAAGCATACGTGAGCATTCGCGGCATGCGACAGACCTACCAAGAACTTGCTGACTCGGCGGACATATTAAAGGACGAAGGCGTGAAGCCGATCGCTGACGCCGCTTACCGCGGTGAGGATGCAGCGGTCCAGACCTTCAACGACACCGCCCGATGGCTGGCGATCGGACTGGCCAATGCAGCGGCCATCACTGTGCCCGAGCGGATCATCTTATTCGGAGGTATTGCGCGGAATGGGGATGTGTTGATGAAGCCCTTGCAGGAACGGTTCGACGCGGCGTTGTTAAGTATCTACCAAGGCAAGGTCGCGCTGCAGTTGAGTGAATTGCAGGAGGATGACGCCGGGATCTTGGGAGCAGCGGCGCTAACAGCGATATGAGAGACTTCCCGCAGGGTGCATAGCTTCGGCACATGCGCTTCGCTTTTCCTGTGCTTGTTCTTATCCATGGGTCCATCACACCCCTTGCTGCCCAGACCAGCCATGCCACGGAATTGGTCAACCCCTTCATCGGTACCGGTGGACATGGCCACACTTTCCCTGGCGCCTGCGTGCCCAACGGATTGGTGCAGCTAAGTCCGGACACCCGCACGGATGGCGTTATGGATTGGGATGGCTGCGGAGGCTATCACTACAGCGATAGTGTGATCTACGGTTTCAGCCACACACACCTAAGCGGTACGGGCGTGGCGGATGTATGTGATGTGTTGTTGATGCCGATCGCCGGAGAACGGGGCTTCGTCTTCGATAGCAAAGCGGTCCGTTCACGCTTCGATCACGCCAGCGAGAGGGCCCATGCCGGATATTACGCGGTGCGCTTGCTTGGCCCGCCAGCGTCTCCGAGCGACAACAGTTCGGTAAAAGCGGCGCAACCGGAACCTTCAGCGTGGCCGATCGATGCAGAATTGACGAGCAGTGCGCGGGTCGGCGTTCATCGCTACACATTCACGAGCGGCCAAACGGCACGGATCGCCCTGGACCTACGCCACAGGGACGCGTTGAAGGCGTCCAGCATCACCAAAGTGAGTTCCACGGAGGTCGTGGGTGAACGTCGGTCCACATCCTGGGCGAAAGATCAACACCTTTTCTACTGCATACGATTCAGCTCGCCGATCAAGGGTGAAGACATATTGCCGGATAACATGCCGCCGGGTCTACTGGCCGGGTTCCAATTCGGAACGCTGGCCGCCCCCCTCATCGTCAAGGTCGGCATCTCCGCTGTGAGCATCGAAGGGGCGCGTGCCAACATCGATGCAGAAGTGCCCGGCTGGGATTTCGACGCCGTGCGCCAGCAAGCTGAAGATGCGTGGAACGCCAAACTGAACAAGA
>JBKJNF010000145.1:0-4260 GCA_046596155.1 Flavobacteriales bacterium | reverse complement strand
GTCGCCCTTGTAACGTTAGCAAGCAACCGTTACGGCGATCCAGAATTCCCGGTTCATCATCTGCTACCTGCAGGAGGCCGGATAACTTCGCAGCGTGTTCACGTTCGCGCTGTACGCCTTCGGCATCCTTGCGCTGCTGTACGGACTGGTTTGTGCAGTGTACTGGTGCATCCAGGAACGCTTTGTCTTCGTCCGCTTCCGCCTGCCGCCAGCGTACAAGTTCACCTTCACCCAGCCCTTCGACGAGGTCTACATCGAGCCGGAGAAGGAGGTGCTGCTGCATGCCATTCATTTCAAAGTGCCACAGCCCCGCGGCACGCTGATCTACTTCCACGGCAACACAGGCAGCCTGCGGCGGTGGGGCAAACGGGCGGCGGTCTTCACGAAGCTGGGCTACCAAGTGCTGATGGTCGACTACCGGGGGTATGGTAAGAGCCGAGGGCCGCTTAGCGAGCCGGCCTTGCACCGGGATGCGGCGCGATGGTATCAATGGCTGGCCGATCGTGAGCCAGAGGACCGGATCGTGGTGTATGGTCGATCATTAGGAACAGGTTTCGCCGTGCCGGTGGCCACAGCCCATCATCCGCGCATGTTGATCCTCGAATCGCCCTTCGCCAACCTATACGATCCCGCACGTCATCAGGTGCCGTTCCTGCCATACCGCTGGTTGCTGCGCTATCCTTTCCGAAGCGATCGAGCGATCCGGCGGGTAACATGCCCTGTGTACATCTTCCATGGTCGGCGAGACCCGGTTGTACCGTATCAAAGCGCGCTGCGACTGTATGCGCTGATCCCTTCCTCGGTGAAGCGCGAGATGATCACGTTCAATAAGGGTTATCATAGCGACCTTGGGGCCTACAAACGTTTTCACCGGAAACTGGCCATGCTTTTGGGGACGGCCCTGACAAAGGGAGCGACGGGTTAAGGATCGTGAACACTTGTCCGCCACATAGGCTGCCACCTCGCTGGCGGATCTATCTTCGCGGCCTTCAAAACACTCAGATGAACATTCGACTCAGCATTTCCGTGGCCGCCGCCCTCGTCCTGGGCGCTTGCACGGACCACGCCGCGGGCCAGAAAGGCCAGGCACCCGCCCTTAAGACGGTCATGGATTCCGTCAGCTACGGCATCGGCACGGACATCGGCCACAACATCAAGATGAGCGGACTCGATTCGCTGAACATCGATGCCTTGGTCGTTGGCCTGCGCGATGGCGTGGACAGCACGGAGAAGATCGCATCAGACAAAGTGCGCACCCTCGTGCAGACGTACATGTTGGAAGCTCAGAAAAAGGCGATGGCGAAACAGCAGGCCGCGGGCGAGGTAACGCTTCGTCAAGGCGAGGCCTGGTTGATGGAGAACGGCAAGAAGCCCGGTGTGATGACCACCGCGAGCGGACTTCAGTACAGCGTGATCACGGAAGGGAAAGGCGCGAAACCGACCGTGAACGACCTGGTGACCGTTAAATATGTGGGAAGCCTTATCAATGGCGAGGTATTCGACAGCAGCGAACGGCACGGCGGGCCTGAGCCCTACCCTGTCAACAAGTACATCCCCGGATGGACGGAAGCCCTCCAGATGATGAGCGTTGGTAGCAAGTACAAGCTGTTCGTCCCGAGCAACCTAGCGTACGGTGCACAAGGCATGGGGCAGGACATTCCGCCTTATAGTGCCTTGTTGTTCGAGATTGAGCTGCTGGCCATCCAACCTGGTCCTAAGCAGTAATTGAACGTTCATTTTACGCAAAAAGGCCTCGGTGTACCGAGGCCTTTTTGCTAGGTGATGGTCGCGTTACGTTGTCGGTCAAGGAGGAGTAGGTATGGGCAGCCAATGGCTCACCTCTTCAAAAAAGTGGTTGCTCGATCCTTCGCCAACCCAGAAGTGCAACCCCGTGGCTTTTCCTGTCTTGCTCGGGTTTTGCACGAAGAAGTCCTTGGAGAACCGCAAGATGACAATGTTCCGTTCTTCTGTGGCGCCGGTCTTTCCCGGCAGGTATACCGTGTTCTTCGGCAACCAGGCAAGCACACGTTGCCCATCGGCGGGAAGCTCTTTGGAACAGGGGACCCAACCAGCGTTCATCAGCGATCAACCAAGTAGATCGTGCGGTACTGCTTTGGAATGAACGCAGGTCGTGAGCATAGCCACGGCGCGTAAACCTGCCTCCTTCTTGGCACCATCGCCTTTCGCGAAAAGCTTGGCACCTTCTTTCCGGATAAGGAAGCTGATCAATTCATCATGGATCTCCAAGCCCGTGTCGGTCACGAAGCCATACTTGCTCTGGGTCCATGACCAGAGCAATAGGGTGCTCAGCATAACGGAGGAGCGGTCGTGGGTGCGACCACCTTCCTCCACAACGGCGAGGCCTTTGTCGCGAAGTACCAGGGCCGCCAGCACTGTGCGTATGGCGCCTAGCAGTCCGTTGGTGGTAATGGGGCCTTCGGGGCGTGTTACAAGGTCTGCGGGCGCGGTGGTGTCGGGCCGCTCGTAGTACATCTGATGGGCCTTCGGCATGCTTTTGTTGAACTCCATCATGGCGGGGTTTACCAAGCCCGGATGTGCTACCAAGGTGCCATCATGCCCATCGACCGCCTCGCGCTCCTTATCGGCTATCATCTCCAGGTATCCGGCACCGGTCTTGCCTTTCTCATCTGGTGGAAGGTTAAAAGCGGGCGCGCCGATCGCATGGGCCTGTCGTTTATGGCAGACCGCGATGGTCATCAGGCTCAGGCTCCGCAATAAATGCTCGTTCAATCCGATCCGTTCGCGGTCCGGAAGGACCATCCGGTCCGGATCGCTGAACAGGGCGATGTGATCCGCTGCGAAGGCCTGTGGATCGATGGTCAGGCCAGCACTGTGATGCACGAGCTCAAAGAGGATCTCATCTGCCTCCAGCGCGGCCGCAAGCGAATCCATGATCACCGTAGCGCGGAAAGTTCCACGTGGCAGATGGAAGTGTTCCTCGAGGTATTCGAAAAGGGTCTTCCACAGGCGCGCCTCCAGATGGCCTGACACGCCTCGGAGATAGAGGTATACGCCCGCTTGTCGCACCCGCAGCTTAACAGCGTTGTAACTGGTGTAAACGGCCAGGTCAAAGAAGCTTGCGGGCACGGCTTCACCACCCGAGCGTACCGAAGATTCCAGCACGTACAGGGGGCGCGGCACAAAGAACATTCGCGTAGTGGAGGCGGGGTTCACGCGGATGCGATCACCGAGCTCGTCCACGTATTGAAGCAGGTTGTCCACCGCGCGTTCCAGGTTGCGATGTGCCCGCAGGACATCGGCCGGATGACAGAGGCTCATGTTCCAGAGGTCGGCCACATAGCTTTTGGCGCCGCAGTTCATACCCTGCACGATCTCCTGCCGGGTACAGCCCCCGATCAACTCCGTACGACGCTCGAGGAGCTCCATCGGTACGGGATCCACCTTCCACATGGCATCGCGGATATGCGCTGTCTCCGGCAGCCGGTCCACAATACCCTTCCGGAGCTCATCGAGGCGTGCAGCTCTGGAGGCCAACAATTCCTTGCGCTTCGGACCGAAACGAAGGGTGAGGTCTTGCACAAGCTTGAGTAGCTCGTTCGTGAGAAGCCGGTCCTCGGCAGCTTTTTCGGTGGGCATCATCATGCGCGTGCGGCCTCGACGGCGCGGTCACCTGCAAATGTGAGGGTTGCATTATTGGCCACCATTCGTTCGACGATGGGATCGACCACGCGGAACCACAATGGGGGGATCAGGCTCAATACCATCATTCCCGGATATCCGGTAGGCAGTTGCGGACTTTGCGGTTCACTGCGAAGGATCTGGTATTTCCGGCTGGCCATGTAATGGTGATCGCTATGCCTGGTCAGCTCGAAGAGCATCAAGCGGCCGAGGCGGTGGTCGCTGTTCCAGCTATGGATGTGGTGTACGCGGCCATAGTTCCCTCGTTCGTTGAGCGTGCGCCCAAGCCCATAATGTTCAATGTAATTCACCGTTTCGAGCAGTAGGATGCCGACCAAGGCAACGGCGAGGAAACAAAGAAGTGTGAACGTGCCCCAATAAAAAGTGATCAAGCCAAGGAATATGGCTTCGATCAAGAGAAAGCGGATCATTTCGTTGTACACGCTGAACGTACGGTGCCCTTCCTTTGCCATACGCTCCGACTCGATCTGCCAGGCGCTGATGAAGCTGAACAAGATGGTGCGTGGCCAGAAGGCATAGATCATTTCACCGAACCGGGCGCTCGCGGGATCCTGGGGGGTGGCCACGCGCCGATGATGC
>JBKJNF010000232.1:0-25334 GCA_046596155.1 Flavobacteriales bacterium | reverse complement strand
TCGAACTGGCGTGCAGCAGCCTCGCTTATGGATCGCATGGCGGAATCCAGGCTTGTGAGCACGGTCACCTCCGCGCTGCGCACCTGCGCTTCGTTGTAGAGCCGGTGCACTTCGCGTTCCAGTTCCACTCCGCTCACCACTTGCTCGGTCCGTGCCAGCGCCGTGGCGGCCTTCGCTTGTTTGCTTTGGTTCACATAGACCCCCGGAAAGTCGATCGGCTGGGTGACGCCGATGGTGTAGAAGGCCGCCGTTGGACTTTCGGTGTAGAGTTGTGGGTTGGGCAGGGAGAAGGATGCGCCTTCGGCTTGTTCGCGGCCCAAGACGTTCAATTCCGCAGCCCTCCTTCGCGGGTTGTTCTTCAGTGCGCTGTCAACCGCTTGTTGCAGCGACAGTGGTACTTGTGCGAACGCTGTGAACGAGGCGAAAGAAGAAAGCCCCAGCGCGAGGATGTACAAGAAGGGATGTGAATGGGTACGCATCAGCAGAAGCTCGGTAGTTCAGTGATGAAGATCGCGACGTGGCCTGCTTGTTCCAAGGCTTTCACCACGTCGTTGCGGTGCAGGCGATCAATACCCGATACGACCAATCGGTGCTCGGGATCCAGCAGGTCAACGACCCAATGGTCCTTGCCTAGCAACGCGTCCAAACAGGGGCGCACGCGTTCCAAGGCGTTCTGTCCCTGTATATCGGTACGGTATGTGAGCGTTCGAGGCAAACAGAAGAGGAATAAGGAGTGATCCAGAAAGGACGGAGACCGGCAAAGCACCTTACATCAAATGGATGCAGGCAGGACAATAAATGCCGGTCAGATCAACAAGCGGCTCACTCGCTCCAGCACTTCCCTTCCGCTCAACGGAGGGGGCCAGAAATGCAAGGACGCTGCTATAGGCGCGGCTGCCAGCACCGGCCCAAGATGATCGGTAAACAGCAGCGCAACCACAGGCTGGTACGCGACCGCTACGGAAAGCGGTGCGCTCACTAAGGTGTTCAATTCCTGCCCTTTGAACTGGATGTCATGGTCTGCGCAACATGGCTCCGATACAAGGACAGCACCGGCATGGTTGGCGCATTTTTCCACTGCCCGATCCATTTCCATTCCGCAGCCTGCCGCCACACCGAACAACGACCACGACTGCACCGAGCCTCCGCAGAGATGCGTATCCAGCCGGAAGGAGGTGCTCGTAACGAGCACCAGAACAGCCAGCAGAATGGAGGTGATGGAGCGCATGCGGGAACCCAACGCAAGGTTACGGTCATAATTGCCGCATCAGAGGTCCCATCGCGCTTATTTGTCAAGGGCCTTGGGAGCCTATTGCAGTTGGCTGGTGCTGAGGTGGTCGAGCCAACCCCAAGAGTGCACGTAACTTTATGCCTCCCACTAGTTCTGGGAAATTAAATGCCCGCCCGCACCCCAATGATCGCCCTTGCTGCATGCGCTCTGCATATCGCAGGAACGCTACACGCCCAAGAGCACCCCTTCCTCTCCGAGTTCACCCTTATTGAGACCTCCGGCAGCATCACCCTGTACTGGACATTGGTTGCGGGGAGCACGTGTGCAGGCACCAAGGTGGAGCGCTCGATGAACGGCGTTGAGTTCAGCGTGGTCCATGAGATCTTCGGCGTTTGCGGGGCCGTTTCCGAACCGGTGAGCTACAACTGGACCGACCCGGCACCACCGGAATTCAGCACGGTGTACTACCGTTTGCAGTTGGGGGCGAATGGAACCTCATCGATCCAGTCACTCGTTTTCGATCAATTGGTCACCACCGATCAGCGGGTGTATCCATCGCCCGCCAGTGATGTGGTGAAGATCGCACTGCGCCTACCGCAACGGGCGGCCGTTGACCTGCGCGTATGGAATAGCGCTGGAAAACTGATGATTGAGCGTATTGGTGAAGCCGGACCGGCGCATGAGATCAACGTGAAAGATCTTCCCGCCGGGGTTTACATCTACGACGCCATCAGTGAGGGCAAGCACTTCAGCGGCCGCTTCGTCAAGGAGTGAACCACCAAAGGAGTTTGAACACACGTAACCATACGGCCGCCGAAAATGTCCTTGCTTGAAGTCTGGGTCGATCAAGCCCTGCCCTACTAACCCCGATCCTGATGGAGCATGCCCTTACCCCTGCCATCTTCTTGGCCTTTGGTGCCTTTACGGCACTGCAGTGCACTGCCCAAACTGTTTCCGGTAGTGTGACCGACCCACTCAGCACCCCGCTCATTGGCGTGCGTGTTACGCTCTTCAACAGCGACACCAGCTATTTCGCCGAGAAGCGCACCGATCTGCTGGGCGCATTTGAGTTTGCATCCGTTCCTGCTGGATCCTACACGTTGAACGCGAGCAGGGCCGACCTGGCGTACGCGCGCGTCACGATCACCCCCAACGGCATCGATCCCCTGCAGCAGGATCTTGCGGTGGAAGTGGATACGGTTATGGGCCGTTGGGACATCCTGGTGAATTCACCGGAACCCCTGGGCGGCACAAACCTCTGCACCCTGCTGCCCGACGGACGTTTGTTCTACTGCCACAACACCACCGATCCGTTCCTCTTCGATCCTGCCACCGACCAGGCCCTGCTTATCCCCGGTTCGGGTGCGGTGCAGGGCTGCGTAGGTCTGGCGATGCGCACGGACAGCACCATGGTGTTCATTGGCGGAGCTGACCAGGATGTGTACGGGCCGGGCACCAAATTCGTGAAGACGTGGAACAGTGGCACAGGCTCGTGGAGCGCGATGACCGAAGTGCTCGATGACTACCGCTGGTACCCCAGCACCACAACGTTGCCAGATGGCCGCGTGCTGACCGTGGGCGGCGGTAACGAGAACAACCCGCAACGGACGAATACCTCGGAGCTGTTGGACCCCTATTCGCTCACTACCACGGTGGTCGATACCCTATCCATCGGCAATGAGCAATCGCCCATCGTGGTGCTCTACGATGGGACCGTCCTGATGACCCACCGCCCGCCCCAGTTGTTCGATCCCGCTACCGACCAATGGGAACCTACCGGCGATTTCGTACAGGGCGATCGCATGCCCAATGGCGACCATGCTGATCATGAGTTGGTGGTGTTGCCCGAAGGGGATGTAGTGGCGATCGGCTACAAGAGCTTTACACCAGGCGTATATGGCAACATGGTGGAAGTGTACGATCCGATCAACGGCACATGGTCCTTGGGCGGCAATACAACCACCGTGCGCTCGCGCCCTGAAACAGTGTTGCTGCCGAACAAGAAGATACTTGTATTGGCAGGAGAGAAGGAAGAGGATGCCGACCCCACTCCCACCAACCAGTACGGCTACACCAAGCTCGCGCACTACTACGATCCCTACACGGCCACATGGCGCAGGTTGAGCGACATGAACTGGTTCCGCGAGTACCACGCGACCGCGGTGATCGTGCCCGATGGCCGCGTGATCGTGGCCGGTGGTGAGGGATCACCGGGGAATGAACCGCCGCTCAGTGTAATAGAGGGCTTCACCCCACCCTATCTGTTCAAAGGGATACGCCCCACGATCTCCCCGCTCGCCGACCGCGACCTGCTACGTGGGCAGGATATTACGTTGGACTTTGCGCATACCGCCAGCCTCACAGGTGTGATCCTGCAAGCGCAGACCATGGTGACCCACATGATGAACTGCGGCAACAACCGCTTCGTGGACCTGCCCTTCACCCAAAGCGGCACACAGGTCATTGCCACCCTGCCGACCGATGCGCTCGCTTTGCCGGACGGCTTCTACCTGCTCACCGCGATGGTGGATGATATTCCATCGATATCGCAGGTCGTGCGGGTGCTCGGGGACTTCAGCACGGCGGTAGCCGAGAACGGCACTGTGGCAGCCTCTATGTTCATTACGCCCAACCCCGCGCAGGATGAAGTGACCATCACGGTCAACGCTGATGCGAACTCCGCCGTTACGCTGGTCGCCACTGATGCGTTGGGCCAAGTGGTCCTCCAGCGGTCGGTAGGACTTGCGAAAGGGGCGAACAGGGTCAGCGTGGATGTGAACGACCTGCCCTCAGGGATATACTTGCTTTCGCTCCGCATGATGAACGCAACGCATGGCTGTCGGCTCGTGATCACACGGCCATAGGGCAAAACTTCTCGGTTGGGCTGATCAAGGCACCTGCTCCGAGTCTCCGACCTTGTCCAATCCAATACGCGCAATTGAACGCGACCCTTTGAACGCGCTCGGCGTCATCCCGGTGAGCTGTTTGAATTGCGCGCTAAGGTGCGCCGCGCTGCTAAAGCCCGTACGATCGGCGATCTCGCTGAAGGAAAATTCATTGTAGCGGATCAGCTCCTTCACGCGTTCGATGCGTTGCAGTAGGAAGTAGTGCTCAATGGTGATGCCCTCCACCTGCGAAAAGAGTGCGGCGATGCTCGAGTATTCCTTGTGCAGGGCATCACTCAGAATATCTGACAGTTTCGCCTTGGGAACGGCCAGTCCATTGTGATGCACCAAGCCTATGACGAGGCTCTTCACACGCGTGATCAATTGGGCGGTGCGGTCATCCACCAGATCGAATCCATCCTTGCGCAGAGCAATGCGCAAGTGATCGATCATAGTCTCATCGGGTGTCTCGCGTAGCTCCACTTCGCCGAGGTCCATGCGTAACCAGCCCAGATGATGGGCTTCCAGGATGCGACCTACCGCCGCTTTGCAGCGATCGCATACCATGTTACGAATGGTGAGCGTGTGGGTGGGCAGATGCATGTATTTCCAGGGAAAATGTCACCAAACCATCGTTCTGGCCTATTGGATCATGATCCGTGAGCGATAGTTATGGCCCGCGGCATCGGAAAGCGAAACCACGTAGCTACCACTGGACAGGGCGCGCATGTCGATGTCCAGTTGCGCCCCTTGGGTGGCTACCCAACGCTCCTGGTGCACCAGGCTACCATCTACACCGAACACGCGCACCACCATGTCCCCTTCCACCACTCCGGCCCGCAGTGTAAAGCGGCCATTGCTCGGGTTCGGAAAGACCGCGAATGCGTTCGCTGCCAACTCGTCCACGCCCACGATAGCCCCCACGTTCACATCATCGATGTACATATTGTTTCCATAGTTGCTTTCGGTCACGAACATGAGCAGGACATCCGGCTGCCCGATCAACACACCGAGGTCCACTCCTTCCGTGCGCCATTGCGTAGCGTTGGGTGTAAAGGCTCCCGTGACCACACCGGCGGTGCTAAGGCCACTGCCTTCTTGATCGTAGATGGTGTTCCACGAAGCACCACAATCGATCGAGGACTTCACCATCAATCGATCAACGGAAGATGAATTGTACTGGGCATAGGCCACGGAGAAATCCAGTAGCGTTCCAGCAGGTGCTGTGGAAAGATCCAGACGCGGCAGCATCAGGTAGTCCAATTGGCCGGTAATATCCATGGACCCTGAGTAGTGGTCCATTTTCGCAGAGCCTGTCCCGGAACCGAAACCACTGGTTGTGCTGCGCGTGAATTGGTTGTTCGGATTAAAGTGTACGTAGTTCCAGCCGGTGGGCGGGAAGGTGGTGTTGCTGAAGGATTCGTTGAAGGGAACGACCTGGACGGGATCCACTACGCGAAAGCTACCTTGGATCTCATCGTTCAACGGGCTCATATCTTCCACATCGTTGGGCATTTCGGTCCACGCATTCAGTTGGTGCGCACCATTGATCAATGCGATGGAAGGCAACGTCACATCCACGGAAGCACCGGGTACTAGCAAGCCAGACCAATTGAACATTGTGGCGACTCCCATATCAATGTGGAAGTGGATATCCACTGAAGTAATGTCGTTGTTTCCCGCATTGCTGAGTGTTACGACCGGGGCGATGGAACTGGTGCAAACATCGAAGGCCGCGGAGTAGAACTCAATGCTGGCGGGTGTGCTGAGCGGCGAGACTATCGCGGTGATGGCCGCATCGTTCGGCAGTGGAAGCGGATCGATCCGCACCACCTTGTTCCCGGTATAATTCACGAACCAGATGCGGCTATCGGGACCGACTTTGACACCCATGATACCCGCTTGCCCAGTGGTTATGGTGCCCATGAGAGTAGGCGTGCCACTCACGTCATAAAGCTTGATATCACCGGTCGTATTGTCACTGACGATCAAGCGACCATTTGTATAGTCCATGCCGCAGGGCTGCCCGCTGGTCCAGGTATCCACCACCTCCACCGTTGCGCCTTCCACCTTCTTGTAGCTGGCCAAGGTCTCGTTGGGGGCCGACAGGTTGCCGGTTACACCGCCGCTGTTCATGGCAAGGCGTTTTATCTGCTTCGTGCCGCCATCGATGAAATATAGCCAGCGGTTCTCATGGTCCACCGCCATGTGGCTAGGGATACCGGCCACGCGCGACACCGGGACATCGGTGTATCGCCAGATCTTCCCTGAGGAGTGGTCGTCATAACCAGGGCCGTGGTCCTGCACGAAATCGTACCGCACGATATTGCCAAAGTGCCCATCCATCACCCAATACACCTTTGCACTATCGGAGGCGATGCCCATAGCAAAGGGACTCTGGTGCAACATGTCGCGATGGCTCCCCAAGGGCATACCGTTCACCCAGTTGTTCTGGAACACAGTTGCGAAGATGTTTGGGTCAGCGCTCCACAAGGCAGGCCCCATGAAGGTGGACGTACCACCAGCGGTGCTTTGGATCTCACTCACCGCGGCCCACTCACCGTTCTCGGAGAAGGCCATGGCACTGGCCACCCGCATAAAATGGCTGCTGTGCGTGTCCTTGCGGTACTCATCCGTTTGACCGGGCAAGCCGGCGTTGTGCACGATCACCACGCTACTGCCATCTGTACCGCCTTTGTTCACCACCCATAGCTCGTTACTGAAGGGCTTGAAATCCAGGTCACGCGGCAGGCTCACCTGATCCGTGCTGGTGACGATCGTCGTGTACGTGAGCGGATCGGTGAGGTAACGATCCAGACCTTGCATTTGGCCATGGGCAAAGAGCCCGATGGTGGCCGCCACAATGAGTGCGAAGAAGTGCTTCATGATCGTTTTTCGTTTCGTGGTTTCTCTTAAGTCGTATCCGTTGCGGTCAGTGTTCTTGTTCCATGGCGTCCACCAACTGTTGAAGCAGTTGGATCTGCAGGGAGTTGTTGCCATCGGTCGAGGGCGTAGCGAGGAAATCAACATTCGCCAGCATTACGTGCATATCCACCGGAAGCCAGGCCAGCAGTACACCGCCTTCGGGCAGGTTCGCATGGACCGACGCCGCACTGGTGTTTAGAAGTTCATCGCCCATGCAGCGGTAGGAAAAGGTCTGATCCGTGTTGTCGATGGTCCCATCCCCATTGCTGTCCACCCGGCCAGCCATTTCCAACAAGTAATAGCCAGTTCCTGTGTCCCCACTGAACATGACTCCGTCGCTCATAGGTGGCGGCGCATCCGCCGGCGGAGTATGGTTCATAATAGGCTCCAGGCCGATGTTGAACCGGATCTCGTGCAGGTGGTCCGATGTAAGCTCACCGAGCGTAAAGTCGTTGCTCGCCTGGCTCGCATCCAGAAGCACGTAGACATTGGAATAGTCCGCAATTACTTCACCTTCATCGTTCACAGCGCGCAAGCCAGAGAGCAGCACACGAAAGGTGTCAAGCCTGAAGGCCGCACCCTCGGTATCGGTATACACGCTGGCCAGCTCGTAGGTATGCGAGCCATACCGGAAGTCGGCTACGAGGTGTTGTTCCACGGTGTGAACAGGGAACGCAGGAGCTATCGGCTCCTCGCCCGCCTCGTGATAGCACGAAGCGAGCGAGAAGGCCGAAACGAAGCTGAAAGCGCACCAACGAATCATAGCCGATCATTAGAGCTTCACGAAGCGCCCTTGGCTTATGGCGTTGTCCGTGCCGACCAACCGAAGTGTGTATGCACCAGCGGGAAGGGCGCTGACATCGAAGGTCTTGCTGCCCGCTACCGCCCGATCAAATACAATACGGCCTTGCGCATCGAACACTTGAGCCGCAGTATATGTACCACTCAACTGGATCGCACGTTCAACCGGGTTCGGGTATACTTTCAGTTCATTTGCGGCAACTCTTTCGGCAATGCCAACACCAGAGGCCAGGGCTGCTTCAATGGCTGCAAGAATGACCGGATTATCACTCGCGCTATGTCCTACTTCACTGTAAAAAACCGTGTGGTCAGCGGCTCCTACCACGGCCACCGTGGGCATGCCCATACCACCGTAGTGGGTGGTTTGAGCGCTCATGCCAGCGAAAACCGTGTGCGTGAAGTTGTTGGTGGTCTTCCAATCGTTCATCTGCGCGCAGGTGATGCTATTCGTGAATCCGATGCTGTACAACTTCACACGACTCGGGTCGCTCGTGTTCGGGAGGACGTTGGTCTTGATGCTGTTCCCTGCGTTCACGCAAGGCTGGCAACCCATCATCACGAATTCCAGTATCACGGCATTGCCCGCTTCGAGTTCGCTGAACAAGGTGTGTTCTATGCCGTCGCAATCGTTGGCGGTAAAATCGAGTGCTGTGGTCTGTGCGCTGAGGCTGGTTACCAGCAACATGGTCGTCGAGAGTAGTAAGTGTTTCATGGTCATGATTGTTGTTTATGAGGCGGTGTCGTTTGCAGTTCGATCGTTCCTTATTCGTCTTCAGGGGTGAATGATGAGGGTGGTGCTTCGTGTTTTCTTGGATTCATCCAATGGCCTCGCTTGTAGGCGGTAGCTCCCCGATGGTAAGTTCACGGCATCGATGGCGCAAAGGCCATCTTGGAAGTGAACGCGCACAGATCGCACGTTGCGCCCCAACGCATCGGAGATCTCCACCAGAACTTTGCCCGTGTACCCTGTCCAGTGCAATCGCAGCTCGCCGGAGATAAAGGGGTTCGGCCCTGCGATGAGTCGCGTGGCTGTCGTTTCGTGTTCAATAACGCTATTGTCATCAACAACTAGGAACTGCCCCATCATGCCCTCATCTTCATGCATAAGCAGGTGGCAGTGATACATATAAGGCATAACCGCATCGGCGAAATCATCGAATCGCGTGATTACGCGCACGCTGCCCATGGGCGGCACGAACACGACATCCTTCCACCCGACCTCCCAAGCCTCCGGCGCTGCCCCGTTCCGATCCAATATATTGAACTGTATGTCATGGATATGCATGGGGTGTCCCAGCATGGTGTTGTTCACGAACTCCCAGATCTCGGTGGCGCCTAGGTTTACGGTCACGTTGATAACCTCCATGTCGTAGGTGGTCCCGTTCACTTCGAATGGGCCTTCGATCAATTCCAGCGGTGCCGTGCCTTCTGGCTCCATCTGGAACGTACGAGAGACGGTCGCATCGGATTCATTAATGTGGATCAGACCCACTAGGCTGCTGGGTATGCTGGTAATGCCATCTGCCGTGGGCGCACCCACGGTGAACGAGCAAAGGGCATGATCGGCCCCGTTCATACCGTTCTGCTGATATCCGTCCAGATAGGCCGTGCCATTACCCACTTGGGATGCACCAATGATCCCGTTGGGAAGTTCGCTGTTGAAGGCCATCAATTGGAAGGATTGACCCTGCATATTGCCAAGGTCCACAAGAAGTTCCGCACGTTCACCGGGCATCAGTTGCATACGATCCAACAAAACAGGCACGTTGAGCAGACCGCCATCAGTGCCAATGACATGGAAGCCCATTCCATTGCTAAGACCTAGCTCGAAGGTGCGTTCGCTGGATGCGTTCAGGCAGCGCAGACGAACCACCTGTGCCGGCAATTCCTTCCATGCGTTGCGCACTCCATTCGCCAACATGATGCTGTCCAATCCGGTGTGTACCATGATCTGTCCATCCACAACGGCTTTTGCTTGCAGGATCAGTGGAATGTCGTCCACCCCGTAGGTCCTTGGCAGGTCGAGAGCAGCTTCCAATGTGTCCCGCACGATGATCATCCCTGCTGCACCCAAGCTTACCTGATAGTCGGTAAGTCCGTGCCCATGCGGATGGTACCAGAAAGTGCTCGCACGATCTTTCACTATGAAGCTCGGACTCCACGTGGTGTTGGGATAGATCAGTGAATGTGGCCCGCCATCGTTGGCCGCGCTTACGTGCAGACCGTGCCAATGCATGGTGGTGAGGTCCGGTAATGCATTGGTGACATTGATCGTGACATCTTGACCCCGGTTCAGAATGAGCGTCGGCCCCAATAGATCTCCGTTGATGCCGTAAGTAGCCACCGTTTCGCCGGGATGGAATTGATAGCTGCCCTCCTGAAGCGTGAGGTCCAGAACGGATCCGCTCAGCGTGTCGGGGATATGAAGTGGGACCTGGGCCGTAACAGTCGCTTGGACTAGCAGGCTCAGAACTACCAGCGTATGCATACGAAATGAGAACATAATGAGCAATGGGGCCATCGGAACGCGCGCGTACTCGTATTCGAATGAGAAATTCTGCATGCTCTCCATTAGGCTGTGTTCAATAAGGAACGTTTGTCCGCAGGCGATGAACGTGCCACATGAGCACGCGCAGGCATTTGGCGAGCGTCCTAGATCAACAGTTTACGCAGAAGGACCGGTCGGTCCGCAGCATAACCTGGAGGCGGTCGGCTTCGGAACAACATCCGCGGGAGATCCAATGCCATCGGGTCGACGAGGATCCGATGGCTTAGCTCGGCAACGGCGGTCTCAACCGGAACGTCGATGTTCTCCTTGACGAACTCGGCACGTGCGCCGGCCACGTGCGTGAATTCGCAGCAATAGGCCCTCATCGCCGGAACGGGCGTGGTCTTGCCGGGCGGAAGACAGGACTTCGCCTTTCCCCAGGAGACCAACGAACGATCGGACACAACACAATGCATGCGCCAGAGTACAGGCAATGCCTGCGCTACCATCAGCCACAAGGCCAAAGGCAGGACCAGCACATGATAACGTCGGCTCCGCATGACCATACAAGTCTAGTCCCTTTCCAGGCGTATCCATGAGTTGACCTGCTCCAAAGTTCAGGAACCTTGGAGTCGCATGGCCGCATCATTGGGGCCGACTCCTGGTGCGCGTAACCTATTGTACCCTGTTCAAGGGTGAACTTTACGTGTAGGTCCAAATAAAGGTGCCTGGGTGGAAGGCACAACACATGCAGTCGGGGCTGGGATGAACAGACCTAAAGGCCGTTATAAGCTCGTTGCGAGAGCACCCCCCTCTCCGGATCGACCAACACCGTGGCGAGGTACTTGATCGCGATCACCGTTGGTGTGCCGCATGTGCGACGCGCCGTAGGCACTGGGTTCGGCGTGATCTTGGCCGACGCGTTCACGGCGAGCATGTTGATGTGATCGGACCGCTTATGGCTCCCGGCGAGCACGTTTCATGGATCGCCCGTCGTTGGCCGATCTTTGTGCCATGCGAACACTGGTCTTGGTACCGCTGCTGATCCGCATCGCCCTTCCCTTTTGCGAAGCCCAGCATTCCTCACTCCCCACGCCACCGATCAGCCCACCCATGCAGCCAACCAGCAATCCCTACTACTCCCTCACGGACACCGCGCACCTGAACGTAAGCGATGCGGAGTGGAAGAAAGCATTGCCGGATAGTGTGTACCACGTTGCACGCGAGCAGGGCACGGAATACGCATTCACAGGGAAGTACTGGAACTTCGAAGGGATCGGGCTTTACCGCTGCGTGTGCTGCGGCAATGCGCTCTTCCGTAGCGACGGAAAATTTGCCAGCTCCTGCGGTTGGCCAAGCTTCTTTGAACCTGTCCGCCCGAATGCGGTCATCTATTTGGAGGACCGGTCCCATGGCATGCAACGGACCGAAGTCCGCTGTGGCCGTTGTGATGGGCACTTGGGCCATCTTTTTAACGATGGTCCTCCGCCAACACACAAACGGTTCTGCATGAATTCCTTGGTCCTACAGTTCGAACCTGGCAAATGAGTGAGTACGACAGAATGACCGAAGTCACCGGCGCGTAGCACCGAAAGGATATCATAGTGTTCTGTTTTTCAGGGTATTAGAATTATTTCGTGGAAATTCGCCATCTTAGCGGTCCTGACATCCTATCCTTCGGCACGGTTATCCTTATCGGCGGAGTGAACGGAACGAAGAAGAACATGAGCAGCCGCAAAAAAACCCTTATCCTCAGTCAACCGCCCCTGAAGCCCGGAGTAAAGCAGATCAAGGTCCGATTGGACCCACGCACTACCGTGTTGCTCAAGAGCATGAAGGCCTTCCCATTCTGGAAGCAGCGTTACCCGAAGGCTGAAGTGATCGAGTGAGCGTATAGCGCTGCTCCCACCCGCCCGCTGATCTGGCCACCACTACAACGGCCGTTCCTTTATGCCGTGTTTTCCAAAGCACTCCATGAACGCATCTCCCCATGGCCTCCTTCGATATCATTTCCAAGGTTGATCCGCAGACGTTGGACAACGCTATCAACACCGCGAAACGCGAGATCGAGACGCGGTATGACCTGCGTGGAAGCAACAGCACCATCGAGTTCGACAAGAAAGGGTTGGTGATCAAAGTGGGTACAGAGGATCACTTGAAACTGGACTCCATCGTGGACATTCTACTTGAGCGCAGCACGAAGCAGAAGATCGACGTAAAGAGCTACGACCTGAAGGAGGAAGCGCAACCCAGCGGCAAACTACTCTACAAGACGATCAAGATCCAGAACGGGATAGAGCGGGAGAAGGCGAAAAAGATCGTCAAGGCGATCAAGGATAGTGGTCTTAAGGTGCAACCGCAGATCATGGATGAGATGATCCGTGTAAATGGCAAGAAGTTCGACGACCTGCAGGCCGTAATGGAGTTGTGCCGTACGACCGACTTCGAGGTGCCGCTACAGTTCGAGAACATGAAGAGCTGAGTTCCGGAATCGCTGCGGAACACCGTTTCAGGTGCGGAAGCGCACCATTACCATATTCCCCTTCTCCTCCCGCCGCGTTTCAAGTCGGTCCTTCAGCGCTTGCGCGAGCGAGGACAAGGATGCATGCCCATAGCTCCGCGGATCGAAGCCCGGATCAAGCCTGCGTAAGGACTGGCCGATCAAGCTCAACGAGACCTCTTCATCCTCTCCCCTGGCGTTGTCGAAGGCCTTGCGCAGCTTGCGCATCAGCTCCGCGTTCTGGGATAACGACGCGCTCGTTGCTTTACCCGCCGACTTCCCACCTCGCCGCACAGCACCCGCAGTGCCCCGCGCATTGTTACCCGACGCGGGAGCAGGTCCAGTGGATGATTCAAGAATGGGCTCGGTCACGTCCAGGTTCTCCACATAGATGAAGCGGTCGCAGCCCTTTACGAAGGCCACCGGTGTTTTCTTCTCCCCGATGCCGATGACATACAGCCCGCCTTCGCGCAGGCGCGTGGCCAGACGGGTGTAGTCGCTGTCGCTGCTCACGATGCAGAAGGCGTCCACGCGATCGCCATGCAGGATATCCATAGCGTCGATGATGAGCGCACTGTCCGTGCTATTCTTGCCTTTTGTATAGGCGAATTGTTGCACCGGTTGAATAGCGTTCGCATTCAGCAATTCCTTCCAGCCGGTCATGCTGGTGGTGGTCCAGTCGCCGTAGATACGTCGGATGGTAATGGTGCCCTGCTTGCTCAGTTCCTCAATGATGGCCCCGATGCGCTTAGGCTGGGCGTTATCCCCGTCGATAAGCAGGGCGATGGTGGTGTCGTTGATCTTCTTCATGAGTTCCGGCAACAAGGTAATCCGGAGCTACTTCTTGATGGCTTCGGAGGCGTCATATTTGCGCCTTGTTGCGTCATTCAGGTAACCTGCTGCTGTCATGAAGAACACATTCACCCTCCTCCTGCTGCTGTTCTGTATGCTCACGGCCCGGGCGCAGACCTACTTCTACATCAACAGCATCGAGGTCGCGCCGCCATCGCCGACAACGAACGATGACATCACCATCACCTTGCATGGCGACCTATCGAGTACGAACAGTTCTATCTCCGAGGCATCGTTCACGGTGAACGGCAATACGGTCTCCATCGTGGTGAACGCAGCCGCGCAAGGCATTGGCATCCCGGTGTTGACCCCCCACGATGAGACCTTCAGCATTGGAATGCTCTCCGTTGGTGAATACGTGATCGATATTTCCGGTGTATCCATCAACGACGGGGCGGCCGTTGCCGAACACGAGTTCGTGGTGCTGCAGTTCGTGCCCACGGCCTGCGACAGCCTGATCATCGACCATGTCCAATGGCAGGCCTTCAGCGATACGGCCATTGAGGTACATGTGTTCAACAACAGCCAAACACTATTCGACTATCCGGGCTTTGTTCTCCTGCAAGGAACAGATAGCATCGCCCGTGAAACAGTGAACTACTTCGGCATTGCCGGAGAGAGCTTTCACACGTTGTCACTCGTGGATGGCGCCACTATCCCGACAGGCCCCTTCCAGGCCCAGCTTCATCTGTGGACCGGTTTCTATCAGCAACAGGCCTGCACGTATGACCTTACGGTGGACCTATGCCCACCAGCACCATGCGCTCCGATGTTGGTCTACTTGAACAACTTCGGCAACGGGCTGATCAACGATACGCTCGATTGGCAAATGCTGGATGTCAACAACGCGGTTTTGGGAGCTGGCACGTTCGCGTTGGGCGGCGGTGTCCAGAACGACTACGACACGCTATGCGTGCCGCCAGGCGACTACACCTTGTCCGTGACGAACGACACCTTCACGGGCGGTCAGCCCTTCTTCGGGGTATCAACTCCAGGCAGCATCAATCTGGGCATGCAGCAGCCGTATCAGTTCGACAACCTTCCCGACATTCTCTCCTTCACATTCTTCGGTCCCTGCGTCGATCCCAACAATACGGTATCGGATGTACCTGGCCGGATCGACCTCAAGGTCTGGACGGTCAACGACCTTCTGGTGATCGACGCTGGCACGAGCAGGACCATCGGGGCCTTCTGGCTGCTTGATGCCATGGGGCGCGATCTCCGTAACGGGCGTTTGTCCAGTAATACGGGCGGTCTTTCGCTCAGCGGACTTGCGCCAGGGGCTTACATCCTTCGCACCGATGTGGGCATAACACGCTTCGTGTATGCTTCTGGCCTATAGACACTGGATGTAGCTTGCGGTCACATGGCCAGTAGTCAGGAGTTGATCCCTGCGATCGCGCGTATCCGCCGATCGGCATGCGCCATTCTCCGCATCCGCCCGAAGCCCATCGCGGTGAACGTGTCGACAACAGGGCCTCCTGGTTTTGAGTTGGGCTTCGTTGGTTCCGGTGCATGTATCGCCCATAATAGGTACATCCTCACAGCCTGGCACATTTTCAACAATGCCCAGCCGCGCGACCCCAAGGACAAATTCGTTGTCTTCACCCTCACGGACGACAACCTGCTGGCCTTCCATTGCCCGGTGACCGGTGTTCCTCTGGAACACGCCGTGCATGATCTTGCGGTGCTCGAACTCGGCGCTCCGGCGGACCCGCGCTTTTCTCTCGATACCATTCACTTGTCGTTCGAAGTGGTTCCGGAAGGCACCGAGGTGGTCACCTACGGCTTTCCTGCGCCCGTGGTAAAAGGAGCGAACTTGAGCCCGGCCGGCGACTTCCTTGGCGGCGGTAACTTCTTCCTGAAAGGCCATGCCAACACCGGTATCGTTTCCGCCCAATACGACCTCCACGGCGCCATGAACTACGCCTTCAACGTGGATTGGGTACACGGCGAAAGCGGTGGCATCGTATGTGACCTGGACAGTACGCAGTTGTTCACGGTCATGCAGAGCTACCGGACCATCGCAACGCCCACGGGGGTCATGGCCGGACCACGGATGGGACGTGGCTTCCAAGGCGTCGCCGCGGAGCTGAGGGCCCTGCTGGATGCCGCCACCTGAAGGACTGCACGCAGGCTATCTTGGTCGTCATGCCGCATATCCTGATCATGTCCGCCAGCGTTCGCATCGGGCGTCGAAGTCCGCGCGTAGCCTTGCATCTGGTGCAGGCCATCACCGCGCGCGGTGATGCCACGTGTGCGGTACTGGACCTTGCGGAACAGGATTTTCCGATCTTCAACGAGCGACTGAAGAACCTGACGGACGCCCCTGCTGCGCTGAAAGACTATGCTACGCGCGTTGCCCAAGCAGATGGCGTGATCATCGTTACGCCGGAATACAACGGCGGATATCCGGCCAGCCTGAAGAACGCGATCGACGTGTTGAACGACCAGTGGCACCGCAAGCCCGTGGCCATTTGCACCGTAAGTGATGGTTCCTTTGGCGGTTCCCAGGTGATCACGTCATTGCAGTTCAGCCTTTGGAAATTGGGCGCCTGGACCGTGCCTGCGATGCTGCCCGTGCCCAAGGTCCAGGATGCGTTCGACGAGGCGGGCAACGCATTCGCGCCTGCCGACTGGGTGCGACGGACTACCAGGTTCCTGGACGAGTTGATGTGGTGCATCACGGCGAACGACCGAATGCGCGAATAGGCATGGTGCCTTCGCCTTCACGAGATAGCGCACAGGCCTGAGGTGAAATGGCGAAGCGCGCCTTACGGGGCGCGCTTCGAGTATCCTGGTCTCCAAGCTTACGGGCTTGGATGAAAGCTTTTTCTGCACTTGGGCTTTACTGCCTTCTGTAGACCAGGTTTATCAGATGCTTTAGAGCCGTTCTCTAGGCCTGTGGTTGTTTAACGTTGGGGGTCTAAGAAAGGTTGCGATCGAGGAGAATTTTTCTTTACCGTTAGAACGGACCACGCTCTTTCAGGAACATGACGAAGATGAAGGTCATCAGGAAGTGATGCATGAAGAGCAACACGGAGACCCAGTTCAGCAAGAGCTTTCCGGTGCCCTTGATCTCCGGAAAGAGCTTTTTGTTATTGAAGGCGATGATGGGAAGTGGGAGTGTGATGACCAAGAAGGTCACGGCCAATGCCTTGTACAAGAAGGCATTGTCGAACATATCCATGAACAGATGCGCATAGTAGAACATCAGTCCTGCGAAAGACAACAGCCCCAACCGGAGGAAGATCCTAGCTTCTGCTACCATTTTGCTTTTGGATTCCATGTACAAGACGCACCATTTGTACGTAGTTGCCCGGTCCGGGTTTCGTTCATTATCAACATGGACCTGGATCATCGGGAGGCAACCCCGTGTGCGGCACCGCGTCGCATCAGCCTATGGACACCCACATAGGCCATCAAGCATGCTACACTGAACAAGGTCCAGTTGTATTGCTCGGGCAAATAGTCGCGCAAGCCGGCCAGCGCCTCGTGCCCAGCCTCCGGCAAGGTCAGCGGCCCTTCTCCAGAGGTGGAACGCAGGATATGCACGAGCGGCTCTTCGAGAAAGGTATACAGGATCAGCGTCCCGGATACCAGCAACAGACCCCACTCCCATGTACGGAAGGTGAACGCCGGATCGGCCTCACGTCTTCGCAGCAGCATCAGACCGATCGAGATCAGCCCGATCGAAACAATGCAGGGTGCCAATACGGGGCCCACCCAAACGATGGGCACCAGGAAAAGGACGTCCCAATCCAGCAGGGTGGCGGGCCAACCCAGCACAGCCTTCAAGAAAACATAATAGAAGATGTCCCACACGCCAAAGCAGTAGATGAACCAAGCGAAGCGTTCCAAACGTCGCGGACTGATCAGCGCGCCAGGAGCGAGTAGCAGGACCAATGTGGCCAGCTCGCGCAACAGTTCGGTGATGGCGATATGCCTCTTGATGGGCGCCATCGGGAAGCGGAATTCCACTGGATAATACAGCTCGCGTAGGTAGATCACCACCGCACTTTCCAAAAAGGCCATCGCGATGGCGAAGGCCGTGACCCATGGCAGCAGCTTGATCCAATTGCGCTGGCTGATCATGAGCGGGAACGTATGGTGGCCACGACACCGCGATGATCGGATCCGGAAATGCTCAACACCTCGAACCCCGCGACCGCGAGTTGCTTCGTCACCAGGATATGATCCAGGGGAATAAGTGCCATGCCACCGAAACTCGGCCAGGTGGCTTGTGAGCTACCCTTCTGTTCGCGAAGTCCTGTGCGTTCGCACAGCCGGATAAGGGCGTGATCCCAGCTAACCGTGTTCAAGTCGCCGAACAGTACCACCGGCATGAGACTTTCCTTCACCATGGGCGCGAGTTCATCGAGCTGCCTGTTACGCTCACGGAAATGGGCGAGGCTGCCGGGTGATGTGGCGTGAACGCTGAGCAGCCTGACCGGCCCCACAGAAGTGGCCACCTCGGCGCACAGCATTGACCGGCGCGCCAGGGGAAGCACGTCGATCCGTAGGAACGGAAGGCGGCTGAACAGCGCGATACCGTAGCAATTACTCCTGGGGACCAACCGATGGAACGGATACCGAGCACTGAGTTCCTGCTGCAATACCACGGCCCACTCAGGGCTTACTTCCTGGAACGAGATCACATCCGCATCCATGGCGAGCGCAGCTGTGATCACCTCAGCGTGATCTTCATTCGGCTGGAACACGTTCATTTGCGCCACACGCACCAACCGCCGGCCAGAGCCTGCATCCGCCGCTTGTTCCGTGTGCTGAGGTGGGAATGCGAGTATCAACGCGACGATCAACGCCGCACCCCCGCTCCACCAGCGCCGTGTGAAGAAGGCGACCAGGGCGATGCCCGCGGAGACCAATGCCCATTGCCACATGAAAGCACGTACCAACATCAGCAGGAACGGGTCCGGCGCGAACGCGATCACAAAGCCGATCGTCAGCACGACGCCCGCGGTTACAGGGTCATCGGTCCAACGAGCAAGGATCCGTTTCATCATGGCATCCGCAACTTTTCGAGTGTGTCGATGTCGCGTTTCACGAGCCAGAGCGGTATCGAACCGAGCACGCCGAAGGAGGCATCCACGCACCGCCAGAAGAACGGGATCCCACGCACAGGCGCCCAAACGAAGGCCAGTATGAGGACCAGCGCACAACTCCACAGGCCCCATTCAATGATCCATTTGTTACGCACCGGATCGCGCAGCACTCCGAAGAAGGCCATGCCGATGACGATGTGGGCGAAGGCCAGCCAATCCGTACCATAGAACAGGAATGGGTATTTGCTACCCACATCGGCAAGTGCCACCGCGGCTTGTTCGGCCCACGCATGCCACGGGCCCGGCCAACTCAACGTCAATTCGCTCAGCCAGCGCGTAGCCCATTCCAGTGGCACGGCGGTAAGCCCGCTGGACCACAAGGCAGCGATGAAGAACAGCGTCCAGTTGCGAATGCGCCGTTCGATGCGTTGCGCCTCCATGATCAATGCGTTTCCATTTCAGGCGAACCTAGGGCGGCGAACGTGCGAGAGTCGGCCAGTGTCCAACTCTGCCAATGCTGTTCGCGATAACGCTGGAGGAAGGCATCGCGTTTGATGGCGAGATCGGCATCGAACACACCCGGATCCAGGTGATCGACCCACCGAACGTGGTTCAACTTGTGCTTCCGCACCTGCTCGCGCACCACATCGATATTCTCCACCAACAAGGGCAGCACCTTGTCGCTCATCACGAGATAATTGTCGATATCGATCTCCCCCTGGTTCCAATGCTTGAGGTTATAGCGCACGATCGTGCTGTCCCAATCCACCGTGCTCAAGCCGACCATAACCGTAAAGGCCGCCCAGCCGTTCACGCGAAGCAGATAAAAGAACGTCCTACGTTCGCGCACTTTGATGAACAAGGTGACCAGTCCGACCAGTAGCAACAACAGGAACACGATGACCCCAATGCGTTTGTGCGCCAGTCCGTGGAAGGCGATATAGTGGTAGTTGCGCAGGAGCACGGAGATCCCCAGGATCAAGTTCTGCGCAAGCCAGGCCGTGGCAAGGAGCATCAACGCGCGGTTCGCGGGGTGGAAGTTGAGGTTGCCACGGAAGATGCGTAGCAGTACCGCCATACCCAGCACAATGCTGGTGATGAGCAACCAGGTGCCCTCGTGCACGAATTCCTTCAGGCTCATTCCCGGCTCCACCGAGAAGTTGAACCACACCCAGTTCACATCAATTACGTTCACCACGAGCAGCATCGCGTTCAATAGACACAACAGCACCAGACCCATGCGGCGCTCCTTATCCAACGCCCCCATAGCGAGCGGCGGCAGCCATTTAGGGCGGCGTTTACGCAAGCGTTGCATTGTATTGCGCAACAGCGATTCGGGACCATCGATCCATGGACCGCTGAACCGGATAAGCATGGACGTACAAAATAGTAGGCCGAAGAGGAAGAAGAAGATGTGTGCTGTGAAGACCTGCTCCAGCGCATCACCGATCCATTGGAACAGACCGTCCAGCACGCTCGCCGTAAGCGCATCGAAGCGACTGTTGCCGCCACGATACAAGAGGAAGAACAAGGCGGTGATCACCAGCGGCAATGCCCCTATGCCGAACCACCGGAACGATCGGCGCACAACCGGCGCATCCGGTGCGGCATTGCCCAATGCCTGCCCCACACCCAACGGGGTGCACAGCAGGTTCAACAGCCATTGTGCCAGGCCAGAGGTCACGGTGCGGATGGCCGGCGCATGGGCCAATGCAGTGAAGAGAAAGAGCGAAGAAAAGGTCGCGAACGTAGCGATGGTGCTGCCATGGTTGAATAGCATGCCGGCGCTCACCAGGAGGCCCGCACCGCTAATGCGTGCTGGGACGGAAAGCTTGGCCCAACCACGGTCATAGGCAACAACACTTCCCACCAGCAGGGCGAACATGACGAGGTTCATACCGATGGACTCCTGCCAGAACAAGTGGTCGAAGCTGATGGCGACCAGTAGCAGGGTAAGTAGCTTAGATCGTTTCGGGTGCCTAGTGGGCTCGTTCATTGGCGTAGGTCTTTGCGAAGCAGTTGATCCATGGCGTCGAGGTGGGCACGAAAAGCCTTGACTCCAACGGAGGTGGCCTTGTATGAAGTATTTGGGCGGTTGGCCACGAAGCGTTTGCGCACCTGCACGTAACGCGCCGCCACTAGCGCGGTCATGTGGCTCGCGAGGTTGCCGTCGGTAACTCCCAGCAGCTCCTTCAGGGTACCATGGTCCACCCAGTCGTTCACCACGAGCACCGCCATCAAGCCCAGCCTGACGCGACTTTCAAAGGCTTTGTTGAGCTGTTCGATCATGCCGTGTTGCGGTCAGCATCGCGTTCGTGACGCACCCACATCAGGCCGCCGTACACAATGTGCAGCACACCGAAGCCCAGCGCCCAGAAAATCAGCCCGGCACCGATCCAGAAGCTGGCCACCACACCGAGCACCAGTTCGCTCAAGGCCAGCCAGCGGATCTCATCCAATGTGTATTTGCTCGCGTTCAACAAGGCCAGGCCGTAGAATACCAGTGTAGCAGGCGCAACGAGACCCGGCAATCCATGATACATGAGCGCCAAGCACACCATCCCCCCAGCGGCCAATGGGATGAACAGGTTCCACATCAACCGGCGCGCAGCTGGGTTCCACAGCCCTTGCCCCATGCGCTTGCTCCTGCGCCAAGTGAACCAGGTGGCACCGACCAAAGCGATGGTCAGCACAACGCAGGCCACCATGACGAGGACGAGCAACAATGAGCGATATTCTTGATCACCGCGTATCGGGCTGTATGCGATGGGGTCCGCATTCGGCGCCGTGAAGAAATGAATGTATTGCTGCGCCACCCACGCCCCTGCCAGCGCCACCACGCCGGCGAACACGCCGCTGAGCCCGCTTAGCGAGATGAAGCGCGTACTGCGGTCCATCAATGTGCGGATGTGGGCGAGGTCGGAGGCGGCGTTCATTGGTTCCATCACAAAGTACTTTGAATTGCAAAGTAAACAACGGCACGAATACCTCGCTAGTATGTGGGCACTTATTTAATGCGAGGTGAAGTAGCCCAGCAGGGCCCCGGCCAGCACCGTGATGAAGCGCTTCGCATTGAAGCGGTGGTCCGGGGTGCTCTCGAAGATTATGGTGGTGCTGATGTGCAACAGCATGCCGATGGCCAGCCCCAGCGCGCGCATAATGGGCGCACCGCCCAGCAGGTCCGATCCGAGCACCCCGGTGGCGATACCCAGGGGCACGGATAGGGCGAAGACCACGATCATGGCCCAGGAGCGCCCGGCCGGCACATTCGAGCGTTGCAGCACCGTGGCCAGTGCGATGGCCATGGGCATCTTATGCATCAATACCCCGGCCACGAAAGGCAGGTTACCGTTCACCCGTGGATCGGCGAACGGAATGCCTTCGGCGAAAGAATGCAGGCACAGACTGAGCAGGGTGGCCAACGGCAACGTGTGGTCCTGGCCTTTGTGCACATGCACATGGCCGTGTTCGATGCCACGGCTGAAGAACTCCAGGACTACCTGCAGCAGGAAGCCACCGAGGATCCAAAGACCGATGCCCTCCCCTCCGCTCATGTAGAGTTCCGGCAGCATGTGCAACACGGCCACGCTCAGGAGGAAGGCCCCGCTGAAGGCCAGCAACAACTTGATGCCGTCGGCGCCCGGGTTGGAATATCGCACCCAGGCACCGGCCAAGATCGGGAGCGCTAGGAAGAGCAGGGTCAACAGGCCTAGGTTCATGGTCGATCTTCGTGGTCGGGCACAGGTCCACCTGGTTTGCGGGCCCAGACAACAATACGCGGCGAGCGGAACTCATCGAACGGACGGGGCTCGGGCCCTTCAGTCACCGATCCGATACGAAGGCCAGCACGCTCCACCATATCGCAGACCTCAGGTCGCGTCCAAGCATGCACACGTTCCATGAACGCGTGTTCTTCATCCCCTTCCGCTACACTGATGCGCTTCACGATATCATTACCCTCCACACATCGGCGTATGGTGAAGTACACATTGCCCGCTCGCTGGCACTCCTCCTCCACCAGCCCTGCCCGCACCAACGCACCGTTCAGCAGATCGAGCACCAGCAATCCCCCGGGCACCAGGGCCAGAGCCGCGTTCGTGACGGCGCGCTGATCATCTGCGCGATCCTCGCTGTATCCCAGACTGGTGAACAGGCAAACGACCGCATCGAACTGCTCGTTCGCGAAGGGCTGCCTCATATCGTGCACGCGGAACTCCACTCCAGGCCCCTCCGAACGTGCGTCGTCAATGCTTGCACTGGAAAGGTCGATGCCGGTGACCTTCAGGCCATGCTCGGCGAACAGCCGCGCGTGCCGTCCACGACCGCAACCCAGATCCAGCAGATGCATACCGGGCCTCATCGCCCCGTGTTGTACGATCACATCCACCCAGGCGCGGGCATCCTGCTCATCCCGGTGTCCGTAGAGCAACTTATAATAACGAGTGCCGAACCATTCCTTGTACCAGGCCATGCCGCGCTGAAAAGCCGTCGAAAGTAAGTGAAGCGCTGCGGTGGCTGTGTCCGGAGCGTTCACAACTGCGTGGAAAACTCAAACGGCGGGCGTTCCCCACCCCGGATCCCCCCGGGTTCCTTTGCTGCTAGCGTATCCCGGATACGGCCGACCAATGCTCGAACACGTCTACGATCTTTACGACTCACTGGAGAAACAGCGGATCATGCTTTCGTTCAAGGGGGATCTGACGCCCGAGCTCGTCACCGCCCTGCTGGCCATCGTCGAGCGCAAAATGGCGTCCATGGAACCCGATGCCAAGGCTCGAAAGCGCGTGTTCAACGTGGTGATGGAGTGCCTACAGAACCTCTACCACCACAATGCGAACGTGGCCGCGATCGCGAACGATGAAGCGGCCGAGTTACCGGCGCAGGGGGTGGTGATGATCGCACAGAACGAGCGCGGATATTCCGTACTTACAGGTAACTTCATGGCGAGCGATGAGGTCACTGGGCTCCGATCGCATCTGGACCGGATCAACGATTGCGATCCCGAGGAACTGCGAAACCTCTACAAGCAAACGCTCAACAACGGTCGCTATGGCCGCGCCGGGGGCGGCGGTTTGGGCATCATTGACATTGCAAGGAAAAGTGGCCGTAAACTTGAATACGGATTTGTGCCGCTGGATGAGAAGAACGCTTTCTTCAGCCTGAACGTGAACGTTACCACCTGAACACATCTGCCATGGCAGCCATCGTACTCGAAGGATCATCGAAGACCCCGACCGTCAATTTTGACGACACCACCGGCCTGCTCGAACTCAAAGGCAGGAGCATACCGGAGAACAGCATCGAGTTCTACAAACCTCTGATCGACTGGATCGACCGCTACGCGCGTGATCCCAGGCCGAAGACCATCCTGCATATGCAGCTTGAATACTTCAACACCAGCAGCAGCAAGTGCATCCTGGACGTTTTCAAGAAGCTCGAGCTCGTGCGGACCACGGGGAATGAGGTGTCCGTGCTGTGGCACTACGAATTGGATGACGAGGATATGTTGGAGGCTGGCGAGGATTACCAGGCCATCATCAACATCCCTTTCAAAATGATCCAGATCGAGGAGGTCGACGGAACGAACTCCTGATCCACCGCCAGCTTGAATAAAAAGGAACCCGGCCATTTGCCGGGTTCCTTTTTATTCAACTACAGCAGTGCTTCACTGCGTTCGCTCCCACGGCTTGGTGCTCACGCGCTCCATCAACCAGGGGAAGACGTTCCACTTCAATGCCAGGGCCAGGAATGCGGTCATCACCCAGATGAAGCCGATGTTGGCCCAGGGCGTTTGCACGCGGCTTCCGAAGACCCGCTTTACTGGTGCGTAGAAATGCGCGGCGAAGAATCCGCCCTCACGAGGCTCCACATAGATGGGGTCGCTTTTCTGCACCAGTTCACCATTTGATTCGGCGATCACGTTAACGTCGTTCTTATTGGTCACATGGTCGGCCAGGCTCTCGTTACGCTGGCTGTCCAACAGTTCGAAGTAGCTCTTGCGGAGCGCAGGCGTTGCGGTCAGTTGCGCGATCAATGCCTCCTTTTCGCGTTCGGCCGACTTGTACGTGTTGCGGTAGTGCGTGGTCAGTGTATTGAGCACGGCATCAAGCTCATCCAACACAGGCTCCTTCAGCTCTGCCGGGGTGAACTTGGACAGGCCCTCGAGCTTCAGCCCATTAAGGGCCCTCAGTTCTTTGGTCATCTCCACCCGGATGAGGCCGATGTCATAAATGCTGCTGCGCAGGTCATCGCCCGTGTGGAGTGCACGGCGTAGGGTGGCACTGCGGTCCTGCAGATCGCGCACCCAAAGGTCCTTTTTCCAATTCGCTGTCTTCATCCGCTGATCGAAGTCGTAGAAGAGGCGCTCGTATTCGTTGTCCTTGTATTGCGATACGGCTAGGCCTTCATAGGCCCAACGGCTCGCCATGATGTTGCCGATCCAAGGCACGCTTTTTTCACTCGCAAAGAAGGGATGAAGCTTGTCGAAGCGCACGATGATGCCACTGAACAGCAACTGCGGGATGATGAGCACCGGGATGATAATGTAGATCACCTTGGCGCTGTTGAAGCTGGCGCTGACATTCAGGCC
>JBKJNF010000043.1:0-3298 GCA_046596155.1 Flavobacteriales bacterium | reverse complement strand
GGTCAGAACAATACGTGTGCGCATGTCGATGGGCCTACCGCCACGTCCGGGACTGCCCCGGCTGTAGGCATGTGGTATTCCTTCAATGCCGGAACGCACACGCGCCATCGCTTGCAGTTGAAAACAGCGAGTTCCGGATATACCGCTTCCTTGATGGGATACGCGCTCTACTCTGGAACGTGTAGTGGACTGGGGGCGACCGGTGAGCTGGTGAGCGCCAACTCAGCACCGCTGTTCACCACGTTACCCTTGCTTACACCAGGTGCCGACTATCGCTTACTGATCTATAACAACGGTTCGATCAGCCAGGTCGGCTCATTCGGTTTGCAGGTGGATCACCCGGGCACCAACGACGCAGGGGTAACCTCGGTGACCAGCCCCACAGGTGTGGTCTGCGGTACCACCGTCATGCCGGTGGTCACGTTCAAGAATTTCGGTGAAGCGGACCTCACCGGCGTTATCCTGCGCGTGACGATCGATGGTGGGTCATCCATCCTCGACCAGCCATGGAGCGGAATGTTGGCATATGGAGCTTCAACAACGGTGACTCTGCCCGCAGTGCCCACGCCGCTCGGCATTCATTCGCTGAAAGTCACCGTTCTTTCACCCAATGGCCAGCCGGATGAGATCGCGGCGAACGACATGGCCAGTACCACCTACGACGCTAGCGGGCAGGTTGCCAAAGTGGTGATCCACACCGACGGCGCTGGCGCCGATCTGACCTGGACCATTTTCGATCCCACCTTCTCTCCCTTGGTGTCCGGAGGGCCGTATGGCAACAACGCCACATTCACCAGTACGCCTTGCCTTTCCACCGCGCTCGGCTCCTGTTACATCTTCTATCTGTTCGACAGCGCGGGTGATGGATTGTGCTGCGGGAATGGCAATGGTTTCTGGGAGATCCGTGACCTGGCGGACCGCGTGTTGATCCGGGATGACTTCAACGGCGCGGTGGATGGCTCCCAGTCACCGGCGATGACGACCATTTCGCCCCAGTACATCGGTCATGAGTTCTGTCTGCCTGCAGGCCCGTCGAACATCCTGGCCAACGAGTGCGGGATCTTTAACAACACGCTTCTCAGCAAGGTCTACTGCTCCGCCGTTGTTGGCGTGCTGAACTATCAGTTCGAGTTCAGCGATCCCGACGTGGGATTCCTGAGACGCATCACGGTACCGCGTCCATGGGTGAGGTTCGGCGAGATGGTCACCGTTCCCTTGCAACCCGGTGTGCACTACTTCACCCGCGTGCGCGTGGATCAAGGAGTCAATGGCTTCGCTGATGACCGGTTCGGTGGTGGCTGCGAAATGGGCATCGACCCCACACAGGTCCCGGGGTGCACACACTTGATCAACAACCCTTCGCTGGCCACGCACAGCTGCGGAGTGGTGCGGGCGTTCGGTGGAAGCGACAAAGTGTGGGCACAGCCGGTGGTCGGTGGAACGCTCTACAAATTCCGGTTCACCAATCCGGGTGAAGGCTACAACCGCATTATCCAAAGGAATAATTACGTCTGCGTGCTCAATTGGGACACGCTGCCTTTGGTGAACGGTAGCACTTATGACGTGCGCGTGAACGTGTTGGTGAACGGCCAATGGAGCGGCTTTTGCGAACCGGCCTGCGCGGTGACGATCCTGAACCCACAGATGGCCCAGAACCCACGTTCCCTCGCGGTTGATGGAATCGATGATCTGGTCGCGGTCTATCCCAACCCGGTGAGCGATGGTCGCTTCACGGTCCGGTTGGAGGGCCTGAAAGAAGAGCATCAACGCATCTCCGTGGATGTGTATGACCTGCGCGGCGAAAGGGTTCTTGTGCGCGCATATGAGAACGACGGTGAAGTCTTCAGCAGGGTGTTGGACCTTGATGCCTCTGTGGCTGCGGGGTCTTACCTCGTGAGGATCACCGTGAACGGCACTGGCACCACGCGCAGATTGAGCGTGTTACGGTAGGTCTAGTGGTGAACGGGAGAACGAGGGCGCCTTCGGCTGCCCTCGTTCTCCCGTTCATACATGATCCTCGAACCGCGAATGATGCATCATTCGTGACTTGATCCACGCCTTTCCTTTCAGACAAGGGGCAACGCTTCATTATCTGGCAAACTGAATCGCGCGCCAAACGTGAACTGCTCGGTGCAGCCACCGGCGAAGTCGGCGATGGAGCTCATCATCTGGATGGCTTTGGTCCGCATGCGTTGGCACGAGCGGTCCCTGAACGTAATCGTTGGAGCCACCGTTTCTGCTGTCGCCCATGAAGATGCATTCGATGAACGACGCACCCAAGCCAGCGGGTAGAGCGCTTGCGGGTCCAAGAGGAAAGCCAAACTCCTGCGCCAACTTGTTCACCTCAAGTAAACGGGTGATGGTCTTTATGGGCGCCATGGGCACACCAACGTCTCCATCAAGTCCGCCCTCACGTTCTTTGCGTTGCCCAGCGCAGCAGTAGCGACCTCTCAAATGACCTCCTATTTCACCAATGGTCCTACCCTCGCCTATCGGACTTACGGAAGTGGCCCCGTACCTGTTCTCGCCTTCCACGGCTTCGGGCGCACCGGCGAGGACTTTCATGTGTTCGAGCAAGCACTCGGGGATCTATGCACCATACATGCCTTCGACCTGCCGTTCCATGGTGAAAGCCCATCGCCTTCCGATCGTGCGATCACTCCCTTCCAGCCGGCAGAACTGCGGGACTTCTTCACGGCGTTCGCGGACAGTATCGGCGCGAAGCGGTTCGTTCTGATGGGCTATTCGCTCGGTGGTCGGATCGCCTTGAACCTGTTGGAGACGATGCCAGAACGGATCTCGCGCGGCATCCTTATCGCCCCGGATGGTCTGAAGAAGAAGCCTTGGTACCGCGCGCTGGCCTCATCGGTATGGGGCCGCCGCCACTACGCCGCCTTCCTAGAGCGCCCGCAACGCGTGCAGTGGATCATCCGCACGGCCCTTCGGCTGGGCATGATCAACGAAAAAATGCAGCGCTTCCTCCTGGGTCAGATCGACACCCGTGAACAGCGCCAGCTGGTGCATGACGTCTGGCTGAGCTTCCGCCAGATCGAGGTGGAGCTGCTTGATGTGGTGAGGCACGTGCGTGAAGAACGCATTCCCGTGGACCTGGTGTTCGGTGAATTCGACAGCGTGATCAAGCCGGAGATGGGTAGAAAGCTGGCGGCCGGGGCTCCGGAATTGATCCGTTTCCATGAGGTTCCACAGGGACATCAGTTGCTGAACGCCAGCGTGGGTGAGCTCCTGCGGAACGAACTACTGCAAGGCCCCACGGCCGCGGGCTCCGGATAAGTTCAAG
>JBKJNF010000030.1:0-5325 GCA_046596155.1 Flavobacteriales bacterium | reverse complement strand
CGCAGGTGGGAGGCATCTTCGCACTTAGCCAAGTGCCCGACCCGGAGAACTACACCACCTACTTCCTGAAGATCGACGGCGTGCGCTTCAAGCGCAAAGTGATCCCTGGCGACACGCTCGTGTTCCACCTATCACTGCTCACCCCCATCCGCCGCGGCATCGTGCACATGAAGGGCATCGGTTACGTCAACGGTCAACCTGCTGTGGAGGCTGAGATGATGGCGCAGATCGCACGCGATAAGGCGCCGAAGGCCGAAGCGGAACCCGCAAAAGCAACGGCGAACGCATGAGTATCTCCAAGCTGGCCTCGGTGCACCCGGATGCTAAGCTGGGGGCCAACGTCACCATCGAGCCCTTTGCCACAGTGTATGGCGATGTGGTCATCGGCGAGGGGACCTGGATCGGGCCGAACTGCACCTTGATGGACGGTGCGCGCATCGGTTCCAAGTGCCGCATCTTCCCCGGCGCCGTGATCAGTGCGATCCCTCAGGACCTGAAGTTCGCCGGTGAGCGCACCATGGCCGAGGTGGGCGATGGTAGCACGGTGCGCGAATGTGTCACCATCAATCGGGGTACTGCCGATCGCGGCAAGACGGCCGTGGGCAGCAACAGCCTGCTGATGGCCTACGTGCACTTGGCGCACGACTGCTTCATTGGCAACAATGTGGTGATCGCCAACAGTGTGAACGTCGCGGGCCATGTGACCATCGACGACTGGGCGATCCTGGAAGGCAACGTGGCCGTGCAGCAGTTCATCCACATCGGTGCCCACAGCTTTATCGCTGGCGCGTCACTGGTGCGCAAGAACGTGCCGCCCTTCGTAAAGGCCGCGCGCGAACCACTGAGCTACATCGGTGTGAACGTAGTGGGCCTACGCCGCCGCGGATACAGCGATGACGCTGTAACCCGGATCGAGGACATCTACCGGGAGATCTTCGTACGCAACAGCAACCTCGACCGCGCCGTGCAGAACGTGGAACAGACCATGCCACGCAGTCCGGAGCGTGGCGTTATCCTGGACTTCATCCACAACAGCCCGAAAGGGATCATGAAGGGCTTGGCGGAATGACCAACCGCCTTTGCGAGGGCGTCCTCGACCGAAGCGATCTTTGATCGAATGCGCGTCACCCTCACTTCCGTCTCCAAGACCTTCGGACGCGAAACGGTGTTCAAAGGAGTGGACCTCGTTCTGGAGCCCGGCTCACATACGGCCATCCTCGGGCCGAACGGCAGCGGCAAGAGCACGTTGCTCCAGGTGATCGCCGGTGCGGCCATGCCTACGAGCGGAACGGTCGTACATGAACTGAACGGCATCGCTGTGGAACCTGACCTGGTGTACCGCCACATCAGCATAGCTGCACCGTACCTGGGACTTTACGAGGACCTTTCGCTGCACGAGGCCATTCATACACATGGCGCCTTCAAACCCATGCGCGGTGCCCCTTCCGTAAAGGATGTGGCCCGAATGGCCCTGTTGGAAAAGGAACTGCAAAAGCCGGTGCGCAACTTCAGCAGCGGCATGAAGCAGCGTCTCAAGCTCACCCTCGCTATCCTCAGCGACACGTCGCTGCTGCTGCTTGATGAACCCGGCAGCAACCTCGATGCGAAGGGACTGGACTGGTTCCTCGAATTGTTGACCGCGAACCTCGATGGGCGCACATTAGTGGTGGCCAGCAACCGGCAGGCTGAGGAGACGTTCGCGTGCGAACGGTCGGTAGACCTCACCACGCACCATTGAATTTCGGGACTGAACAACCCAAAGCGGACAACACGTGGATCACAACCGGTGTGCAGGCGGTGGGAGTCGCAGAAAGATCTTTGCCAGGGATTAAGAGGTCCAGAGACAATGGGGTCGCGGGTCCATATCAACAAACACCGTGGCACCGAGCTGGTAGGATGAACGTCGAAGTACTTTCGACCATCAAAACAGAAGCGTATGGGCAATAGATGGATGTTCGTCCTGCTGTCATTGGCGTTGAGTTCCAATGGCATGTCCCAATCGACCATACAATATCGACTTGACACGATCTCCTCTGCTTCACTGGATATTCTGGAGCAGGTCACAGCAACTCCTGATGGTTCGCATTGGGCGATACTGAGCACGACGAACGGGAAAGTGCTATGGAAGGCCGATGGGAATGGGTCGCCGCTCTGGTCCATGCTGCTTGGGCCCGATGACCAGAACGCGACCATTACGGCTTTGCCTAACAATACATGCCTCCTGGCGAGCGTACTACCAGGGGAATACCTCAACCAACAGGCAGATGAGGATACCCTGCGCTTCCACATCACCTTCACCGCCATAGCACCTGACGGATCCCTCGCTTGGAAACGTGCCGTTACGTCCGATGTGCTTTATCCTGGCGATTTTGGGCTCGCAACGGTGAACCCCATCATTTGCAAGCCCGGCATTGAGGGCGACCTGTTCGCCTTGATCAACGTATTGCTCGGGAACAATGGGTTGAACGGGCTCACATCGCTGGTCCTCAAGTTCAGCGGTTCGGGTGATCTGCTGTGGGGAAGTACGTTCGGCCAATGGTTATGGAATTTCATTTGGGCGGGCGGTGTTAAGGACATCGAACCATCGAGTGATGGTGGTGGATATTTATTTTCCGAGCGCGATCTGAACAAATCAGGGGCCCGGCTCCTTCGCTTTTCACCGAACGGGGATATGATCTGGTTCAAGCGCATCGCCTATACGAATTCAGGCCTTTGGTCTATTAACGACATGATGGTTGATGCCCTTGATAGGCCCGTGCTCGCAGGAAATTCCCAAGTGGATCCGACCTATGGCATGGCGGTATGTTTACATCCCTCCGGCACCTTGTCCTCGGCCCATTTCTATCAGGGTGTACCAGGTTATCAGGGATTCACGCGGGCTGAACGTCTCGCCGGAGAGAACCTCTTCCTCAGCGGTATCAACACATTCATAAGTACCGATACCAATGGCATCGTCACCAATGCGCTTGTGATCCAGGACACCTCGATCGCCCCGCTTGATTACCACTTTGGGCCGAAAGGACCCGCCATCACCGGGGATCGTATCGTGCTGCCAGGTCATCTCGGTTCCGTCCATCAGATCTTCGGATATTATCTACGATATCCTCAGATCTGGTCGTTCCAAATGGACCAGGACGAAGGTTGCCTCCTTCATCCGTTCACCGTTACCGATATCGATGTCCCCGACTCCCTCATATCGATCACACAGGACACGAGCTATCACTCGCTCAGCCATTTCGCTCAGGCTGTGCCGATGCCATTTTCGGGGACCTTCACTACTCCCCTGGCTACCCTGCCAGCCTGCTCCTTGTTAGTGGGTGTGGAAGAACATGGTACCGATCCCGTGGGTGGTTTGCATATCCTCGGCAACCCGCTACTTAGCGATGGTCTTGTGCACGTTGTATGCGATCAGGACGCGGACCTTTCCATCTTCAAGGCGGATGGTTCGTTGGTATGTGGAAGTGTGCGGCTGAACAGGCACATCGTCACTTCGATCCCGATGAAGAACTATGCTCCCGGTCTATACTCGGCGGTGGCGGTTTTCAGGGACTTTCCAGGTGCGACCACGGAGAAGTTGATGATCGCTCCCTGATCCAAGCAAGCGGCCAGTAGCTGATCGCCCGCACGTTGCCGAATGTGCACGTGTAGGGGATGCTGCCTAGCAACACTGGACTTCATCACCGCTCCACGGTGGAAGTCTCCGTGTTCAAATAGGCTTGTTCTTCGGCCCGGCCCAGCTACATTCGCGGCCCTGACAACCAGCGCCCCGGCCTTTTCCGGAGCTGAATACGCAAGAACCCTTCCCATGGCCAGCACCGCCGACATCAATATCGGATCCTACATCCGCTTCAACAACGACATCTGCCAGATCATGGAATGGCAGCACCGCACACCGGGCAACCTGCGCGCGTTCTACCAGGGCAAGATGCGCAACCTGCGCAACGGCAAGCTCAACGAGCACCGCTGGCGCAGTGGCGAAACGATCGAGGTGCTGCGCGTGGAGATCCACGAACTGCAATACCTCTATCGCGAAGGCGATAACCTGGTGCTGATGAACCCCAACAGTTTCGAGCAGCTGTACGTACCCGCCAGCCTGTTCGGCGACGCTATGGGCTTCATGAAGGAGGAGATGATCATGCAGGTGGGCTTCGAGAGCGACACGCCCATCTTCGCCCGCCCCCCGAAAGTGGTTGAACTGGAGGTGACCTACACGGAACATGCGGTAAAGGGCGACACCAGCAACAAGGTGATGAAGTCCGCCAAGCTGGAGACCGGTGCCGAGATCAGCGTACCTTCTTTCGTGGATATTGGCACCGTAGTGCGCATCGACACCGAGACAGGCGAATACCTCGACCGGGTTAAAAAGTAAGCAAGGGCGATCTCCGGACAAGACTCCGGGGTGCGTCGCCAGTTCGAATGCATACGAACCCCGTGGCCACCGCCACGGGGTTCGCTGTTCTGTATCGCGGGGTACCTTCGCCCCGAATGGACCTGAAGGAACCCCTCACCGCCGCCCGGATCGCTGAGATCATTGGCGCGAAGGCCATGGGCAATACCCAACGCCCGGTCACCGGCATCAACGAGATCAATCGCGTGCGCGAAGGCGACCTGGTGTTCGTGGACCATCCGAAGTACTACACCAAGGCCCTGAACAGCGCCGCCTCCGTGGTGCTCATCAACAAGGATGACGTGACCATCCCCGATGGAAAGGCCATCATCTTCTGCGCTGATCCGTGCGCGGACTATAATATGCTCGTCCTGCATTTCAGCCCGCGCATGGGCTGGGACGGTCTGGGGCCGGCGCTAGGCGAAAACACCCAAGTGCATCCCTCCGCTGTGATCGGCCCCGACGTACAGATCGGCAAGGACTGCCATATCATGCCCGGCGTGGTGATCTACGGCCCGGCCACCATCGGCGACCGCGTCATCATCCATGCGAACACGGTGCTCGGTGCGGATCCGTTCTATTTCAAGAAGCGGGCTAGCGGTTACGACAAGATGATCCCGTGTGGCAGCGTGGTGATCGAGGACGATGTGGAGATCGGTGCGCTGTGCACCATCGACCGCGGCGTAAGCGCCGACACGCGCATCGGTCGTGGCACCAAGATGGACAACCATGTGCAAGTGGGGCACGACACGCTCATTGGTCCGCACTGCTTGATCTGCGCACACGTGGCCATTGCCGGCGCCGTGGTGATCGAGGAAGGCGTAACACTGTGGGGCCAAGTGGGCATCCCCAGCAAGGTCACGGTGGGCAAGGGTGCCACCATTCTGGGCCAAAGCGGCATCATGAGCAGCGTGGAGGGCGGTAAGAGCTACCTCGGT
>JBKJNF010000292.1:0-3779 GCA_046596155.1 Flavobacteriales bacterium | reverse complement strand
CTTCAAAGTCATACGATAGCCACCGTGCATGCTGAGCTTCATGGGCACAACCGATTCGCGCAAGGTCAGGGATTGGTTCGGTTCGTTCAGGTGATGCAGGCCCAGACCGAGCCACATTTTGGGCGTGAAGTACAACAGCCCTGCACCCACATCGGCGTACCGTGCACTGCGCCCCGTGAAGTCCTCGTACGATCCCACATCGCCACCCCGCGCCAGTTGATCACCGAAGACCAATCGTGAAAAATCGACCGAATGATTCACATACGCGAATTGCAACGCGGGCCGCAGGAACACCTTTCGCTTCAGTTCGATCTCATAGGCGTACTGCAGGGCGATGTTCGTGTAACTCAGCGCACCGCTTCCCGCTTGATCATGCGTCACCAACAGGCCAACGCCACTGTTCAGCTCACTGAGGTAATGATCGGCCGCCAAGTTGTACGAGACAAAGGCTCCTGGAATGGAGGGCCACTGGTCGCGGTACTGAAGTGCGAAGCGCGTTTGCAGTCCAGTGCCAGCGAAGGCCGGGCTCAAATACGTGGGCGCGGAATAGAACTGCGTGAAGTGTGCATCCTGCGCCGCAACGCGGCCCAGAACGCAAAGCAACACACCAGCGCCTGCGGACCTTCTCCCCATTCAACTTCAGGGTTTGGCGATACGCGCCGTGTTCTCGTTGCGCAACAGAGTGATGTCCAACGGGATCTCTTTGGATCCATCATTTGGCGCAGCGGCCACGAGGTCCATCACACGGGTATCATGTCCCGCTGCTTCCACCGTCAAGCTATATCGCCCATTGGGCTGCACCACCATGAGGTAACGACCCGTGTGCTCGTTGGCATTGTAAACACCCACGACCTCCATGTCCGTCTTGTCCACCAAGGTGATGCGACCTTTGATCGGCTCCTCACCCATGTCCGTCACCACGCCACGCACCACCAGGTAATCGATCTGGCTCGTGGGGAACACGGCTTGATAGATGTCCTGACCACCGAGACCACCAGGGCGCTCGCTGCTGAAGTAGCCCGTCTGCCCATCCTCGCTCATGCAGAAGTAGATGTCATCGTTCACGGTGTTCATGGGATAGCCCATGTTCGCTGGCGGCGTCCATCCATTCATGTCGGGATCGACCAGCTGGCTCTTGAAGATGTCGAAGCCACCCATCGTTCCATGGCCGTTGCTGCTGAAAAAGAGCGTGGTTCCATCACTGTGCATGAAGGGGGCATCTTCGTCGTAGGGCGTGTTGATCGTGGGGCCGAGGTTCAAGGCTAGGCTCCACTCACCATTGGGCAGTTTGCGGATGCGGTAGAGGTCGCGGCCACCATAACCGCCCTCACGGTCGCTGGTGAAGTAGATGTCGTTGCCATCTGGTGCAATGGTGGCACTGGGCTCTTGGAATTCGCTGTTGATGCGCTCGGTCATTTTCTCGGGCATCTGCCAAAGTCCCTGACGGCGCTGGCACTCGAACAGGTCGCCGCTCGTCAGATTCTGGCTCGTGCGGTAGATGATCATGGAACTGCCATCCGGATTGAGGCCGACAGTGGCGTCCTGCACGTAGGTGTTCAACGGAGTGCCCACGTTGGTGGCATTGCTCCACACTTCATCGATGCGCTTGGCCATGTAGATATCCTCAAAATACTGGCCACTGGGGTCGCGCATATCACCGGTACTGCCCTGCCTGCGGCTCGTGAAGTACATGGTGTTGCCATCCGCCGTAACGAGGGGACAATAGTCATGAGCGCTGCTGTTGATCAACGCTCCCATGTTGCGGATCTCCATCGGCACAGGGGCGGATGTCAACTCTTTCGCCACGGTCGCCATGGCGATGTGCCGGTCCACGTCGGGGTTGTCCACCGCCCGACCATTTTCCTGTTTGTACGCCTGCAGCAAATCGATCTCCTCATCGAAGCGCTGTTGGCGATGACGCTGCAGCGCTACCTGATAACGAGCATCCGGCTCTCCATGCCGCGCAGCGTTCTCAAAGAGCGGAAGGGCCTTGTCGCGTTGACCTGGAATATGCGTGAGACACATCGCCAATTCATAGGATACCTCGCCATAGGTGGTGTCCACCGGCACCAGTTTGCGATAGATCTTGGCTGCATCGGCCCACTGTTCGGCGCCGTAAAGGCTCTTGGCCTCATCGAGCATCTTGTTGTGGGTGCGTGTATAGTTCTGCTGGGCGGATGCACACAGCGAGATCAATACACCAAGAACGGTCGGGAGCAATGTGTGCTTCATTCGTCGGTCATCTGAGGAGTGTGACATCACCGGTCATTGTGGTCTCGTTGCCACTGCTGAACCGGGCCTGGGCCTTCCACGCATAAACGTCCTGTTTGGCAGGTCGACCACGGTAATAGCCGTCCCATCCAACATGGATGTCATAGGTCTCGAAAACAAGTTCCCCCCAACGATCGAACACCTGTAGGTGGTAGTCCTGCACGCCTTCGTATAGGGGGAAGAAGTAGTCATTGTCAAAACTTTGCGGATCGTATACGCCATCCGTGGGACCTGAGTTACCCGGCGTGAAGGCATTGGGGAACTGGATCTCACCCGCCACCAGACCGGTCACGGCCCCGGGCAGGCTGAACGTATCCGGGCAGTTCCACTGGTTGTTCGCCACCAGCGTCACATCATAGCTACCCGCATTCTGGTAATAGTGCGCGGGACTGAACTCCGTGCTGGTTCCGCCGTCGCCAAAATCCCATTGGAACTGGTCAGCGTTTCCGCTCAGGTTGTACGTGAAGACCGGCTGGCTCGGCACCAGCACCTCGGTGGGCTGCAGGGTGAAGAAGGCCTGCGCACGCGGATGAACCACGATGGAGTCCACGTTGATGGCACTGTTCACCCCCCCACCGACAGCGACCACGGTAAGCGATACCGTGAAGGTGCCGGGGATGTTCCAGGTGTACGAAGGGTGCTCCGCCTGGCTGGTACCACCATCGCCGAAGTTCCACAGGTAGGTCTCACCGAGCAACGATGTGTTCGTGAACTGCACCGTGAGCGGCATGCAACCTTCACCCTGGCCGATGAAGCCGGCCGTGGGGATCGGTGGCGTAATGGTCACGTTCTGTGTGGCCGTGTCCGTGCACATGGCATTGCTCACCACCAGCGTCATGGTGAAGGTGCCCCAGGTCGCATAGGTGTGCGTCATCGGATCCTGTGCCGTGCTCGTGCTGTCATCGCCCATGTCCCAGAAATACGTCCATGGACCCGATGCGGTGGTGTTGTTGATGTTCACCGTTGAAGCGGGGAACTGCTGCGAAAAAGGTGTGGCCATGAAGGCGGCATTCGGAACGGGATGCACGAGGATCGAATGCGTCACGGTATCGGTGCATCCATACGCCGATGTGGAGACGAGCGCGACCAGGAAGTTCTGATCAGCCGTGGTCGCGTTCACATACGTGTGCGTAATGCTACTGCCCGCCAGTACTGACCCATCGCCCATATTCCACGTCCACTGCATGGCTCCGGCACCTTGATCGCTCAGGTTCACCGTGAAGGGCGAGCAGCCTTCCGCAGGCGCGTTGAACTGCGCGGTGACGATCGGGTACACGACCACTGTGGATGTGGCCGTGCTGCTGCAGCCCGCAGCCGATATGGCCTCCAATGTAACCGGGTAGCCCACTGGGCTTGTGCTTTGGAAGTTGTACCAGTCATGGTCGTGTTGCGCTGCCGTGGTGGTCGAGGACGCGCCGTCGCCATAGGTCCAGTTGTATGCCGTGGCACCCAATGACGCGTTGGTGAGCGTGGCTGCTAGCGGATGACACCCCGGTTCACCCGTGATG
>JBKJNF010000228.1:0-2596 GCA_046596155.1 Flavobacteriales bacterium | reverse complement strand
TGCGTGGCACACGGCCACCCAGTGGTCCAGGGCTCCTTTGCCCTTACCCATGCGCACCTCTGCGGGCTTGCTGGTCACCGGCTTGTCCGGGAACAATTTGATCCATACCTGGCCTTCGCGTTTCATGTGGCGGGTGAGCGCTACACGGGCGGCTTCGATCTGGCGACCGGTGAGCCATACGCTTTCCATGGCCTTCAGGCCGAAGGATCCCAGTGCTACACGGTGGCCGCGTTGGGCTACGCCCTTCATGCGGCCCTTGTGCATATTGCGGCGCTTGCTGCGCTTCGGTTGCAACATGGCTCTTAGCTATTACGGTTGTTTCCGCCACGACCACCAGCGGCCGGGCTACGACGTTCTCCTCCACCTCCGGGACCGCGGCGATCTCCACCACCAGGACCACGACGATCACCACCCGGCCCCTGGCCTGGGCCACCGCGACGCTCGCCGCCACGACGTTCCGGACGATCGCTGGCGCCCATGCGGGGACCACCTGGGCCACCTTTCGCCTGACCCACGTTGGGGCTCAGGTCACGCTTCCCGAACACTTCGCCACGGCAGATCCAGCACTTCACCCCGATGCGACCCATCTTGGTGTGCGCCTCGCTGATCGCGAAGTCGATGTCCGCACGTAACGTGTGCAAGGGCACGCGGCCCTCACGATAGTTCTCCGTACGCGCGATCTCCGCACCGTTCAGTCGGCCGCTCACACGCACCTTGATGCCTTCGGCACCCATGCGCATGGTGCTGGCCACACTCATCTTCATGGCGCGACGGAAGCTGATGCGGCCCTCGAGCTGACGAGCGATGCTATCCGCCACCAGGCGTGCGTCCAATTCCGGACGCTTGATCTCGAAGATGTTGATCTGACAGTCCTTGCCCGTGAACTTCTTCAGCTCCTCGCGCAATTTGTCCACCTCTGCTCCGCCCTTGCCAATGATGACACCGGGGCGCGCCGTGTTGATCGTCACGGTCACCAGTTTCAAGGTGCGCTCGATCACGATCTTGGCCACACTCGCCTTCTTCAGGCGGGCCATGAGGTATTGGCGGATCTTTTCGTCCTCGACCAGCTTGTCGCCGTAGTCGTTCCCGCCATACCAGTTACTGTCCCAGCCCTTGATGAAGCCGAGGCGTTGTCCGATAGGATGTGCTTTCTGTCCCATTATGCTTTGGTCTCGGCTACTTCGTTAGGTGCGCGGTCCACGATCAGAGTGACGTGGTTGCTGCGCTTGCGCATGCGATAGGCACGGCCCTGAGGTGCAGGCAACATGCGCTTGAGGCTGGTGCTTTCGTCCACCTGGATGGTCTTCACCACTAGTTTGGTGTCACCGGCCTTCTCGCCTTCATTCTTGGTCTCCCAGTTGGCAATAGCGCTCAACAGAAGCTTCTCCAACGGCTTGCTGGCGTGGCGTGTGCTGTAGCGCAGGATGCCCAGTGCGTTCTCCACTTCCAAACCACGGATCGTATCCGCGCTCTGGCGCATTTTGCGGGGGCTCGTTGGTACGCTCACGAGCTTAGCGATGGCCACGGTCTTCATGGCCTCCTTGCGCTTGTCAGCTGCGATCTTTTTGCGGGATCCCATCGGTTAGGCGGCTTTGTTGTTACCCGAGTGGCTGCGGAACGTGCGCGTGGGTGCGAACTCGCCGAGCTTGTGGCCCACCATGTTCTCCGTCACATACACGGGAATGAATTTGTTGCCATTGTGCACCGCGAACGTGAGACCCACGAACTCGGGACTGATGGTGCTACTGCGCGACCACGTCTTGAGGACGGACTTCTTGCCCGACTTCTGCATGTCCTCCACTCGCTTCGCGAGCTTGTAGTGGATGAACGGTGGTTTTTTAAGGGAACGGCTCATGTGTTGTCAGATCAGGATGCCTTCTTATCGTTGGCGCGCTGGATGATGAACTTGCTGCTGCGCTGCTTGGGGTGGCGCGTCTTCTTACCCTTGGCCAGGAGACCCTTGCGGCTGCGTGGGTGACCACCGGAGGCGCGGCCTTCGCCACCACCCATCGGGTGATCCACCGGATTCATCACCACAGGACGTGTGCGGGGACGACGGCCCTGCCAGCGGCTACGGCCGGCCTTGCCGCTCTTCTGGAGCATGTGCTCGGCATTGCCTACCGTTCCCACCGTGGCCATGCAGGCACACAGGATGAGGCGCAGCTCGCCGCTCGGCATTTTCAACGTTACGTAACGACCTTCGCGGGCGCTCAACTGGGCGAATGTGCCTGCGCTGCGCACGAAACTGCCGCCTTTGCCTGGCTGGAGCTCCACATTATGCACCAAGGTGCCCAAGGGGATCTCGCCAAGCGGAAGCGCATTGCCTACCTCGGGGGCGCTGCCCGTTCCGCTCACGATGGTCTGCCCCACCTTCAAGCCGGTCGGCGCCAGGATGTAGCGCTTCTCGCCATCAGGATAGAACACTAGCGCGATGCGAGCGCTGCGGTTCGGATCGTACTCGATCGTCTTCACCAGGCCAGGGATGCCCAGCTTGTCGCGCTTCGTATCGATCATACGATAGCGCTGCTTGTGACCACCGCCGATGTAGCGCATGGTCATCTTGCCCTGGTTGTTACGTCCGCCGCTCTTTACGCGA
>JBKJNF010000324.1:0-3592 GCA_046596155.1 Flavobacteriales bacterium | reverse complement strand
GTGATCCGCTCCGCGCTCAGCTACGTCCGTTGTTTCGCGCTGTGCCTAGGTCGCGCCCAAGAGCGGCAATTGCTCCTAGCGCATCGTGCTGGACCTGCGCAGAACGCGGCCACCAATAGGCTACTGGCGCTGCGGGCGGCGATCACCTGGCTGATGCGGGCGCAGGAACAAGGCCACGATGGCGGCTGGGGCAGCTACCATCTGGTGGATGGTTGGGGGGCCTCGTACCCGGAAACGACGGGTTACATCATACCCACCCTCCTAGCCGCCAGCGCACACCTACAGTGGGCCGAGCCGAAAGAGCGAGCCAAGCGCGCTGCCGATTGGTTGCTGACCATCCAACGGCCCGATGGCGGCTGGCAGGGCGGACGTATCGGTGACGATCGCTCGAGCATTGTGTTCAACAGCGCGCAAGTGATCCGCGGCCTGCTGGCCATGCATGCAACAACGCATGAGGACAAGTACCTACAAGCCGCTGTGCGCTGCGGCGATTGGATCGCATCGGTGCAGGAGGGCGACGGCACGTGGGCCCAACACAACTTCCTCGGCACCGCCCGCGTTTACGACAGTTATGTGGATGCTCCGCTCCTTAACCTTTATGCCACCACCAACGATCTGCGCTATCGCGAGGCAGCTGAACGCAACCTTGCCTGGGTGGTTGGCCAACAGCAGCAGAACGGTTGGTTCCGCAACGCGGACAATACGATCAAGCACAACGACCGGGCGATCACGCACACCATCGCCTATACCATCGACGGGCTCATTGAATGCAGCCTGTTGTTGAAGCGGCCGGACCTTCTGCAAGCCGCGCAACGCGTGGCGGATGCGCTCCTTGATCGATTCCAGCGGGACGGCACGCTTCATGGGCGGTATAACTCGGAGTGGAACGGCAGCGAGCATATGATCACCACCGGATGCGCCCAATTGGCGATCTGTTGGGCTCGACTTCACGCCATCACCGAGGACGCCCGGTATTCCGAGGGCCATGCGCGCATGCTGCTGATGCTGGAAGGCGTGCAGCAACGGTCGGCCCATGGGCCTGCGGACGTGCACGGAGCGTTGCCCGGTTCATTCCCGCTGTGGGGGCGTTATGAGAAGTTCGCCTTCCCGAATTGGGCAACGAAGTATTATGCGGACGCTTTGCTTTGTGCGGAAGGCGTCCAAACGTCTTTCTGATCAATTCGCGTGGCCCACTCCTTCGATCCCATCACGCTTTTCCGCCGCTCCGCGCAGCACGGGCCGGATCGCGATGCCCTGCAGTTGAACGGAGCGACATTCACTTATGCCCAACTTGATCAGTGGTCGGACCGCATCGCAGCCTCGCTCGATTCACGCGGCATCCGCCACCAACGCATAGTGCTGGTGGCCGACAAGCAACCAGAGTGCTACGCTGCCATCCTCGGCATTCTGAAGGCCGGATGCTCCTATGTACCCCTGCATCCCGATGGTCCTACGGCGCGATGGGAGGTGCTGATCCAGCGTTGCGAGGCCCGATATGCGCTCGTTTGGGCACAGCATGCGCCGCCGAAGGTCGAGGCCATTCCCCTTTCAGCGATGGAAGGGGAAGTGGGTGTGTTACCCGTGACGAGGGAGGGCGAGGCGTACGTGCTCTTCACCAGTGGAAGTACAGGTGGCCCCAAGGGTGTGAGCGTATCGCGAAGCAATGTGGCCGCCTACTTGGAGCACATGTTGTCCACGTATGGTGTCAATGAGAACGACCGCTTCACGCAGTTCTTCGCGCTCACATTCGACCTGAGCGTGCACGACCTGTTCGTGTGCTGGGGCGCTTGTGCCTGCCTCTGTGTTCCAGGAGAGGCGGATCAACTGCGCGCGGCGAGTTTCGTGCGGAACGCAGGCATCACTACGTGGTTCTCGGTACCATCACTTCCCTTGTTGATGCAACGTATGCGTAGCCTTGCTCCTGATTCGCTGCCTTCGCTCCGGCTCGCATTCTTCTGTGGTGAAGCACTTTCGTGGGATGTGGCGCGCAGCTTTGCAGAAGCCGCCCCCAACGCCCGCTTGATCGATCTATACGGCCCCACGGAATGCACCATTGCCATCACCGCGTTCGAACTTCCGCGTCACGATCCGTCAAGCACCGGCATCGTACCCATTGGTCGTCCCTTCCCCGCCCACGAGGCACTGGTCCATGATGGTGAACTGTGGTTGTCCGGGCCGCAGGTATCCAACGGGTATGTGAATGATGAGGCGAGCACGCAGAAGGCCTTTGTTCACCTGCCGCATCGGCCCGAACGCTGGTATCGCACCGGGGATCGCGTTGCGGTGGGGGCTGCTGGGGAACTGGAATACCTCGGCCGGATCGACGACCAAGTGAAGGTGAAGGGCTATCGGGTGGAGCCTGCTGAAGTGGACGCGCTGCTGGGTCCACTGCTCGGTGGGGCACGGTCCATCACCGTGGCGGTGCAGGATGCCGGCACTACGCGACTGGTTACCTTTATCGACACTCCTGCGGACATTCCACCATTGATGGCCCATTGCCGCCTGCATCTCCCCGCTTACATGGTGCCGGAGGGCATCATCCATATCGACCAATGGCCGCTCACCGCACATGGCAAGACCGACCGGAAACAACTCGTCCACCTCGCAGAACATGGCCGTTAGCGATCTCCGCGAACAGATCACCATGACGTTGATGCCGCGCCTCCAACGTCTCGGCCTGGGCGCAGTGGACCTTACCAACGAACTCGACCTGGTACGCAGTGGGGTTCTCGATTCGCTCGGGTTCGTGGACCTCATCGCCGGGCTGGAGGACACCACCGGTACACGCGTGGATCTGGGATCTGCCTTAGGCGCTCCAGATGCAACCACCCTCGGCGCTGTGATCACCTTATTCGGCGGATAATGAGCGCTCACAGTATCCGCATCATCACCGACGCGAACGATCCGGTGATCGCGGACATTGCTCCGTTGTTGGAACGGATGCACGCAGAGATGGCCGCCAACAGAAAAATGCAGAGCCTTGCGCCGGATGGGGCGACCGTCTGGCTGAAGGGCGTGGCAGGTGGACTTGAACGCTTCGGACGAATGGTCGCGGCCGAGGTCGATGGCAGGGTTATCGGGTTCGCGCACGCCGGCTTGAAACTTGCACCGGAACATCTGGCGAGCGGTCTCATCGGACACATCACGCACCTATACGTTGCACCAAAATACCGCCGTTCAGGTATTGCACGCGCATTGGCCACATCGCTGCACGAATGGCTAACCGTAAAACAGGTCAGCAGCACGGAGCTACAGGTGGTACAGGGCAATGCGGCGGGCTTGGACTTCTGGCGATCACTGGGCTACACGGTGGAACTGGTGCAAATGCGGCGTTCGTGAGCACCGCCGTTTTCGACCAGGCCCTTTGGCCTGCCCGGCTTGGCGTGAAGCCGGGCGACACCGTGGTGCTCATGGCGGACCTTACGCGTATAGCCTGGAATGCGCGACGGGCAGGGAAGCGCTTCGATGCGACCCTCCTCCTCGCTGCCTTTGCCGATGCCGTTGGCGACACTGGACTGGTCCTTGTTCCCACCTTCAACTTCGACCTGCTCAGCGGCGATGCCTTCGACGTGCGACGGACGCGCTCGATCAG
>JBKJNF010000299.1:0-9581 GCA_046596155.1 Flavobacteriales bacterium | reverse complement strand
GGGTGGACCGCACCTTGCGCACGCTGCGGGCCATGGGGCTCACCAGCATCGACAGACCCGCGGCGCACTATGGCCTGTCCCTTATCATGGGGGGCGCCGAGTGCAGCCTGTGGGAATTGGGGGGTGCGTACGCCAGTATGGCCCGTGTGTTGAACAACTACGGACGCGAGGGTACCCACTATCGGGGATCGGACATCCATCCGCCGGTCCTCATCGCCAGAGATCCGAACACTGCGGATAGCGCGAACAACGGAGATCCACCGCTCACCGCGGCCAGCATCCACTTCACCTTGAAGGCACTAAGCGAAGTGGACCGGCCCGTGGACGAACAAGGCTGGAGGAGCTTTGCACATAGCCAGCGTATCGCCTGGAAGACGGGCACCAGCATGGGGCACCGCGATGCGTGGGCCATCGGCGTGAGCGATCGCTGGTGTGTGGCTGTGTGGACCGGCAATGCTAGCGGGGAAGGTCGACCCGGCCTTACCGGCACACTGGCTGCGGCGCCACTGATGTTCGACCTTTTCGGGCTGCTGCCTGCGGGACATGGCTTCGATGTGCCCGAGGATGAACTGGTGAACGCCACCCTCTGTGCGCGCAGTGGGCAACTCGCCAGTATGGATTGCCCCGTTGTGGATTCGGTCCGCATTCCGGCACCTGGTCTGCGCACACCCACGTGCCCTTACCACCACATCATCCATGTGGATGCAGCGCAGCGCTGGCGGGTGCCCGCCGGAGAAGGCATGCCTGTGCCGTGGTTCGTGCTTTCGCCCTCCATGGAACGCTATTATGCGGTGTTGCATCCTGACTATCGTTTTCTTCCGCCGCTGCGCTCCGGTGAAAGCGATGAAGTGTCCATGGAGGTCCTGTATCCGGAGTCCGGAGCGCGCCTTCTCCTACCAACGGAACTCGACGGTAGCCGCGGGAAGGCCGTCGTGGAGGCCGCGCATCGCGATCCCGGCGCCCACATTCATTGGGACCTCGACGGCAGTTACCTCGGCACCACCATCGGCGACCATCGCATGGCCATGGATCCGCCGGATGGACCTCATCTGCTTACGCTCACCGATGACCACGGTCGCTCCATACGCCATTCCTTTGTGGTCGTTAGTCGCGATGAGCGCTGAACCATGCGCACCCTGCACCTCCTCTCCTTTTTGACCCTCTTGCCGTGTACTGCAGTTGCACAGCCCGATTCACTTTACATCCAGGAGCGCGATAGCACTGTAGCATATGCGGTGATCTATGCGCCGATGCAGGCCGTGGAAAGCTTCACCCGCATTGGTCGCTTCGCCATGGACACCACGCGTGTGGCGGTGCGACTTGGCTACAAGCGGGGTAAGCCCTGCGGTGTGTATCGTGCCTTCTACGCGGATGGAGCACCGCTGATCTTCGCGGTGTACGGCTGGGGCTATCTGGAAGGGGACTGGACCGAATACGCACCTGACGGACGCATCACCGTAAAAGGCCGCTACCACCAAGGCCTGCGCGATGGCACTTGGGCCTTTCGCGCCCAAGGCATCATAGGCAAATACAAGGACGGCAAGAAGCACGGCAAGTGGAAGTATTACGAGAATGGGCGACTGGCCCGCGTGGAACGATACCGGCATGATGAGTTGATCCCCGGATCCCGGTTCCTTTTCCGCTGAACAGGCCACTTCACCATCGTTAACAGCCGCTGTGGAACCGCAGCCCTGCTTCCTACGTTAAATTCACCTTCCGGCTCCATTCCCCCCTCCATTCCATGCATCGTCATCTCATCAGTACGCTTTTGCTCTGTGTCTCCGTTCAACTTGTTTCGGCCCAAGCGGACCCTCGTACTGTGGGGAAGCTGGAGGCCGTGCTTTACCAGATCGATCACATGTACGTGGACAGCGTGGATGACCAGAAACTGGTGGACAAGGCCATCGTGAGCATGCTGGAAGAATTGGATCCGCATAGTATCTACATCCCAAAAGAGGAGCTCGACGGAGTGAACGAACCGCTGAAAGGCAACTTCGAAGGTGTCGGCATCCAGTTCAACATCATCCGTGATACCATTTATGTCGTGGATGCGATCATGGGCGGTCCGAGCGAACGATTGGGGATCCGGGCCGGTGACCGTATCGTGAAGATCGAGAACGAAGTGGTGGCCGGTGTGGGCTTCAAGAACAACGATGTAATGGAGCGCCTGCGTGGAAAAAAGGGCACCAAGGTGAATGTGGCCATCCTTCGACATGGTGAGCCGGGGCCGTTGGACTTCACCATCACACGCGACAAGATCCCCATCTTCAGTGTGGAGGCTGCTTACATGGCCAGTCCCAGCGTAGGCTATATCAAAGTGAGCCGATTCAGTGCGACCACCATGAAGGAGTTCAGGGAGAAGCTGGACCAATTGAAGAAGGACGGCATGAAGGACCTGATCCTGGACCTTCAGGGCAACGGCGGCGGGTATCTCCGGACGGCGATCGAGATGGCCGATGAGTTCCTCCCCAATAAGAAGCTCATCGTCTACACGCAAGGCCGCACCACGCCTCGTGAGGATACTTACGCCACAGAGACCGGGAAGTTCGAACAGGGCCGATTGGTGGTGCTGGTGGATGAGGGCAGCGCCAGCGCCAGCGAGATCGTTACTGGGGCCATGCAGGATTGGGACCGCGCGTTGGTGGTGGGCCGTCGCTCCTTCGGAAAGGGACTGGTGCAGCGTCCCGTAATGTTGCCTGATGGCAGTGCCATTCGCCTCACCGTGAGCCGCTACTACACACCCAGCGGGCGTTGCATCCAGAAATCGTACGACCACGGTCTGGAAGCCTATCAACAGGAAAAACGGGACCGTCTAAAGAAAGGGGAATTGTCCAGCGCCGATAGTATCCATCAAACGGATACGGTGAGGTACTTCACCATGAACAAGCGTGTTGTGTACGGTGGAGGCGGCATCCTTCCGGATGTGTTCGTACCCATCGATACGACACTCAGTTCCGACTATTTCGGACAACTGGTGCGCAAAGGCGTGCTCAACACCTTCGCACTCACCTATGTGGATGCCAACCGGGCGGAGGTCCTAAAGACCTATCGCAATGTGGACCAGTTCCGCTCGCGCTTCCTGATCACCCCCTTCATTACAGCGGGCCTTGTGGCGCAAGCTGAAAAGGAAGGCATTACGCCTGATGCCGTAGGTCTGGCAAAGGCCAAGGCCTTGATCGACCTGCGCTTGAAGGCCTTGATCGCGCGCGATGTCTGGGATACCTCTGCCTACTGGCAGGTGATCAACCACGACAACCCGGTGGATCGCAGCTTCCAGCAGGCCTTGGCCGTATTGCAGGACAACACGTTCCAACGGATGGGCCTGGCCGCACATTGATCGACCCCTGTTGATCTTTCGTTAACGCGCTGGCGACCTGTGCTTCCCATCCCTATTTTCGCCGCCCGAAACACGCATAGCTCAACATGAAAGACACCATCAAGATCGCGCTACTGGCCATCATCGCCGGCACGCTCATCATCCAGACCATCGGTCAAAAGAACAGTGCTGCTAGCACCATGGGTGCCGCCAGCAGTGCGGTTGCCGCCACCATGCCCAGCGCTCCGGCCAACGCGAACCTGGCCGACAAAAAGACCTTTGACCCGCTGACACCGCCCAGCGCTGTACCGGTGGACAATGGCCCCAAGTCATCCATCGCCTTCCCGGTGATGGAACACAGTTTCGGCAAAGTGGATCAGAACTCGGAGAACACCTTCGTCTTCAAGTTCACCAATACGGGCAAAGAGCCTTTGGTGATCAGCAATGCACAAGGAAGTTGCGGTTGCACCGTGCCGGAGTACCCAAAGGAGCCGATCGCACCAGGCGCATCCAACCAGATCAAGGTGGTATACAAGCCCGGTATGCAACAGGGTAACCAGGCCAAGACCGTTACCGTTACGGCCAACACCCAGCCCGCCCAGACCGTTCTGCGTATCAGCGCCGATGTTCAGGTGGATCCGAACGCCCCTGCTACGCCAGAGGCTTCCCACTGATCCGTCCAACACGCATTTGAAAGCCCTGCCTCTACGGCGGGGCTTTCGCTTTCAGGCCACGAGCTTGTCGATGGCCGCGGCCAGTTTGCGATCCTTATCCGTGATCACATCCCCGGCATCATGCGTGCTCAAGCGGATGGACACCGTGTTGTAAACGTTGGTCCACTCCGGATGATGATCCATCTTCTCCGCCAAAAAGGCCACGCGCGTCATGAACGCAAAGGCCTCGCTGAAGTTCTTGAAGCGGAACTCGCGCACCAGCTTGTTCTCCTGTTCGGTCCACATGGTTCAATGATGTATGGGTAGTTCGATCATGTTCGGCATTTCCTCCACTGGATGGTGTACAAGGTCCATTTCCTTCAGCAAATGCCCTGCGCCACACACCTTGTCCATCACGAACAGCACGTACCGGATGTCCACGCTGATGTTCCGGCACTTCTGCGGATCGAACTGCAGGTCGCTCATCGTGCTTTCCCAGGTGCGGTCGAAGTTGATGCCGATGAGCTCGCCGCGTCCGTTGAGCACGGGGCTTCCGCTGTTGCCGCCGGTGGTGTGTAACGAGGAAGTGAAGCACACCGGCATGGTGGCGGTGCTGCTGTACGGTGCATAATCCTTCGCCGTGTAAAGCTCTAACAGACGTTTGGGCGCATCGAACTCAGCGTCGTTGGGCCGGTACTTCTCCATCACGCCGTCCAAGTCCGTGAACGGCTCGTAGATGATGCCATCGCGGGGGGAACTGCCCTCCACCTGACCATAGCTTAACCGCAGCGTGCTGTTTGCATCGGGCCAGAATGTCTTCTCCGGGAAAAGCGTCATGAGGCCGCTCATCCAAGTGCGCATGTGCACGGCCAGTCGGTCGCTCAGCACATCCAACTGCGGCTTCACCGTGTTGGTGTAGGCTTCCGTGAAGGACCGCGCAGCCAAGTAGGCGGGGTCTTTGGCCAGTTTGCGCGCCACGGATGTTGAGTAGCCGTTGAGGGCCTTATCCAGTTCGGCTGGGTCGGCAAAGACGCTACGGGTGTAGATGTCCGCTACGTAGGTCGCTGTGTTCCCCTTGAAGCGCGGCGGAATGGCTGCGCTATAGCGGGCATCGATGTTGGCGAGGTAGATGGGCAGCTGGGCATTGAGGATGCGTTGGTCCACCGCCGCGTCAAAGTCCTTGTGGAATCCGATGGCCCGCTGGCGCATGGACTGCACCTCAGCCTCCAGCTTGCCTTCGCTCTTCAGTTTGGCCACCGCCTCCGGCTGGATGAGGCTGTCGAAGGCCTTTGCGAAGCGCATCAGTTCGGCACCCACAAAGTACAGTTCCACGTGCAGGTCACGCGCTTTGGCCAGCGATGCGTAGGTGTTGTAGATGGACCCGATGGAATCCAGGGCGGACAGCAGATCCGCACGGCCTGCGGCGGTGGCGCGTTCGCGATAGGTGCGCTCCATCTCCACTTTGTGGTCATAGGTGGCCAGCTCGGTGATGCCGCGTAATTCGCCGATCCACTTCTTGTAGGCGTTGCTGATGCCCTTCTGCTTGTCAGCATAGGCGATGCGGAGGCGATCGCTGGAGAGCATGGCCTCATCGATCACGGCCAAGCTGGCGCGGCGCATGCGGATCTTCAACGGATCGCCAACGTTCTGGGCGTAGGCCAGGGCGTGGCTGGTGAGGTAGCGTTGCGTGCTGCCGGGGAAGCCGAAGATCATGGCGAAATCACCCTCCTTCACCCCGTCCATGCTGATGGCGAGGCTGTGCTTGGGTGTATATGGTACGTTGGTGAGGGCGAAGTCAGCGGGCTGGTTCTCGGCGTTGGAATAGATCCGGAAAACGCTGAAGTCACCCGTATGCCGTGGCCACATCCAATTGTCCGTGTCGCCGCCAAAGTTGCCGATCGAACTGGGCGGTGCACCGACCAGCCGGATGTCACGGAATGTCTCACTGACGATCAGGAAATAGCTGTTACCGTAGTTGAAGGGCCGTACCACGGCCTTGTAGCCAGTGCCTTTCAACGCCTCGGCGGTGATCTCGTCAGCCACTTTGGCCAGGGCAGCTTTTCGCGCAACCTCATCCATGTCCGGACTGATGGCGGCCAGCATGCGCGCGGTGACGTCCTCCATGCGCACGATGAAGGTGGCGGTAAGCGATGGGTTGCGCAGCTCATCGGCCCTGGTGGCGGCCCAGAACCCGTTCTTCAGGTAGTCGTTGTCCACGGAACTATGGTCGGCAATGGAACTGAAGCCGCAGTGGTGATTCGTTAGAATAAGCCCCTGTGTGCTGACCACCTCGGCAGTGCACCCACCCCCGAAGAGCGCGGTGGCGTCCTTCAGGCTGCCGTGGTTCAGGCTGTAGATGTCGTCGGCGCTGATGAGCATGCCCTCGGTGCGCATATCGCCTTCGATGGCCTGAAGCAGCGTGGGCAGCCACATGCCTTCGTGGGCGTGAGCGGCGCAGAACGAAAGACCAAGGGGGATGAACAGGGTGCGAAGGAACGCTGGACGCATAGTGTGGGCTGTGCGGTCGAAAGTACGGTCCGCAACTATCCGACCGGTCTAGGGAGCAGGTGCCACGTGTTCCGTAGGGGCCGACGCATTCCCCTTTTCCACCACCTCCGCAATGAAAATGGCCAATAGCACAATGATCAGCAGGGCGATGAAGGCCTTGGGCTCCTTATATAGGGGCAGCTTGGGTCGAGCCACCGCTCGTTGGTAGTTGAAGAGGAGTCGGCGGGCATCCTTGTGCCGGGCGATCTCGGCATCGCTGATCCGGGGAGCGCCTTGATCTGCTATGCGGTAGCGCTGTTTCATTGCTTGGGAACAAGGTATGTGCGCAGTGTTGCCAGCACCCGGTGCGTGCGCATTTTGGCCGCGTCCTCCCCGATACCCATTACTTGGCCCACTTCGGCGAAGGAGAGACCGTCGAAATAGCGCAACTCGATCAACTGGGCCTGCTCGGCCTTCAACCTGCCTAGTCCGTTGACGATCATTCGCATTTCTTCTTCTTGCTGGAGAACTCCGCAATCATCGGCAAGGGGCTTCAGCTCTTGTAGACCGAGGTCCATGACCACTTCTTTCCGTTTGCGCCAGTGCATGCGTAACTCGTTGAGCGCTATTCGGTACAGCCAGGCCCTGAAAGGCAGGCCACGGGGCTGGTAGCGCGGCAGAGCGAGCATGGCCTTCAGGAAGGCCTGTTGCACTAGATCGGCGGTGAGATCGCGGTTGCCCGAACGCCGGAACAAGAAGCGGAACAGGTCGTTGAAATAGCGCTCATAGAGAGGTGCAAAGGCTTGGGGATCGGCCTTGGCCGCCAGGATCATCCGCTGTTCCTCCTCCTGTTGGTGCTCGCGCATTGGCCGGGGCCTTTGAGGCTTGGAGTCCTGAACGCGGGGACTGCCCAGGTTCATATACCGCAATGCGAAGATGGTGGGAACGTAACGGTGATGGTCGACCGACGGGGGAATGGGCCGACAATACCCGGCTGGAAGGCGGGGATCGGTTCGAGGATGCGCAGGGTGTCTGAACGATGGAAGGGGATCGTTTGATAAACGTTTTTGATCCTGGTCTTGAATTGTTAGGTACTAGTTCGGGCAGGCCAGCCAATGGTTGGCCAAGCCGTCGAGAAGGACAGGTTACCCGCTTCAGAGAACGTCCATCAACACTTATGATAACATTCTCTTTTATCTGTATTTCATCCTATTATATGTCTCCTATTCAACTTATTGTTCATCACTGATGCCTGTTATGAAAGGTCGGGCGAATGGCCCTGATGCGATGCCAAGTGGATCGACTTTCCGCTCGGGATCAAACTGCTCGGCTCAGGTCGAAGTAAAGCCCACGGGGAAACGTGAGGTAAGGTTGAAGCGATCGATCCATACAGGTCGAAGCGCGTAACACCCCTGTTTTCCAGCGCAGTGCAATTGTGACCGATGAAACCCCTGTAGCGATTCGCTCGTTGAAACCGACAGCTCTCAATGGGCCCGGACAGCCCACGAAGCTCAGAAATCGACCTACGAATGCCAACTACTCAGCGGCAGTTCCTCTCCTTCATTTCCCGATCCTTAGCCCTATTGCTGGCAGGGATCGCCGCTTGCAGCACGTTTGCCCAGCCTACTACTTGGGACTGGTCGGCAGGCGGGACGGGTGGCATTGCCGAATCTATCCGTGACATCGCAGTGGACACGGTGAACAACCAAGTGTACGCGGTAGGTACCTATGATCACGCCGGGCCTCTGGGCTTGGGCAGCACGCTTGGGGGCACCGATGGTTTCATTACAAAACGTGCTCTGAACGGAGCAAGCGGATGGTCCTACAGGATAGGAGGTCTGCTTAATGACGGATGCGAGGGAGTGGCCGTTGACGTCAGTGGTAATATTTACGTCACAGGTTATTTCTCCGGTACGATCACACAGGCCGGAACAGTGGCGGTGATCCCATTGACGGTCTCTTCTGGACAATTCGATCTCTTCGTTGCGTGCTTCAATTCAAGCGGGGTTTTGCAGTGGATCCGGTCCGGAGGGGGTGCGAGCAACGATCTGGGATACAGCATCGCGGTGAACGGATCCGAGGTCTTTGTGCAGGGTGTCTACTTAGGCAGCGCCACGTTCAGTGGATCGGCCACAGCCTCAGCATCCAGCAATGGTCATTCGCACGTGATGCTGCTGGACTATACCCTAGCGGGTACGCTGCAGTGGCAGATCAATGGCTATAATAATGAAAGCAGCCAGGATGATCTCGCTGAACGGATCGCCTGTGATGCGAATGGTGTCTACATCACCGGATTCTTCGGTGCAACCCAGATGAACTGGTTCAAAGTAGGTAGTGGTGTATTGCCCCCTTTGATCGCTGCCGGCGGCGGGAACATATATGCATGTGCTATAACGAACGCTGGTGCGATGACCTGGGCGCGGGCGATCAGCAATCCCGGTTCTAATAATATCGCAGGCAACGCTATCGCGGTGAATTGCGGTGGGGTCTATATAGCCGGCAGTACGCACAATGCGTCGACCTTCCCCGGAGGCTCTGTGATCGCTCTCGCGACCAACCCGCACGACTATATGTACTTGGCCGCTTTGAACAAGAGCGACGGCGCTACCAAATGGGTACGCACGGCCTACGGACCGGACAATCACCTCACCGTTGGCTCCGCGCTGGCGGTGGACAAGAACAACAGCGTTTATCTAACCGGCCAGTACAAAAACACGGCAACGTTCTCCGATGGCACGGTGATCACTTCCAGTGGCGGTGGTGGCTATGAAGAAGACGTTTTCGTAGCACGCTACACCTCTTATGGCCAGATGGATTGGGTAACGAAGGTGGATGGAGACAGGTTGAATATCCCTTGGGCCATCGCCTTGGATAAGAACAGTGGCATCTACACAGGTGGGGTATATGAGGAATCCATGTATTTCCCCGCTCCCGCCGCACAATTGACGGGTGGGGGAAGCAATCAACGGAACATCTGGCTTGCGCGGTTCACCGATCCACAGGACCTGTCGTGGCCCTTCAACCCCACCAATTGGAAAGCGCCATCATCCGTGTGCTCGAATGGCGGACCACTAGACCTGAACAAGACGCTCAAAACGCTGCGTCGGGTCCATGGGAGCTCCATC
>JBKJNF010000216.1:0-4612 GCA_046596155.1 Flavobacteriales bacterium | reverse complement strand
TTTTTGGTGAGCGGCTCGAACATGTTGATCTCGACCACGCGGTTCAGGAACTCCGGGCGAACGGTGCTGCGCAACAGCGCCATCACTTCTGCCTTGGTGCTCTCGATCACCTCTTCGCGGTTCTTCGCATCGATCTTCTCGAAACGCTCCTGGATGATCTGCGAGCCGATGTTGCTTGTCATGATGATAATGGTGTTCTTGAAGTTCACCACGCGTCCCTTGTTGTCGGTAAGACGGCCGTCATCGAGCACTTGCAGCATGATGTTCCACACGTCCGGGTGCGCCTTCTCGATCTCGTCCAGCAGCACCACGCTGTACGGCTTGCGGCGCACGGCCTCGGTCAATTGGCCGCCTTCTTCGTAGCCGATGTATCCCGGAGGCGCGCCCACTAAGCGCGAAACACTGTGGCGCTCTTGGTACTCGCTCATGTCGATGCGCGACATCGCGTTGTCGTCGTTGAAGAGGATCTCGCTGAGCGCCTTCGCCAACTCGGTCTTTCCCACACCGGTGGTGCCGAGGAAGATGAAGGAGCCGATCGGGCGTTTCTCGTCGCCCATACCGGCGCGACTGCGGCGCACAGCATCGGCCACCGCGTGTACGGCCTCCTCCTGACCCACCACCCGCTTGTGCAGTTCATCTTCGAGCTTCAGCAGCTTGGTGCGTTCAGCCTCGAGCATACGCGTAACGGGTATGCCTGTCCAGCGGCTCACCACGGCTGCGATCTCCTCCACGTCCACCTCCTCCTTGATCATCTTGCTGCTCAGTTGCATCTGGGCCAGATCGGCCCGGGCCTGGGTCAGCGCATCCTCTGTCTCCTTCAAACGGCCGTAGCGGATCTCGGCCACCTTGGCGTAGTCGCCTTCGCGTTCGGCCTGCGCCGCATCGTACTTCAGTTGCTCCAGTTTGTCCTTGGCTTCGTTGATCTTGTCCACCAACGCACGTTCCTCGCTCCAGCGGGCCTTCATACCGTCGCGCGTGGCGCTCAATTCGGACAGGTCCTTGTTGATGCTGGAGAGTTTGCTCTCGTCGTTCTCCCGCTTGATCGCCTCGCGCTCGATCTCTAATTGCATGATGCGGCGATCGATCTCGTCGAGCTCTTCAGGCTTGGAATTGATCTCCATGCGCAGCTTGCTGGCGGCCTCATCGATCAGGTCGATGGCCTTGTCCGGCAGGTAGCGGTTGGTGATGTAGCGCGAGCTGAGTTCAACGGCCGCGATGATGGCCGCATCCTTGATCAGCACCTTGTGGTGGCTTTCATATTTCTCCTTCAATCCGCGGAGAATGCTCACGGCATCCGCCTGCGAAGGCTCATCCACCATCACCTGCTGGAAGCGGCGCTCCAGAGCCTTGTCCTTTTCGAAGTATTTCTGGTATTCGTTCAACGTGGTAGCCCCGATCGCGCGGAGTTCACCACGGGCCAGGGCAGGTTTCAGGATGTTCGCGGCGTCCATCGCACCATCGCCACCGCCCGCGCCCACCAGCGTATGGATCTCGTCGATGAAGAGGATGATGTTGCCTTCGGCGCTGATCACCTCCTTCACCACGGACTTCAGGCGCTCCTCGAATTCGCCCTTGTATTTCGCGCCGGCCACCAGTGAGCCCATGTCCAGCGAGAACACTTGTTTGTTGCGCAGGTCCTCCGGAATGTCGCCGCTTACAATGCGTTGTGCGATGCCTTCGGCGATGGCGGTCTTGCCCACGCCGGGTTCGCCGATCAGCAGCGGGTTGTTCTTGGTGCGTCGGCTAAGGATCTGCAGCACGCGGCGGATCTCCTCATCACGCCCGATCACGGGATCCAACTTGTTCTCCTTCGCAAGTTGGTTCAGGTTCTTCGCGTACTTGTTCAGCGCGTTGTAAGTCTCCTCTTGGCTCTGGCTGGTCACCTTCGATCCCTTGCGGAGGTCCTTGATCGCAGCGATGAGGTCCTTACGGTTCGCGCCGCTGTCCTTCAGTAATTGGGATGTGCTGTCCTTGGTGTCGATGATGCCGAGCAACAGATGTTCCACGCTGGCGAACTCGTCGCCGAACTCCTTGGTGCTGGCCAGCGCCTTGTTCAGTGCCTCGGAGGCGGAGCGTGAGAGCATGCCGCTCTGTCCGCCCTGCACACGCGGATACCCCTGCACGATGCGGTCCAGCGCCTGGGTGAGCAACGGCACGTTCACGTTCAGCTTCTTCAGCAGGTGTGGGGTTACGTCGGCGTCCTCTTCCAGCAGGCCCTTCAACAGGTGACCGGTCTCGATGGATTGTTGGCCAAGCCCACCAGCAATGGTCTGCGCCTGGGTGACGGCTTGTTGTGAGCGTACGGTGAATTTGTTCAGGTCCATGGCTAATTCGATCGGACGCGGGTTGCTCAAAGTTCGCTCCGATGAGGCCCCATCTGACGATCCCGGCAAGGTTGTCATCCGATCACGGGAAAGGGTGACGAATGGGCAGTAAGCCCTCGTTTTCCCCTCCTGCTGATCGATCGCTCGATCAGCGCTGAAAGGAGCGGCAGGGGTGGTTTCCTTATGGCTGTAATTCGCCCTCACCTCTAGCCCCTAATTACCGGTCCGATTGCTTGTTGGCTGGTGCGATCTCTGTGGCCGGGCGATTGCACAAGAGGGTGGTGTTTAGAGACAGGCGACCAACTCCGTGCACCGATCAAGCCTGGGCAACGTGCGCGTCACTCTCGGCCCGACCACTGGCTCTGCTACGCGTTCGGAACACGTGCGCAAAGGCAGGCAGTTGTGTGTGTGGTCAGGTCTTCATCACCTTGCGCGTCGTGGTAACGCCACCTGCACTCAGGCGAAGCGAATACGCACCCGGCGGAAGACCGTGTAGGTCCATTTCCATGCGGACGGCGGGTCCGGTCACCATACGTAACACCGAACGGCCGCTCGTATCGAACAGTTCGGCCACTGCGCTTCTCGTTGGTGTGGGGAATTCCACGAAGAGCATTTCCTGGGCCGGGTTCGGGTAGGTCTGGTATTGTGCTGTGCCCGGCTCCATTATGGATGCAAGGACCGTCTTGCTGAACAACACATCATCCAAGTAATACTCACCACTAGTGCCGAAGAACGCACCGCCAATGGACACGAAATTAATAGCCCCCAATTGGTTTGTTCCAGGAGTTCCGTCATAGAGAGCACTGAAGTCCCATGTGGCCACCGGTACCTGATCCAACAAGAGCGAGGCGTTGGATGCTGTCATGTCGATCAGGAACGTGACGTTGAACCATGTCCCTTGGGCATACGTCCCAGATGTGATGATATTACCTGCCCAAAAGGCTTAGCCGCCGCCGGTATAGAATGTGAGATCAGCGGCCAATTCAACGCCGGGTGCATCTTGTATATGTTGGATACTGAGGTTGCCCCCTTTCCCGGAAGGAATGTACATGTACCAAGAGAGGGTATAGGCTCCACTGGTGGAATCTCCCAAGAGCAGAAGCAGGTTGTCCGGTCCACCTCCTACGATGGTCTGCAAGACTTTGATGCTCTGGGTTCCGGAATGTGCATAGGCGTCATCCACTTCACAATCTTCCGGGCCACCAGGCGCGCTGCTGTACGTGTTCCAATGCAGGGGCTCGGTGTTGGCGATCAGCGATCCGGTTGTGTAGCTCTCGAAATTGTCGCTGTAGATAAGTTGGCCGTTCGCCAGCGTGGTGAAACCGATCAGGATCGATAGTAAAGAACCCTTTTTCATGGTGCGGTGGAGTAGGTGTCCATCTAAGGTATAGAAGAAATGTTCGGTCCGAATGCACCCTAGTGTGGTGTATGGTTAGTAAACAACCTGTAAGTCATGTGGAACGACGGCATGATCCGAAGGTCCATCTAACCGGCCATGTCCTGCCGGGCAGCGCATCACCGGACGACGATCTGAGGATCGCCCGCGCAGTCTGTGACTGCGCCACACGAACTTCCAACGCCCACAAGCCAGGCATGCCAGCCTTAGCAGGCGCTTGCATCAGCCTTGAAACTGGCCGACCACGGAATTCACCGATCACCTCAACAGAAAGCGGCGTATTGCTCCGCCGTGATCTCCTCCGTTGTCTCTCCGATCCCGTTCATGGCTTCCATCGTGATCGTGCTGGAGGGGCCTGGCTGGAATTCCGTGCCGCCACGGCGCTTCACGAACCATCCACTACCGTGTGCGTGCTTGGCCACCAGGTCCTCGAAGGAATCGAACAGGTACACCGTTTCATTCACCAAGGCCCTAAGGACCTCTACGCGTGTTCGTGATGCCATATGGGTTGTGGTTCAGGGGCAGTTGGAAGGCAATGTTAGCCAACACCTCCAGGTGAGCAAAGCCCGTGGCCATTGCCGTTACCCAAGCCCTTGGCCCGAAGCTGTGCCAGCGGTAACTGAAAGTTGGTGGCCAGAAGGTTGTGACTTGATGCCGAAGCTGAGCCTGCGGCAACTACCTAACGGATGCATTAAGGCCGGAAACCCACACATTACAGCCAAGCAAAAACTCGAAGCCGCCCTCTGGGACATCGCCAACACCTTGCGTGGCAAGATGGCCGCCGATGATTTCCTCGACTACATCCCTGGCTTCATTTTTTACAAGTACCTCAGCGTGAAGATGCACCGCTATGCCATGCTGTGCTGAAACCGGATGAGCTCACCTACAACGA
>JBKJNF010000049.1:0-7052 GCA_046596155.1 Flavobacteriales bacterium | reverse complement strand
TGGCCACGACATTCAACGCATCAACCAGCAACGAACAACAAACGACCAACCAACAACCAATAATCGAACAATGAGAACCCATTTGAATACACTCGCATTCGTCGCTGCGCTCATGGTGCCAGTGACCTTCAGCAATTGCGGCAACAACGCACCAGCGGATGCCACCGCCGAACATGGCGACCACATTTACAGTTGCCCCATGCACCCGGAGGTCACGGGCAAGGAAGGCGACAAGTGCCGCAAGTGCGGAATGGCGCTGGAACACACGGACAAGGCCCCGGCCGAGGCGATGTACGCATGCCCCATGCACCCGGATGTCACCGGTAAGATGGGCGACAAATGCAGCAAGTGCGGCATGGCCTTGGAACCCATGAAGATGGGCGAGCATGCCGGAATGGATCATGCGGCGATGGCTCCGATGTACAACATGGCCTTCGTCACGGAACCACTCGAGGCCACGGCAGGGAAGCCGGTCATGCTTTCGTTCACTCCGAAGAAGGATGACGATGCGAATGCGCAAGTAGCGCTCGATGTGGTGCACACCAAGAAGTTGCATCTGATCGTGGCAAGCAGCGACCTGTCTTACTACGATCACATCCATCCGGAATACCAGGCCGATGGATCATACACCGTTCGCACCACATTGCCTGCCGGCGGCAAGTACGTCCTCTTCGCCGACTACACGCCAACAGGTGCGAGCAATACGGTGAACCGGTTGGAGATGAAAGTGGCCGGAACACCGGCGAAGACCGTGTCCTACTCCAGCCAGCGTTTGACCGCCGACGTTGATGGGTACAAAGTGGCGTTGACAGCGGAAGGCGGAACGTTCTACGCGAAAGGCGTGAACCACATGGGCGCGCCGATCAAGAAAGCCGACAAGCTCGTCAACGCTGCAACACTCGAAAACATCATGGGCACCAAGGGGCATCTGGTGATCATCAGCGCCGATGGACAGCGTTATATCCATGTGCATCCGGAAATGGAGAACGGCCAGCTTGATCTGCACGCCAACTTCGGCGAGCCCGGCTTGTACCGCGCATTCTTCCAATTCCAGACGGGAGGAAAAGTGCATACTGCCGACTTCGTGATCGATGCCAAGGACGGGGAGGTATCGGCTGATGAAGGCGAAGCCGACCACGACCACTCCGCAGGTGCCGAGAAGAAAGAGCACCACCATTGATCGGCATCGCATATCCACAGCGCGCCACAGCCCAATGACCATCGCGAACGCCGACCTCCTCACATCTCCGTGTGATCCCTCGGAAGGATTCACATCATTCCGGGAACGATGCTGAACAGGCTCATCCGCTTTTCCTTGGAGAACCGGCTGTTCGTGGTGGCCGCTGCGTTGCTGCTTATGATCTATGGCGTGATCACCGCCATCAAACTGCCGGTGGATGTGCTGCCGGATCTCAACCGGCCACGCGTCACCATTTTCCTCGAGGCCAACGGCATGGCGCCGGAGGAGATCGAAACGCAAGTAGTGCTACCGGTGGAAGTCGCGCTGAACGGCGCACCCGGAGTGGAGGCTGTGCGCAGTGCCAGCAGCATCGGCATCGGAATGGTCTTCGTGGAGTTCGATTGGAACACGGAGATCTACCGCGCCCGGCAACTCGTTGCTGAACGCTTGCAAACGATCTCGTTGCCAAAAGGGATCACACCCGTGATGGGCCCCATCAGTTCAGTCATGGGGCAGATCATGCTCATCGGTGTTTCAGCCGATACCACCAGCGCGATGGACCTGCGCACGCTAGGCGACTTCACCGTGCGTCGCCGGTTGATGAGCATCAAAGGCGTGAGCCAGGTGATCCCCATCGGTGGCGAACGCAAACAATACCAAGTGCTGGTGCGCAGTGCGCAACTCAAACAGTTCAGCCTCACTATTGATGATGTGTTGGCCGCTTTGGAACAAAGCGAGCAGAACAGCACCGGTGGCTTCTTCGATCGCTACGGCAGCGAAGTGTTGATCCGTGTGGTGGGTCGTTCGCGCGATCGCGACGACATCGCAAACACAGTGGTCGCCAATCGCAACGGTAAACCGGTGCTGCTGGTGCAAGTGGCCCAGGTGATCGAAGCCGGAACGGTGAAGCGCGGCGATGCGAGCATCAACGGCAAGCCTTCGGTGATCCTCACCGTGGAGAAACAGCCCGGTGCCAGCACCATCGACCTCACCGATGAAGTGGAGAAGGCGCTCGCCGAACTACAGACCTCCCTGCCCGCCGATGTGAAGTTGAACGCGCACGTTTTCCAGCAGAAGAACTTCATCGTGAATTCGCTCAACAATGTGGAGGATGCGCTGCGCGATGGCGCGATCCTGGTGGTCATCATCCTTTTCCTCTTCCTGCTGAACGTGCGCACCACGGTGATCACCCTCACCGCGATCCCGCTCTCGCTCTTCATCACGGCCATTGTGTTCCAGATGCTTGGCATCAGCATCAACACGCTCACGTTGGGCGGCTTGGCCATCGCCATCGGCGAGCTGGTGGACGATGCGATCGTGGATGTGGAGAACGTGCATCGAAGGCTGCGCGAGAACCGGGCGCTTCCGGAGCCGAAGCCCACCATGGGTGTCATCTACCACGCGAGCAGCGAGGTGCGGAACTCCATCGTGTACGCCACCATCATCGTGGTGCTCGTGTTCCTTCCGCTCTTTTCCTTGCAGGGCATCGAAGGCCGCATCTTCATGCCGCTCGGGGTGGCCTACATCACCAGCATCCTCGCGTCGCTCGTGGTTTCGCTCACGGTCACACCCGTGCTGTGCAGCTACCTGCTCAGCAGCGGTAAGGGCGATGGCCATGCGAAGGAGAGTTGGCTGGTCCGCTGGCTGAAGAAGCAGGACACGCGCTTGTTGCATTGGGGGCTGGATCGACCTCGGCTCATCATGGGCTCCGCCGTACTGGTGATCATCGGCGCCATGGCCGTGGTGCCCTTCTTCGGAACGGAATTTCTGCCGCCGTTCAATGAAGGTTCGTTCACGGTGAACCTGTCCACACCGGCGGGCACCTCGTTGGAAGAGAGCAACCGTATCGGCACCATGGCCGAGCGGCTTATCCTGCGCGTGCCCGAGGTAGAATTCGTAAGCCGTCGCACCGGACGCGCTGAATTGGATGAGCATGTGGAGCCGGTGAGCAATTCGGAGATCGAAGTGGAACTCCAAAAGGAAGAAGGTCGCGGGCGTGAAGAAGTGCTCGCGGATATCCGCACGCAGCTCGCGTTGTTACAAGGCGTGAGCGTGAACATCGGGCAGCCGATCAGTCATCGCTTGGATCACTTGCTCAGTGGTGTGCGCGCACAGGTGGCCATCAAGCTGTATGGTCCCGAACTCGGTGAACTGCGGCGCGGCGCGGCACGCATCTCCCAAGTGATCACCGATGTGCCGGGCGTGGTGGATGTGCAAGTGGAACGGCAGGTGCTGGTGCCGCAATTGATCATCACCGTGGATCGCGAAGCCCTCAAGCGGTACGGTATCCAGGCGGGGAAAGTCGCGGAAGACCTGGAGGTATTCTACAACGGGCGTGTGACCGGACAGGTGCTCGACGGGCAGCGCAGCTTCGACATCCTACTGCGCACCACAAGCGAGGAACGCAGCGATGTGGAGCACATCCGCAACACGCTCGTGCATTCATCCGATGGTTCGCTCATTCCCCTGCACCAGATCGCCCGCGTGGAGTACACCAGCGCCATCAACACCATCAGCCACGAGAACACGCAACGGCGCATCACCGTCAGTTGTAACGTACAGGGCCGTGATCTTGGCACCACGGTGAAGGAACTGCAAGCCAAGCTCGGCGAGGAGAAGCTGCCGCAGGGTTACTACCTCGAATACGGTGGACAGTTCGAAAGCCAAAGGAGCGCATCAAAAATGATCGGCTGGCTCAGCCTGTTCGCGGTGGCGGGCATCTACCTCGTGCTCTTCATGCACTTCCGTTCATGGCGCATCGTGTTGCAGATCATGCTCAACATACCGCTTGCGTTGGTGGGCAGCGTGATCGCGGTATGGCTCACCGGCGGCACGTTCAGCGTGGCCACGCTTGTTGGCTTTATCACGCTCACGGGCATCGCCTCGCGCAACGGCATCATGATGATCAGCCACTACATCCACTTGATCGAGCACGAGGGCGAAACCTTCAGCAAGGAAATGATCATCCGAGGTTCTTTGGAACGTTTGGTCCCCGTGATGATGACCGCGCTGGTGGCCGCGCTCGCGCTGATCCCGCTCACCCTTGACGCACAAGCCCCCGGCAAGGAGATCCTCTATCCCGTGGCCACCGTTATCCTGGGCGGATTGCTCAGCAGTACGCTCCTGGACATGATAGTTACGCCTGTGGTGTTCTCAAAGTTCGGGAAGAAGGCGCTCGCGGGTTACCAGAAGGAAAGGGCGCTTGACCAACCATAGTCGATCGGGGTTCAAAGCGTTAGCGCCACCCCCTTCGCGATCTTCTCCAAGATCCGGTGACCATCACCGAACCTGCAAAGCGCATCGCAGTTCGTGCGCAGATCGCAGAATTGGATGCGATCGCTCTATAGGTTTCGCGAAACATCCCTTCAGCGCAGCCGAACGAACCGCTCCTGGGCATTTCCTTCAGGCGAAATCAGTTCGAGCATGTACGTGCCTGCGGGCAGGTCGTCCGTGGCCAGCTGCATGGTCCGCGCCCCATTCAGGGTGCGTTGCGAAACCAGGCGGCCCTCCATATCGAGCACTCGGAGCGCATTGAACGTACGGTTTCCGGGCATGTTCACCTGTATGCTACCTGTGGACGGGTTCGGAAATACCGCGAACGTGTTCGTACCGGTCACATCCGCCATACCCAACGCCGATGGTACGAGCGTGATGCTTTGCGTGTAGGTCTCATCGCCAGAAGTGGAATGGCTGTGGTTGGCAACCAGGTTGGCCATGTGGATCGTTACCGGGCCTACATTGGTGGAGGGCGCCTGCCAGGTATAGCTCCATTCCGTGCTATCCTGCGCATCGGCACCGCAGGGCGTGTGGCTCACGTAGTTTCGAGGGCCATCAGTATAGGTGCGCGTGCGCACGGTTTCGAGCAGGCCGAAACCACCGAGATTCACATTGCCCGCATCCTCCAAGGCCAGGCATACGAAGCCGAACTTCTCGCGGCCCAAGCGCTTGATCTTCACCGTGGCGGTGTATTGGGTACCCGGCACGTAGGTGCCCGCATCGCCGATGTTGAATTCGATCTGCGCGTTGCCGGTGTTCGCAGTTCCGGCATGGCAGCCTGTGCAACTCACCTCGCCGGGCGCGCCTGTGTGTCCGCCCACCACGGGCGAATCGCAGAGCCCCTCCAAACCTTCCGGAGCGAACGCTGTGAGTGCGACAACAATACACGAGAGACCAGCCAGAGTGAAGACATGAGCGTATCGTGAGGCCATTAGAGAAGGGTTCAAGTGTGCAATGTACTGGAGAGGGCGTTCACTGGCATCCAAGTTCCTTCAGGCACCACTTCGTATACCCAGGTGCGAGCATGTGAGCGATGAAATCCCAGAACCACTGGTCGGGCAGGCTGTATTCGATGCTCAGTGAGGTGCGCGTTCCGGAACCTTCATCCTCCAGATGGAACATCTTGCGATGCCAAGAGAGGTGGTCATCCGAGGAGCACCCGTTGTTTCCCAACACTTCTCCCGATCCACTTCGTCACCGCGATGGAGAAGTCCATGGTATACCCATCATCCTGCCGTGCCAACGGTACCGTGCATTCGGTCCGGTCGCTTCGGGCGAACGTTGTTCAAGCAACAGCTTACTTCCCATCATCATCACGGAGCGACCTGTCATGTGCATCCCCGTTTGGGTAATGTCATCTAGGTAGGGGAACACCGCTTCGCGCGCTGCGCCGATGAAGAGCGTTCGGGAATAGGTGGTTACTGATGTCATCGGTGTTCATGTTCGTTCACTCCTTGAACCTTTTCCTTCGATCCAATAGAGCAAAAGGGAAACTCCCCAAAGAGCAGCCAAGCAGAGCAAGAGCCATTTGAAGTCGGACCGGATCATGAAATTCACTGTGGTCATCCAACCGATCGAGGTCAGGCCCGCAACGGCAACAATAACCGATACGCCTTTCGCCCGCGTCCGAACAGAGGTTCGCGCCACGTACAGGGTCAGTACGCCCGTTGTCGCGATATATCCACCCATTACCCAGAACACCCGGTGCAGCCAATGGAACAAGTTCGGGGCAGTTGCTTCGAGTTGCGTTAGTGATGCTTCGATGTAGCGGGCATCTTCGGGCAATAGCGGCGGACGCAACAGAATGAAGTACACGCCGATCAGCGTGAGCGCAAGGCCATAAAATGACAGCACGAGGGATGAGGTTGGTTTCATGGCATGGATCCGTGATCGTGGCGCAGCCCTCACTTTGCTCCGCATCTGTTCATGAGATCAACCCAACAGCCCTGCTCCCAAGAAGAGCGCGGCGGCGATCCCTGCTGCGAGAAAATTGTAGGGTGTGGCGTAGTGCAGGTAGCGGGCGTGGTCGGCGTGGGCCACGTTCGCGGCCATGTTCGTCATGCCAGCTACCGGTGAAGTCACGTCGCCGAAGGTGCCCCCGGTGATCACGGCGGCCACGCACAGCGGAATTCCGGCACCAGCGGCCGCTGCCAAGGGAATGGCGAAGGGCATGATCAACGACGCAGCGCCCCAGCCGGAGCCGATGAAGTAAGTGACCGTGGCCGAAAGGAGGAACAGCACCAGTGCCATGCTCCAAGCAGGCAACGCCCCGCTCACCTGCTGTTGCATCAGTGTGTTCAAACCCAGGTCCTGCGCCATGGAGGCCAAGGACCATGCGAGCGTGAGGATCACCAACGTGGGCATCATGTCGTTGCCACCGGCGATGATGTCCGTGGTCATCTCCTTCACGCCATACTTCTGGGCAGCATAGGTGATCGTGGTAAGGACGATGGTGATCAGCAGCGCGACGAGCATCGCTCGATTCGGTTCGGTATGGGTGATGGCGGTGAGGAAGGGTGTATGACTTCCGGGTTCACGTCCGAAGTACCAGAAGAAGAAAACGCTCAAGCCGATCACCAGGAGCATCGGCACAACG
>JBKJNF010000111.1:0-8941 GCA_046596155.1 Flavobacteriales bacterium | reverse complement strand
CTTTGGCCAGGACACAGGCTTCTACAAGTATGCGCCCATGGTGGCGATCGCGTTCGTGCCAGCAGCGCTCCTGCCCTTTCCTATCGCGGCCGCGATCCATTTCCTGTTCATTGGCGTTGCACTCATGCGCTGCCAGTTCGCGTTGGAGCGCGTACTCATGCGGCATGTGTTCGGCACTTATGCGCCGCGCCTTTTGCTGCGGGGGATACTTGGCTTGATGTTCATTGCCGTGTTGCTGGCGCGCGAGCTGCATTTGGGCAATATCAACGTATGGCTCATGCTGGGCGCGGTGCTGGGCACGGAGGCCCTACTGGAAGAGGGACCCGGTCGAGCTGGGCTGCTGCTTGGAGCGCTCTGGTTCGTGAAGCCGTATTTGTTGTTGATGGCTGTGCCTTTGGTGGCTTTTGGCCAGTGGCGGGTGCTCTGGTATGCTGCACTCGTCATGCTTGCCGGGCTCTTCGCACCGATCGCTATCCTGGGTCATCCGGCCACGCATGCGCTCACTCATGACTGGTTCGCTTCCATGTTTGCACATGGCAGCTACCTTCAGAGTCCGGACACGATCGGGTCCCTGTTCTCGCGGTGGTCACAAGGCAGGTGGAACATTCCTGCGTCCGTGATCATTGGCATCGTTGGCCTCTTTCTATACCTGGTAAGCATCCTGATCAAGCGATCGGCGATAGGTCAACGACCACCAGCGCTCACCCTGCTGCTTTGGTCGTCGCTAGCCCTGATCCCCAACCTCGTGATCACCGACCAGGAACATTTCCTGTTCACCTTTCCACTCATCTCTTACGTTCTGGCTAGGTTGTTCTTACGGCCTTCCCCATTCCCGTTAGGACTTTTCATCGTTGCCGCATTTCTATATGCCCTTCGCAGTAGCGACCTGTGGGGGAATGCAATGGAGGCATCGTGGACCGCGCATGGCGCCTTGGGTGTTGGCAACCTCCTTCTGATGTGCACGGCGGTGGTCGTCACGATGTCCCAAGTCAGGGCGTCCTCGCTATCGGGTCGTTGATCCGGCGCTCAAAGATTTTCGTATGTACATGAGGTTTAAGCACTTACAAATCCTTTGATGACCCGTTCAAAACTTTTGTTCAGGATTTGTTGACTTATTGTTAAACAATGTTCTACTTTTGAGTCGGAAAAGATAAACAAGTCCGTTCAACCATGTCAACGATCGAATTCCAGCAGCAACTCATCGGTCTTCGCCAGCAGTTGTACTATTTCGCCCTGAGTTTGACCCGTGACCGGGACAATGCCCAAGATCTCTTACAGGAGAGCATGCTCCGTGCATTGAACAACCGCGACAAGTTCGCCGACAACACCAATTTCAAGGCGTGGATATACACGATCATGCGCAACACCTTCATCAACGACCATCGTCGTGGCAAGCGAACAGAACTGTTGATGAACAGTGTGGAACGCGACCACGCACGTGCCAGCCGCGTAGAGACGCCTGCCTCCACGGAGAGCTCCATGAAGATGCGGGAGATCCGCACCAGTTTGAACAACTTGGATAATACCTTCCGCGAACCTTTCCAGATGCATCATGAGGGCTATAAATACCATGAGATCGCCGTCAAGCTGTCCATTCCAATCGGCACGGTCAAGAGCCGGATACATCAGGCACGTCATCGCTTGATGGACATGCTTAGTGATAAACATGTGTCATGAATACGACCGCCATCGTCATTGGTTCGGGCTTCTCGGGGCTTTCAGCAGCGGCATCGCTGGGGAAGCGGGGCTTATCGGTGACGGTGGTGGAAAAGAACGACACGCCTGGAGGCCGTGCAAGGGTCTTGCGCGAGCAGGGCTTCACCTTTGATATGGGTCCTAGTTGGTATTGGATGCCTGATGTGTTCGAGGCCTGGTTCGCTCGCTTCGACCAGAAGCCGTCGGACCACTACGATCTGCTGCGGCTTGACCCATCATACCAGGTTATTTTCTCCGACTCCGACCGTTGGCAAGTGCCGGCCAAAATGCAAGAGTTGCGGGCCATGTTCGAACGTGTCGAACATGGGGCTGCTCATCAATTGGACCGCTTCCTGGCCGAGGCACGTCAGAAGTATGAGTTGGGCATGCGCGAACTCGTGCAACGTCCTTCGCTCTCCTGGTTGGAATACGCGCATCCCAAGCTCTTGAAAGGCATGGTGAAAAGCAGCGTGTTCACCTCCATGCGCAGCCATGTACAACGCCACTTTACCGACCCCCGGCTCCGGATGTTGATGGAGTTCCCGGTACTGTTCCTAGGGGCCACTCCACAAGACACTCCTGCCCTCTACAGTTTGATGAACTACGCGGACATGTCACTTGGCACGTGGTATCCGATGGGGGGGATGGGCCGCATCGTGGATGCCATGGTGAAAGTGGTGGAGCAACAAGGTGCCGAACTGCGGTGCAACACGCCAGTAGAACGCATCATCGTGCGCGATGGGCGCGCCGTCGGTGTTCGCACACCACAAGGCGAGCTGCACGCGGACGTGATCGTGGCTTCTGCCGATTACCACCATGTTGACCAGGAGTTGCTTGAACCACAGCACCGCGGATACAGTACCAGCTATTGGGACGATCGCACGATGGCACCCTCCTCGCTGCTGTTCTACCTCGGCTTCAACCGCCGTCTACCGGCCTTGCAGCACCATAATCTCTTCTTCGATCACTCATTGGACATGCATGCAGCGGACATCTACGGAACGCCGCGCTGGCCCGAGGAGCCCCTGATGTACGTATCGGCACCATCCACAACAGATCCATCCGTAGCGCCTGAAGGTCATGAGAACGTGTTCGCGTTGATCCCCATCGCACCCGGCCTACTGGATCCAGAGGATGTTCGCGAACGCTACCTGAACAAGGTGCTCGACCGTCTCACGCAGCACACCGGTGTGGATGTACGTGCTTCCCTTGTATACAAACGCAGTTACTGCGTGTCGGATTTCGAAAAGGACTACCACGCCTTCCGGGGCAATGCCTACGGCTTGGCCAACACACTGCGGCAGACTGCGGTGCTGAAGCCACGTATGAAGAGCCGGAAAGTGGAAGGCCTTTATTACACCGGACAATTGACCGTCCCCGGTCCAGGCGTACCCCCGTCGTTGATAAGCGGACAGGTAGTGGCCGACCTCATCTTCAAAGAACTTCAACACGCAGTCGCATGAACACGATGGCCCTTTACAACAAGGTGTGCATCAAGGCCAGCCGATCAACCACGCTGACCTACAGCACATCATTCTCGCTTGGCGTGCGATCATTGAACCGGCGTTTCCGCGAGCCCATTCATGCGTTATACGGCTTCGTGCGCTTTGCAGATGAGATCGTGGATACGTTCCACGACTATGACAAGCGCACGCTGCTCGCCCGATTCCGTGAAGAGGCGGAACGGTCCATTACAGAAGGCATCAGCCTGAACCCTATCCTGCACAGCTTTCAGCAAGTGGTGAACCGCTACGGCATCGACCGCGAATTGTACGATACTTTTTTGCAAAGTATGGAGATGGACCTTACGGATACGGTCCACGACAGGGCTTCCTATGCAACCTATATCCTTGGCAGTGCCGAGGTGGTCGGGTTGATGTGCCTGCGCGTGTTCTGCGAAGGCAATGATGCGCTCTACCAGGACCTGAAGCCTGCTGCAATGCGCCTCGGTGCAGCATTCCAAAAGGTCAACTTCCTGCGCGACCTGAAGGACGACCACCACAACCTGGGACGCACCTACTTTCCCGGAGTGGATGTTCGCACCATGTCGGCCGCGGACAAGCGGGCAATTGAACGCGACATCCAGGACGACTTCGATGCTGCACTCCTGGGGATCCGCAAACTGCCGAAGGGTTCACGTTACGGAGTGTATGTGGCCTACGTCTATTACCTCGCACTCTTCCGTAAGATCAAGTCAATGCCCACGGACCGGATCCTACAGGAGCGGATCCGCGTGCGTAACCGTCGCAAGCTCGCCCTGTTGACAACGAGCTACCTACGGCACAGCCTTGGCATGTTATGAAACGCGTGGCCGACAATACCTTTGATCAGGTAGTGCTCGTGAATGAGCTCGACCAGCAAGTGGGCATCATGGACAAGTTGGCGGCCCACTCCAGCGGTGCACTTCATCGCGCTTTCTCGGTTTTTATCTTCAACAGCGCTGGTAGGCTGCTCTTGCAACGCCGGGCCGATGGAAAATATCATAGTTCCGGCCTGTGGACGAACAGCTGTTGCAGCCATCCCCGGCCCGGTGAGCTGGTGGAGTCCGCCGCGGTGCGCCGTGTGAATGAGGAACTAGGGATCACGTGCATGGTGAACCATGAATTCACCTTCCTCTACAAAGCGCAGGTGGGCAACGGCCTGCATGAGCATGAGCTTGACCATGTCTTCTTCGGCACCTATGACGGTCCCGTATTCCCCGATCGTGAAGAGGTGAGTGACGTGCGCTGGATGCGCATGAATGACCTGGCTGATGACCTCAGCACTTCCGGAGAGCAATACACCGCTTGGCTACAACTATGCTGGCCGCAGGTCTGGGAGCGCTTCATGCACCGCCTGTGCGCATGAGCAACCGGCCACGCATCAGCATCCACTGGTTCCGGCGGGACCTGCGCCTCGCCGACAATCATGGCCTCTTCCGTGCCTTGGATGACAATGGCGATGTATTGCCGCTCTTCATCTTCGACACGGACATCCTGGACAAGCTGGAGGACCGGGACGACCGTCGCGTGGATTTCCTGCACCGCACTCTAGGCGACCTGAAGGCACAACTGGAAGAGCGAGGGTCAACGTTGCTCGTTGAACACGGCCGCCCGATCGAGGTCTGGAAGCGGCTCCTTGATCGGTACGACCTGACCGGTGTTACGTCGAACCATGATCACGAGCCTTATGCGAACGAGCGCGACGCGGCCATAGCGGCGCTGTTGAAGGAACGCAGCGTGCCCTTCAGGACATTCAAGGACATCAGCATCTTCGAGCGGTCCGAAGTCATGAAGGACGACGGTCTGCCGTACACCGTCTTCACCCCATACATGCGGAAATGGCGCACGCACTTCCGTCCGGAAATGCTTACGCAGTTCCCCAGCGACGCGCGCCTCGAGCGGCTGTGGAAGACCCGCGCCCTTCCGATGCCCACGCTGGCATCCATCGGTTTCAAGCCGACCGACCTGCAGATACCAACGGACCATGTACCCGAAGCTTTGCTACGCAACTACCACAACACGCGCAACACGCCAGGTGTAGAGGGCACTTCGCGCATGAGCGTGCATCTGCGCTTCGGCACGGTAAGCCCGCGTGCATTGATGGCGAGGGCCATGGGGGTGAACGACACCTTCGCCAACGAGCTCATCTGGCGAGAGTTCTTCATGCAGATCATGTGGCACTTTCCCCATGTGGTGCGCGGCGCGTTCAAACCTGCGTATGACCGCATCCCGTGGCGCGATGACCCGGCCGGATTTGAGGCCTGGTGCGAAGGGCGAACTGGATATCCGCTCGTTGATGCTGGCATGCGCGAGCTGAATGCGACAGGCCACATGCATAATCGTGTCCGAATGGTGGTCTCCAGCTTTCTCACCAAACACCTGCTCATCAACTGGCGCTTGGGGGAGGCGTGGTTCGCTCGCAAGCTGCTGGACTTCGAACTGAGCAGTAACAATGGTGGGTGGCAGTGGGCCAGCGGCAGCGGCTGTGATGCAGCGCCTTACTTCCGTGTATTCAACCCCACGTTACAACAGGAAAAGTTCGACCCACTGTTAACGTATGTAAAGCGGTGGGTAAAGGAATACGGTACAGCGAACTATGGCGCGCCGATCGTCGTTCATACAGTAGCAAGGGACCGCGTTCTTCGCGTTTATAAGGAAGCGTTGGAGGAGGATGGAGCGAAGAAGACGAAAACAGCTACACTGTTCTGACGAAAGCCTACGCCGGGCAAAGGGCGAACAAGACCATGGCACGCAGAAAGAAATTGATCCTGACCCAACCGGTGAAACACGGATTGAAGGCCATCAAGGTGCGCTTGGACGCACGCACGATAATTACCCTAGCGAGCGAGAAAGCACTGGCCTTCTGGAAGCAACGTTACCCGAACGCACAAGTGATCGGCTGATGATGCGCACGTTGCACCGCGAACAATGGTTGCCCATCTCCGTGGAGGAGGCATGGGCCTTCTTTAGCACGCCCTTGAACCTGGCCAAGATCACGCCGGGCGACATGGGCTTTGTTATCCAGCGGCCGTTCGAGAACAAACCGATCTACGAAGGTCAACAGATCCGGTATACGGTGCGTCCGCTCATGGGTATTCCCTTGAAGTGGGTCACCTGCATCGCCACGGCCGAAGTACCACATCGCTTTGTGGACGTGCAACTGAAAGGTCCTTACAAGCATTGGTGGCACGAGCACACGTTCATCGCCAAGGACGGTGGTACTCTGATGCTGGACAAGGTGGAGTATGAGCTTCCGTTCGGTCCGCTCGGCGACCTGATGCATACCTGGATCGTCCGCGACAAGTTGAAGAGCATCTTCGATTTCCGGTTCCGTACGCTGGAGAGCCTGTTCAATGCTGGTCGATCCGCCAGTCCCGGATTAGTTTAGCCGCAGAAATGGGCACTTGGAGCATTCTTGGAATCGTGGTAGCCACCTTTTTTCTGATGGAATGGGTAGCATGGGCCACGCACAAGTATGTGATGCACGGTTTCTTGTGGTACCTGCACAGCGACCACCACAAGAAGGATCACTATGGCTTCCTAGAGCGGAATGACACCTTCTTCCTGATCTTTGCGATACCGAGCATGCTGCTGTTCATTGCTGGTTCCTTGATCGGTCTACATACGCCCTGGTTGTGGATAGGCCTAGGGATCCTGCTTTACGGCATCGCTTACTTCTTCGTGCACGAGGTCTTTATCCACCAGCGCATAAAGTGGTTGCGAAGCGCCAACAACGCATACTTCCTCGGGCTTCGGAGAGCCCACAAGGTCCATCACAAACGCATCGAGAAGGAGGGGGGTGAATGCTTCGGCATGCTGTGGGTACCCATACACTATTTCCGCGCAGCGAAACGTAAGCTGCAGATGCAACCACAGCAGCAGGGCGTGAGGTCCTGATGCACGTCCGAACACCGGATCGTTGACCAGCGGTTCCATCCTCCAACTTCAAGCTTGGTGAAGCACCTACTTTCGCCGCAAGCAGAACAGTGGCGGCTATGAGTGAACATCTTCAACGCATTGGCAGCTGGGTGAGCCACCTTGTAAAAGCGCGTACACGCCGTGCCGTGCATTCACCGTTCGTGTATGCACTGACCTCCGAAGTGCTCCGCATCACGGATGAACAGCCCGAATTCGCGTCGATCGAAAGCCTGCGCGAGGATCTGCTCGAAAGCGACCAAGTGATCCGCGTCAACGATCTGGGCGCAGGTAGCCGAGTGTTGGACCTTCCCGTGCGATCCGTAGCGGATATGGCGCGCACCAGCCTCAAGCCGGCACGCCAGGCCCAACTGCTTTATCGCCTAGCCCGCTACTTCGACCCGGCCACGGTGCTAGAGCTGGGCACCAGCTTCGGGCTCAGTACTATCTATTTGGCGTATGGTGCGGAGAACGCACACGTCATCACCATCGAAGGCTGCCCACAGACCTACCGCATCGCGCAGCACCATTTCGACCGTATGCGGCAGCGCAACATCGAGCCGGTACTTGGAAGTTTCCGAAGCCGCCTGCCCGATGTGCTCCGTCGCATAGAACGCCTGGACATGGCCTTTATCGACGGGCATCATGCCGAGGCGCCGACGATCGAATACTTCGAACAGCTTCTGTCCAAAGCGCATGCGAACACCGTGTTCGTGGTGGATGACATCCATTGGAGCCCTGGTATGGAGAAAGCTTGGGAGCGCATCAAAGCCCATCCGCGAGTGACGGTAACGATCGACCTGTACGATCTTGGACTGGTGTTCTTCCGCACCGAACAAGCACGGCAGCATTTCCGTTTGCGCTATTAGGATGAAGATCTACACCCGCACCGGCGACAAGGGCCAAACGAGCTTGCTAGGCGGCTCCCGCGTTCCGAAAGACCATGCACGCATTGAGGCCTATGGCACCTTGGACGAATTGAACAGCCACCTCGGCATGCTCCGCGATATGGCCGGTGAACACCGGAAGGACCTGATCATTGCCATACAAGCGAAGCTCTTCAGCTTGGGATCACGTCTGGCCTCGGCGAGCGAACAGGAAGCTGACAAGTTCAAGGTTCCACATGTGGATGAGGCGGACATCACCGCGTTGGAAGCAGCCATGGACGCCATGGATAAGGAGTTGCCGGAAATGCGCAACTTTATCCTTCCCGGCGGCCATCAGGCCGTGTCCCAGGCGCACATTTGTCGCACCGTATGTCGCCGGGCCGAACGGTTGGTTGTGCATATCGCCCAAAAAGAGGCCCTGCCGGAGATCATCGTACGCTACCTCAATCGCCTCAGCGACCTCCTCTTCGTGCTGGCCCGGTGGCTTGGAAAACAGCTTGGCGCGGAGGAGATACCGTGGCGCCCTCGGGTCTGAGTGAACACAAACCCTTGATAATGTAGGGAAAACAGCCTTGCCAAAACGGTTGAAAAGTCCCGGTTGACCGGATCGATGCCCGTCTATATTTGCGGCCCTGTAAAAAACCACAGCCCCACGTACCATGTACTGGACGCTTGAACTCGCCTCCTACCTCGAAGACGCTCCCTGGCCGGCCACCAAGGATGAGCTCATCGACTTTGCCATGCGTACCGGCGCTCCGCTGGAAGTCGTGGAGAACCTGCAAGCAATTGAGGATGATGAAGAGATCTTCGAGAGCATCGAGGAGATCTGGCCCGACTACCCCAGCAAGGAGGACTTTTTCTTCAATGAGGACGAGTACTGAACCTATCGCATCAGCTCACGGAAAGCCCCGCCCACAGCGGGGCTTTTGCATGCTTACTGACGCACTGTCAGCCAGGCGGATC
>JBKJNF010000248.1:0-4051 GCA_046596155.1 Flavobacteriales bacterium | reverse complement strand
GCACCACGGACTTCAATATTGGCACCGATGAACTTGCTGGTGTCGAAGGGGTCCGCATTGCACCGATCCCCGCGACCTCCTTCCTGAACATCGGCTTGGAAGGCCGCTCCGGCTGGCTGCGCTTGATGGATGTACAGGGCCGCGAGGTGAAGCGCGTGATGCTCACCAGCGGACAGAACACGATCGACGTGAGCGGACTTGCGCGCGGAAGCATGATCGCCGAGGTGCGCGGGCCTGATGGTGCCGTGCTCCAACGCAGACAGCTGCTGCTCCAGTGATCGGTGCGGTGAGCGATGAGCACTTCATGCGCATGGCGTTGCGCGAGGCCGAGCGTGCCTTTGCCGAGGACGAGATACCGATCGGCGCGGTGATCGTGGCCCGCGACCAGGTGATCGCACGCGGCTACAACCTCACCGAGCGCTTGAACGATGTGACCGCGCACGCGGAGATGCAGGCCATCACCTCCGCTGCGGAGCACATCGGCGGCAAGTACCTGCACGACTGCACGCTCTACGTGACCGTGGAGCCATGCGTGATGTGCGCGGGTGCGCTCAACTGGGCACACATCGGCCGCATCGTCTTCGGCGCCTTCGATGAAAAGGCCGGTTACCGCCGCATCGGTGGAACGCTACTTCACCCGAAAACGCAGGTGACCGGTGGCATCCTTGAACCGGCCTGCGCGGACCTGATGAAGGCGTTTTTCAAGAAGAAGCGGGCGTTGTAGGCAGCGTTAACTTCGTAACGCGGGTCTTTCAGAAAACGCCATGGGATGAGAACAATCCTTAACCACTTCTCCGTAATGTTGCTTTGCGTTGGAGCATCTGCCCAATCCCCAAGTGATTCGTTGCACATGTTCTTCGACGATACCAGCGACAATTTGCAGCTCGATACAGTATATCCAGCGGGTTGTTGGCAGGTGGGCGTGCCGACGAAGCCGGTCTTCACAAGCGCGTATTCGGTCGGAAGAGCGCTGGTGACGGATACGGTTTCTCCTTATCCGGACAGCACAACGTGCTATGCCGAGTTCACACTGCTCGCCACCGATCCCCAATACCTTGGAAGGAGCATACTTTTCAAACAGCGCAGGGATATGGATTCCTCCGCCACAGGGTCCATTGAAGTACAGCACGCCATGGACACCAGCTGGCATCGATATGGCACGAACTGGGATGAATGGCTTTGGGTCAATGACATTTGGCAGTCGTCGGATGGGACCGGATTCACCTTAACGGGCACATCCTCAGGATGGGAGGACGTATGGCTGGAATCACCATGCATAGGCGTTTTCTGGAATGAGGGACAGCGCTCACACCGGTGGTATGATCCAGTAATGCGGGTCCGCCTCGTATTCCAAAGTTTGAGCAATTTGACCGGTCGTGATGGGTGGATGATCGACAACCTACGGGCCGGTGTCAGCTATTGTACAGGTAGTATCGAGGAACGGAAGGGACTGCTCAGTTCTGTGTTCCCCAACCCTGCACGTTCTTCCATCAAACTCGATCTCGGCCTCCCGACAGGTGACCCATACACCCTCGAACTTCTTCGCGCCGATGGCTCGCTGCTGCACCGCGAACACCGCCGCAACATCGGCACCCAGACCATCGACGTTTCGCACATGGCGACAGGTCCATACCTCCTGCGTGTGATCACAAATGGTCAACAGGCGAGTGAGCGGATCATCATACAACACTGATCAACGCTGCCTCCGCTTGGCCTTCCGCTCCCCAGCCATGGCCTCGTTGGTCATCACCGCTTCGTCCAGCAGGCAGCCGATAGCGTCCTCGTTCCAAGGTGCAGGTGGAGCGGGTGGGACGTAGTGTCGGATCTGGGCGTGTTCCGTCAGGGCGAAGAGACCTTGCGGATCCACCATTCGCACCCCGTTGCAGAATCCGACGATCAGCTTGTCATCCTTGAAGTTGAGGTAGCACATCCAGCCGTGGTGCAGGTAGAAGGGTGTGCTCTTGAACAGCCACTTCTCCTCCATGCCCGAGGCGGCATCGAGCAGGAGTTCGCGGATGCGCTGGGCACGATCCTGCCAGTGCTCGGGTAAGCGATCGAACCAGCGTTGCACCTCAGTGGCCATGTGCTTAAGCTAGTTGAACCCGGCCGGGGTGCCAAGTGTTCTACTTTTACATCCGCTCTATCAGCGCGCGACCGTAACAACCACAACTACCCCCATGTATCCAGCAGAACTCGTTGCCCCCATGAAGGCCGACCTCATCAGTGTCGGCTTCGAGGAGCTCAAGTCCCCCGAACAAGTAGACAAGGCCTTGGCCACCACTGGCACTGTGCTGTGCGTGGTGAACAGCGTATGCGGTTGCGCCGCTGGTGCCATGCGTCCCGGTGTGAAGGGATCATTGCAGAACGCCAAGCACCCCGCCAAGCTCACCACCGTATTCGCCGGGGTGGACACCGATGCCGTGATGCAGGCGCGCCAGCATTTCCTTCCCTACCCGCCCAGCAGCCCCAGCATCGCCCTCTTCAAGGACGGCAAGCTGGTGCACTTCGTGGAGCGTCACCACATCGAAGGACGCAGCGCGCAGATGATCGCCGAGCACCTGAAGACGGTGTACGACGAATTCTGCTGAGCTCGGACGAACGATATTAACAGAGAAGCCCCCCGACGGATCGGGGGGCTTCATTCATTTAAGAAAGCCACTCTCCATGGGAGAGGGGTTGGGGTGAGGTCACACCACGCCCTGATCGAGCATGGCATCCGCCACTTTCACGAAGCCGGCGATGTTGGCGCCTTTCACGTAGTTCACGTGCTTGCCCTCGGTGCCGTGCTTCACGCATGCCGAGTGGATGTTCTTCATGATGCCGTGGAGCTTTGCGTCCACTTCATCGCGCGTCCATGCGAGGCGCTGGCTATTCTGGCTCATCTCCAGACCGCTCGTGGCGACACCACCGGCGTTGCTGGCCTTGCCTGGGGCGAAGAGCACCTTGGCTGCTTCGAACACGGCGATGCCTTCGGGTGTGGTCGGCATGTTGGCCCCTTCGGCCACATACTTCACGCCTTTCTTCACGAGCATCTTGGCGTTGTTGCCATCCAGCTCGTTCTGCGTAGCGCAGGGCAGGGCCACATCGCACTTTGACACAACATCCCAAACGCGTGCACCTTTCTTGTAGGTACTGCCCTTGAATTTCTTCGCGTACTCCTCGATACGACCGCGCTTCACGTTCTTCAGCTCCATCAGGAAGGCCAGCTTGACCTTATCGATGCCTGCTGGATCGTAGATACTGCCATCGCTGTCCGAAGCAGAGACCACTTTCGCGCCGAGTGCGGTGGCCTTTTCGATGGCGTATTGCGCAACGTTGCCGCTGCCGCTCACTGCCACCACTTTGCCTTTGAAGCTCGTCTTGTTGTGCTTCATCATCTCCTCCGCGAAGTACACGCAGCCATAGCCTGTTGCTTCCGGGCGGATCAGGGAGCCGCCCCACGTGATGCCTTTGCCGGTGAGCACGCCGGTGAACTCGTTCGCCAGGCGCTTGTACTGGCCGAACATGAAGCCGATCTCGCGACCGCCCACGCCGATATCACCTGCAGGCACGTCGGTATCAGGGCCGATGTGGCGGAACAATTCGCTCATCAGACTCTGGCAGAAACGCATGACTTCTCCGTCGCTCTTGCCTTTCGGGTCGAAGTCGCTCCCGCCCTTACCGCCGCCCATGGGCAGGGTGGTGAGGCTGTTCTTGAAGGTCTGTTCGAAGCCCAGGAACTTCAGGATGCTGAGGTTCACGCTGGGGTGGAAGCGGAGACCGCCTTTGTACGGTCCTATAGCGCTGTTGAACTCGATGCGGAAGCCGCGGTTCACCTGCGTGTTGCCTTTGTCATCCACCCAAGGGATGCGGAAGATGATGGTGCGCTCAGGTTCCACCATGCGCTCCAGGAGCATCTTGCCCTTGTACTTGGGATCCGCCTCGATGAAGGGGATCACCATTTCGGCCACTTCGTGCACGGCCTGAAGGAATTCCGGCTCGCCGCCGTTACGCTGTTTCACTTGCGCCATAAAGGCATCAACAGCTTTGTTCGATTTCGCCATCGCGGGGA
>JBKJNF010000183.1:0-9339 GCA_046596155.1 Flavobacteriales bacterium | reverse complement strand
CCTTTAAGAACGCCATGGAGAACGTGGCGCTGCCGCTCTACTACCAGGGCGTGCCGCGTAAAAAGCGGAACGACCAGGCCATGGCCATGTTGGAGAACGTGGGGCTGAAGGACTGGTCGAAGCACATGCCCAACGAGATGAGCGGCGGCCAAAAACAACGGGTGGCCATCGCTCGCGCGCTCATCAGCGACCCCAAGATCATCCTCGCCGACGAGCCCACCGGCGCGCTGGACACCAAGACCAGCGAGGATGTGATGAAGCTGCTCACCAGCGTGAACAAGGACCTGGGCATCACCGTGGTGATCGTTACGCACGAGCGGGATGTCGCCGCTGCCACCCAACGCGTGATCTGGCTGCGCGATGGGCTGATCGAGAACGCCCACATGGATCCCAGCAACCTCGCTGCGCACATGGATGCTGCCACGGCACACCGCCCCGACGCCCATGTTCGATAGGGAGAAATGGGGGGAGGTGCTGCAAAGCATCGGCAAGAACAAGTTGCGCGCGGTGCTTACTGGATTCGCGGTATTCTGGGGCATTTTCATGCTCATCATCCTCCTTGGTTCAGGTGCCGGCCTGCGCAACGGGTTCAGTTACAACTTCCGCAATACGGCCACCAACAGCATCGAGATCAACGGTGGCGAAACGAGCAAACCCTGGAAGGGCCTGCCCGCCAACCGTACTATCCAGTTGACGGAGGAGGACATCGACGCGATCCGCGCTGCGGTTCCGGGGATCCAGCATGTCACCGGCACCTACCGCGTTTGGCGCGGTGAAAGTCAGCTGCAGCATGGCATGAACTTCGGAAGCTTCGGCATCCGTGGTGTGGAGCCCGAAAGCCAGCATCTCGAGAAACAGAAGATCCTGAAAGGCCGCTTCATCAACGAGGTGGATGAGCAGCAACAACGCAAGGTGATCGTGATCGCCGAGGATGCGCGCAAGGAACTGTTCAAGGAGGAGGACCCTATGGACCAATGGGTGAATGTGAACGGCGTACCCTTCCTGGTCGTTGGCCTCTACGAATTCGGATCCGGCGGGCACAACATGATGCAACGGAGCCCCGTGTTCATTCCGCTCAACGCTGCACAAAAGGTATTCAACGCTAAACGCGATGTGGACAAGGTGATGTTCAGCTTCTCAGATGCGAGTATTCTGGGGGCCAAAATGGCGGAGGACCGTGCCGTGCAGACCCTTGCCCGCCGTCACGAGTTCGACCCCACCGACGACCGCGCGCTGTGGGTGAACAACAATGTGGAGAACGTGAAGACCATGAGCAATGTGTTCGGCGGCATCACCGCCTTCCTGTGGTTCGTGGGTATCGGCAGCTTGATCGCTGGCATCGTAGGCATCAGCAACATCATGCTCATTGTGGTGAAGGAACGCACGCGTGAGATCGGCATCCGCAAGGCGCTCGGTGCCACACCCGGCAATGTGGTGGGCCAGGTGATGCTGGAGGCGGTGTTCGTGACCGCTGTTGCTGGCTGGATGGGGTTGGTGAGCGGCGTATTCCTGATGGAAGGCATCGCCGGCTTCGTACCCGGTAACGAGTTCTTCCGTGATCCCACGATCCGTATCGATGTGGCGGTGTGGGCCCTCATCGCCATCGTCCTCGCTGGAGCGCTCGCCGGTTTCATCCCGGCACGACGTGCCGCTGCCATCCGACCCATTGAAGCTTTACGCGACGAGTGAGCCATGTTCGATAGCGACCGCTGGGGCGAGATCTGGAACACGCTGAGCCGTAATAAGCTCCGCAGCTTCCTCACCATGTTCGGTGTGGGTTGGGGAATTTTCATGCTCGTGGTGATGCTGGGCATGGGCAACGGCTTGAAGAACGCGGTGCTCGGCGGGTTCGAAGGCTTTGCCACGAACAGTTGCTTCATCTGGACGATGCCCACCACCAAACCTTACGGGGGATTCCAACGGGGCCGACAGTTCCATTTCGAGAACGCGGATACCGAGATCATCCGACGCAACGTCAGCGGGATAGATGTGTGCTCCCCCCAACTGCAGCTCGGCGGCTGGCAGGGCGGCAACAATGTGAGCTACAACAGCCGCATCGGTGCCTTCTCTATCTACGGCGCCGAACCTGAGGTGCTGTTGGTGGAATCCATGCGCCTGTTCCAAGGTCGCTTCCTGAACCATGCCGACCTTTCCGAGGAACGCAAGGTGTGCGTGATCGGACAGGCCGTGATCGACCGCCTCTTCGAGAAAGAGGACCCTATGGGCAAATACATCAAGATCAACGGGGTGTACTTCCAGGTGGTGGGACTCGCCAAGAAGAAGGGCAGCGCCGAAATGGGCGACAATCCCGAGGCCAAGATCTACGTACCCTTCACCACTTTCCAAAAGGCCTTCAACAGCCTCAATGAGGTGCACTGGTACAGCATAATTGCCAAGCCGGGAGAGGATGTCGCACGCATCGAGAAGGAGGTGAAAGCATTGATGGCCCGCAGGCACAAGGTGGATCCCACGGATGATAATGCCTTCGGCAGCTGGAACATGCAGGAGATGTACGGTATGATGAACGGATTGTTCATGGGCATCAGCGGGCTTAGCTGGTTCGTAGGTATCTGCACATTGCTGGCCGGTGTTATCGGCATCGGCAACATTATGCTCGTGATCATCAAGGAGCGCACCAAGGAGATCGGGATCCGAAGAAGCATCGGTGCTACGCCAAAGGCCATTACCTCGCAGATCGTGTTGGAGGCCCTTACCCTCACATCCATCGCCGGATACTTCGGGCTGCTCGCCGGTGTGGCCGTGTTGGAGATCGCCCGCGCTGTGGCCGGTGATGCCGACTTCTTCAAGAACCCGGGCATCGACCTTTTTGTGGCCCTCGTGGCCTTCGCCGTACTCATCATCAGTGGCCTCCTCGCCGGACTTCTTCCGGCGCGACGGGCACTGGCCATCAAAGCCGTTGACGCACTAAGAGCCGAGTAAGGGCGGGAAACCCCGGATGAAATTCCGGGGCCCGCCCCAACACCAGCAAAGACCCATGAAACGCATCTTCAAGTATCTCCTCATCATCGGACTCGTAGCCCTGTTCGTGGGCACGCTTTACTACCTGTACGAGAAGAGCGCCAGCCGGCCCGACGAGTTCAACGTGGAAAAAGCGAAGAAGAACAACGTGGTGAAGAAGACCGTGGCCAACGGTAGCATGGTGCCTCGCAAGGAGATCCTTATCAAACCCGTGGTGAGCGGCATCGTGCGTGAGATGTACGTGAAGGCAGGCGATCAGGTGAAGAAAGGAGATGCACTCGCCCGCATCGAGATCGTGCCCGACATGATGTCCCTGAGCAGTGCCGAACAGCGCGTGCGCTCCGCTGACATCGGGGTACAGAACGTCCAGGTGAACTACGACCGCAACAAGCCGCTTCTGGACAAGGGAGTGATCAGCGCGTCAGAGATGCAGGGCTACGACGTGGCAGTGAAACAGGCCAAGCAGGAGCTTGAGGCCGCGCAAGAGGCGCTGAAGGTGGTGCGCGACGGCGTCAGCAACAAGAGCGCTGGCAACACCGTGGTGCGCAGTACGATCAACGGCATGGTGCTGGATGTGCCCGTGAAAGAAGGCAACAGTGTGATCGAACGTAACAACTTCAATGAGGGCAGCACCATTGCCGCGATCGCCGACATGAACGACCTCATCTTCCAAGGCAACGTGGATGAGAGCGAAGTGGGCAAGGTGAAGTTGGGGATGCCCGTAGTCCTCACCGTGGGCGCCATCGAGAACGCTAAATGGGATGCCGAACTTGAGTACATCGCACCCAAAGGGGTGGAGCAGAACGGCGCCATCCAGTTCGAGATCCGCGCAGCGGTGAAGTTGAAAGAAGGACAGCAGCTACGCAGCGGCTATAGCGCCAATGCAGACATCGTGCTGGAACGCAAGGACAGTGTGCTCACCGTGCCGGAGAGCATCGTGACCTTCAACACCAAGGGCGATAGCGCATTCGTCGAGGTGAAGAACGGTAAGGAGTGGACGAAGACCCACATCAAGACCGGCCTCAGCGATGGCATCAATCTGGAAGTGCTTGGTGGCATAGACGCGAGCACCGAACTAAAAGGGTCCAAAAAGGAACCCGAAGGCGATATGAAAATGAGCGCGAGCGGGAAGTAGCGCGCTATGGCAAGGTCGCGGGCACCGGGGCAGCCGATCCGCTCATGCTGATGATACTGTCCACCACGTAAGGGCTCATGCCGCGCCAAGGCAACGCGCCTTGGTACTCTACATAATGCAGGTTGAAGGTCTTGCCACTGTTCACCATCAGCTGCTTGGCGATGCGGTCATTCTTCACCGAGAAGATGAACTCGTTGCTCTGGATCCCGCCCCCTTGCCCCTTCAGTCCCGTCTGGATCAGCTTGCCCTCGTAGGTCTTCCACACCCAGCCCTTGTGCACCACATAGTTCAGTTCGCCACTCTTCGCCCCTTCACCGAATACCCAGGAATAGCGGAAGTAGACAAAGCCCGCCACGACCAGGAGCAGGACAAGCAGGAAGATCACGACGATGCGGCGCATGGGAAGGGTTGAATACACGGCGAAAGTACGGACCCTCGCCCCTAGGTTGCGGATCGCACTCTGTTGTGCACCTTCGCGGCATCATGATCCTCCGCCCCACCCTCATCGCCGCCGCCTGCGGGCTCTCACTCCTTCTTTCCGCCCAGCGCTCACCCGACACGGACAGCCTCGATGCCTATATCACCCGGGCGGTGCAGGCCTTCGACCAGCCCGGACTGGCCGTGGGCGTTGTGAGCAAGGGCGAACTGGTCTGGAGCAAGGGCTACGGCAAGCTTGACCTGGCCAAGGCCGATCCGGTGACACCGAACTCGATCTTCTATTGCGCCAGCATCAGTAAGGCCTTCACCGCGTGCGCCATCGGCCTGCTCGTGGACGAGGGCAAGCTCAGCTTCGATGATCCTGTTCGAAAGTATCTGCCTTGGTTCAACACGCCTGACCCCTACGTCACCGAGCATATGATGGTGCGCGACCTGCTCTGTCATCGTAGCGGCTGGATCACCTTCGACGGCGATCTGCTCTGGTACGGTACGGACTACTCGCCTCGCGAGATCCTCGACCGCCACAGCCACGAGCCCTTCACGCACGAGTTCCGCAACGAGTTCGGTTACAGCAACCTGATGCTCATCTGCGCAGCGCAGGTGGTGGAAGCCGTGAGCGGCATAAGCTGGGATCAGTTCATCACAACGCGCATCTTCACCCCGCTCGGTATGGACCGCAGCCGCGTTGAAACAGCCGAACTGAGCGCTATGAGCGACGTTGCGCTGCCGCATGTGCGCAAAGGCCAGGACCCATCGGCACCGCAGAAAAGCATGCCCTACCAGGCCTTGAAAGGAGCCGATGGTGCCTGCGGTGTGTTGAGCACGGTCAATGATCTGGCCAAGTGGGACGCCATGTGGATGAACGAAGGCACCGTGGCCGGCAAGGCCTTCCTGTCCAACGATACATGGACCACCATCACCACCAACCAATTGAGCTTTCCCGTTCCGCCGGGAGCTGCGCCCGATGGCAAGCACTATGATGGAGCGGCCATGGGCTGGTTCACCGAGGACCGCGACGGGTATAAGATCATCACCCACAGCGGTGGCATGCCAGGCTTCATCCTCAACCATGCCGTAGTGCCCGAGAAGGACCTCGCCGTGATCTGCCTCGGCAATGGTGAGAGCTACTCGGTGTTCGCCATGACCGAATATCTCATCGACCAGTACCTTGGAACCGGTAAAGCCGATCCCACAGGTGATATGATGCCGAGGTTGAAGCGCCGGGCCGAGCGGGAGGCGAAGCGCGTTGCCGACCGGGGAACGGCACACATGAAAGGCACGAAGCCAACGGTGGCCGTGTCCGCGCTCACAGGCAAATACAGCGATAAGGTCTATGGCGAAGCCACGCTCCAGGAGGTGAGCGGTCAACCAATGCTCTCCTTCAACCATGCCAAGGAACTGTTCAGTGGAAAGTTGGAACACTGGCATTACGATACGTGGAAGTGGAACCACAACGATCCTTTCCTGGAGCCCGGCTACATCACCTTCAACTTCGACGCCGATCACAAGGTCACCGGCTTCAAGATCGACCTGCACAGCCCGGACTTCCACTTCTGGAAGCTTGACTTCCGTAAGCAATGATCGCGGACTGAACGATGCCATCGCGTCCGCTTGTTGCACTCTTCTTTCTAATGAACCTCGTTCTGTGCTCCTGGCATCTGGACGCGGGGCACAACGACAACACCATGAGCCGCGCGGCCATGGTGGCGGCCATCGTAGAGCACCACACGCTGCAGATCGATGCGTACCAGGAAATGACCGGTGACAAGGCCCAGCTCAATGGCCACTTCTACAGCGACAAGGCACCGCTTCCAGCGTTATTGGTCGCGCCCATCTGGTGGCTCCTCGATCGCCTCGGGCTCGTTCGTCGTGGCGAACATGGGCTGCTCACCGATGGACTCCTGCAGCTTGGCGGCTTCCTCTGCGGAAGTCTTCCCTTGGCGGTGATCATCACCCTGATCTGGGTCTCACTCTCCCGTGAACATGTAGATCCGCGTTGGCGTGCAGTACTGGCCATGCTTCCAGTGTACGGGTCCTTCCTCTTTGTTTACAGCGGGTCGTTCTATGCGCATCTGCCCGGGGCCTGTTTCTTGCTGCTCGCCGTCATCGCCATGGAACAGGAACACGCCATTGCCGCGGGTGCCTGGTGTGGGGCTGCCGTACTGTGCGAATACACGCTGGCCGTGATACCCGTGGTGCTGGTCGCATCCTTACTGCTTCGGCGGAATTGGGTCGGCACGGCACGCTTAGTGGTTGGCGGCCTCCCATTCGTGTTGATCCTGTACGCGTACAACATGGCCACGACCGGGCATGCGACCGAGCTGCTTTACGCCCACGAGGCCAACTACACCTTCATGTCGAAGGGCTTCGGCATCGCGTTGCCTTCGCTGGAAGCCCTCTTCGGCCTTACGTTCAGCGCCTATCGCGGACTGTTCTACTACATGCCCGTACTGCTCGTCATACTCATCTGGGGTCTTCGTTCCCGCTTTCAACAGCAACAACGCACGCTTCCAATACCGGTGATCGCCGCCGTGATCAATATCGTGGTCGTGAGCGCCTACGCCATGTGGTGGGGCGGTTGGGCCTATGGTCCGCGCCACCTCTGCGCTGCGGCAGTGCTGATCCTGGCAACCGCACTTCCGCAGATCGCTGCGGATCATTCTTGGCGCCCTGGTCTGCTCATCGCCGCGACCATCGGCTTGTTCATGAGCTGGGCCGCGAAAAGCACCGTATGGTACTCGTTGCCTACGGAGGAACATAGACCGGTCCTCAACGTCGTCCTACCGCACCTCCGCCAAGGCGATTGGTCGCGCTGGCAATGGCCGGTATCCGCTGGACTTGCGCCGATGGCAGCCAGTTTTGCCTTCCTGTTCTTGCTGACCGGCGCGATCTTCGTCTTGTCGCGGCTCGAACACCGCGCCTCCCGTTCCACTGCATGAAACACCTCTTCTTCTGCCCTTCGCTGCCATCGGACGAAGTGGAGCTTTCCGAAGAGGAGGCACGCCATGCCACAGGTGTGCTGCGCTTGCGCGAAGGCGATGTGATCGGCCTGCTCGATGGCAAGGGCACCCGGGCCGAAGCGACCATCACCCACGCCGACCGCAAGGCCTGTGCAGTGCGCATCACCTCGCGTTCAAGCTCAGCCTCGGAGCGCTCTGCCCCGATCCACATCGCGGTATCACCCACCAAACAGATGGAGCGTTTCGAGTGGTTCCTGGAGAAGGCCACCGAGATCGGCGTCGACCGCATCACGCCCTTACTCACCGATCGCACCGAGCGCGACAAGTTGCGTCGAGATCGGCTGGAACGCGTGCTGGTGAGCGCCATGAAGCAAGCGCAACGAACGTGGCTTCCACACTTGGATGAAGCGATCACCCTCCAGGAGCTGATCGCCGGCGAGATCCCGCAGCAACGTTCATTTGGTTGGTGCGATGGCGAACACCGGCCGTTCACGCAGATATATCAGCCCACGCAACCCGCGCTCATCCTGATCGGTCCGGAAGGCGACTTCACACCGGAGGAGACAGACCGGCTCATCGCGCACGGCTTTGCCGCCGTTTCGCTCGGCAACGCTCGCCTGCGTACCGAGACTGCGGCCATCGCCGCATGCACGTGGATGAACTTCGCGCAGCTTCCACGGTAACTTCGCGCCATGACCGTTCGCTCCCTCGTCCTAATCTGCATGTTGACATGTGCACATGTGCACATGAGCTCATGCGCTCAGGGCACCTACCAGATCGCAGTGCTCAAGTACAATGGTGGCGGCGACTGGTACGCGAACCCTACGGCCGTGCCAAATCTGGTGAAGTACTGCAACGCCAACATCGGCACAAACATCAACCCCGACGTGCCCACGGTGGAAGTCGGCAGCCCCGACATCTTCACGTATCCCTGGCTCGACGTCACCGGCCACGGTAACATCATCTTCAGCGCGCAGGAATCCGATAACCTGCGCAATTACCTCATCGGTGGTGGATTCCTGCATATCAGCGACAACTACGGTATCGACAAGTTCCTCCGGCCAGCGATGAAAAAAGTATTCCCTGAGCTGGAGTTCGTGGAGCTGCCCTTCGCACATGCAGTGTATCACCAGAAGTACGACTTCCCCCGTGGCCTGCCCAAGATCCACGAACACGACGGCACCCCACCCCAAGGCTTCGGGCTGTTCTGGGAAGGCCGGCTGGTGTGCTTCTACGACTTCGAATGCGACCTGGGTGACGGCTGGGAAGATGCCGGTGTGCACGGCGACAGCCAGGAACTGCGCACCAAGGCCCTACAACTGGGTGCCAACCTTGTTCAGTTCGTCTTCACCGGACAGCAGGACTGAGTGATCAGCGGCCCGCCCCCGGCCGATTCAGCTTCACCACGCGTTTCGAGCGCGCCCGCATGTTCAGCAGTTCCACGCCGAAGCTGAAGGCCATGGCGAAGTACGCATAACCCTTGTCGATGTGGCTGTGATGCACCGGCTCCAGGCCTTCGAAGAAAAGCATGAAGCCCACAAGCGTCAGGAAGGAGAGCGCCAGCATTTTCAGGGCCGGATGCTTCTCGATGAACGCACTGATGCCATTGGCGAAGAAGAACATCACGATCATGGCGATCACCACCGCCGTGATCATGATCTCCACATGCTTCGCCATACCGATGGCCGTTACAATGCTGTCGAACGAGAAGACCATGTCCACCAAAAGGATCTGCACCACGATCGCGGTAAAGCTCGCCGAAGGCTTGGCCGTATGCACGCTCTCCTCCCCGCTCTCCAGCTTCTCGTGTACCTCCTTCACCGACTT
>JBKJNF010000067.1:0-4314 GCA_046596155.1 Flavobacteriales bacterium | reverse complement strand
CGCATCCGTTGTTCGCTACAGCACCGATCATTGAAGTGAACGGCACCAGTGCAGGCGCAGCCGTGGATGGCCTCACACTTGCGGCCGGTAGCACGGGCAGCACCATCAAAGGTTTTGTGATCAACCGCTTCCTGGGGGATGGTATCCAGGTGAACGCGGGTGGCAACTTCATTCAAGGGAACTACATCGGCGTGAACGTGGCGGGAACAGCCGCTTCGGCCAACTCGCTCACGGGTATCAATATCGCTGCCAGTGCGAGCACGATCGTTGGCGGAACTGGTGCAGGTCAAGGCAACACGATCGCGGGTAATGGCGGTGCGGAGATCTCCATCAGCGGCGGCGCGTCCACGGGCAACACGGTGCAAGGCAACAACATCGGGACGCGCTACAACGGCACCTCGGTCATCGCCAGTGTCGGGCAGGGGGTCCTGATCGCGAACACGGCGAGCAACAACACCATTGGCGGCACAGTGGTAGGCGCGGCGAACGTGATCGGCGGTAATTCCCTAGCGGGGATCGAGATCAAGGACGCGGGCACGAGCAACAACACCGTTGCGGGCAACTACATCGGTACGAACGCGAGCGATGCGGGCTTGGGCAACACGTTACAAGGTGTGAAGTTCCAGTTGGGCGCTACGAACAACACCATCGGTGGCACGGCTGCCGGCGCCGGCAACGTGATCGCCTACAACGGTGCACAGGGTGTGGCCATTTTCTCATTGACGGATGTAGGGAACCGCATTCTGGGCAACTCCATTTATAGCAACACGTTGATCGGTATTGACCTGGCCAACGATGGTGTCAGTTACAACGACAATGGTGATGCGGACACGGGTCCGAATGGCAAGCAGAACTTCCCCAAGCTCACGAGCGCCACAACACTTGCTGGCAACACCACCATCACAGGTACCTTCAACAGCACATCGAACACTACGTTCCGGATCGAATATTTTTCCAGTCCGATCGGTGATCCCTCGGGTTACGGTGAGGGAACCACATTCCTGGGAACGAACAACATCACCACAAACTCCGGGGGTACGGCCATCATCAACGTCCCCTTGTCCGGTATAACGGTGCCTTCGGGTTACGCCGTGTGCGCTACGGCCACCAATCTGGCCACCAACAACACGAGCGAGTTCTCCGCCTTTGCGGCCGCGCCGACCGACAGCGACAACGACGGCGTGACGGATGATATCGACATCGACGACGACAATGACGGCATTCCGGATGACATCGAGGACCTTGGTTTTGACTCGCGCGGCGGCACCATTGCGTGCACGCAACCGGCGATGAACTTCCAGAGCCCGGTGTTGGTGTCGGGCACAGCCAATACGCCCGGGGCCATCTATCGCTTTTCCAACGTGCTCCCTGGCATCGACGCGCGGCTGTCGATCGTGGCCATGACAAATGCCTCCCTGGTGACCGTGGATGACGCGACGTTGGGTACGCCCGATTCATGGCAGCCGGTCATCGACTTCACAGGCATTGGCGCACCAGGCATCGACTTTAACATGTCCTTCGTACTGGCGGGCACCGCGACACCGGCCACCGCGATCACGCGCTTCGGGGGCACCACCTATGATGTGGATGGAACGGGTGACGTGGAATCCTTCCTGTTCACATCACCCTCGGTGTATGCCGTGGACCAACCCACCTTATTGGTCGCTCAGACGCTTCCGGGTGGCTTGGTCGACATCAGCGGGGACGGAACCACGGACGCGCCGGGCATATCCAGCGATCCACGCTACCGGGCCTATTTCCAGTACAAGAACACGAACCAATTCAGTTTCCGTTGCCAGTATAAGCGCACTTCTGCCGGCACTACCCAGCGGTACTTGAGTTTGCGCTTCAACGAGTGTTTCCTGATCGACCTGCTCAATGTGCAGGTGTACATCATTGAGGGTCTGGATACCGATGGCGACGGTGTGCCAGATTACCTTGATCTGGACAGCGATAACGACGGCATATACGACGTGGTGGAAGCGGGTTCAGGCCAGCCGCAGACCAATGGGGTATTGAACGGTGGTGTTACATCGTCCGGCCTGAAGGTGGCTGTTGATGCGAACCTGAACAACGCCATCGACTACACGCTCCGTGATACGAATGGCGACAACATATACGATGGCGTGGAGTTGGATTCCGATGGTGACGGTTGTTATGATGTGACCGAAGCGGGCTTCACCGACCAGAACGCGGATGGGCGCCTAGGCAACGACCCTGTACTTGTGAATGCTAGGGGTATTATCACATCCGGCTCTGGTGGATACACAACGCCTGCGGATATGAATGCCAATTCTGTCTACGATTACCGCGAGATCTCGCAGATCGGCATGACCTGTCCTTCAAACATCGCAACAACAACCAGTGTGGGCATGTGTACGGCGAGCGTTACAGTGCCAGCACCGTTGGTCACCTCGCCGTGCCGTGGGTTTACCCTTGTCAACTCATTCAATGGTACCAGTGATGCCTCCGGCCTGTATCCAATTGGCTTTACAACCGTGAATTTCATTGTTACCGATGCTACGGGCCGATCCGCAAGCTGCTTGATGAACGTCACGGTGAATGATCTGCAAAGCCCTTCCATCAGTTGCCCCGCAAACGTGAGCGTGAACGCGACCTCAGGACAATGTTCGGCAACACCTGTTGCGTTGGGATCTCCGGTAACCGTCTATGGCTGCGATGTGGCCACTGTCTCCAACAATGCCCCCGTGAGCTATCCTGTTGGAACCACGCCCGTGACCTGGACACTGAGCACCGAGGATATTCCGGGCTATACACCGACCGCACTGATTCCCACGTGCGTGCCTTCGAATGCCTTCCCCGGCCCGGTGAACAGTACCGGGGGCGGCATCGTCCTCTCCAGTTCAGCCACCATCTATAATACCGTTGCCAACCAGCTTACCACACCCAGCTTGAGCGGCAGTTCATCGGCCTTGTGCGATGGCATCGCCTGCACGGCGAACGGGGCAACGGCCTCCACCCTGGCCGTTACTCCGGGATTGGGCACTGGTGTTCACGGCGCCTTGAACATCGGAACCACGGTGAGCGCGAACCGGCAATACACCTCCGTCAACATCCCGAATGATGGATTGTTGACCATCACTGGAAATCGCATCATTCGCTGTCAGGGTCTGTTCCAGATGGGCACCAACAGCACGCTCTCCATCAACGGTGACGTGGTGATCCACACGAATGATTTCAATGCTGACAATGACTTTTCCATCAATGTGGTAAGTGGAAGTCTTGTGATCATCTCGGGCAATGACTTCATCGTCGGCAACAGGGCGCGATTCACCGCCCCATCGCCATCGGACCTCCTGATCCTGGCTGCGGATGATATCACGATCCAGGTGGATTTCATCGGGAAAGGCATGTTGTACGCTGCGGACAGGATCCAATTCTGGCCGAACTCCGTCCTGTATGGTGCCATCACTGGCAATAATGTCCAGGTTCTTCCTAACGCCACGGTCTTTGGATTATCATCCGGTTACTACTGCCTGCCCAACTACCTCGATCCACCGCAGATCGTTAACAACCTCAGCGCGTCGACCAACGCCATCAGTTATGCGGAGAATGCAATAAGCGCGTTGATCGACTTGCAGACGAATGATAATATTAGCTCGGAGGCAAGCGGTCTGACCTATTCGCTTTCAGGACCTGATGCAGGCGACTTCACCATCACTACCGCCACGGGTATCCTCAGCTTTGCTGCAACGCCTAACTATGAGGCACCAGCGGATGCAGACCTCAACAACGTATACCAAGTAACGGTAACGGTAACGGATATTGACGGTTTCACGGATTCGCAAGCGTTCACGGTGACAGTCACCGACGTGGCCACGCAAACGACCACCTGTGTCCAGAACGTCATGGTGGTCGATGCGCAACCACCCGCAATTGCGTGTCCAGCGAACATCTCCGTCCCGGCAACTGCCGGCGCGTGCAGCGCTGCTGTCTCCTACACCGTTCCTGTGGGTACGGACAACTGTTCCGGTTCCACCACGGTGCGCATCGCTGGCCTGGCCAGTGGAAGCGTATTCCCGCTGGGGACCACCACGGTAACGCACCGCGTTACGGACGGCGCCGGCAACACGGCCCAATGTTCCTTCACAGTGACAGTGGTGGATATCACTGCTCCTGTGATCAGCGGTTGCCCTGCTAACATCATGGTGAACGCAGGCGCTGCCTGCACGGCTGTTGCATCCTGGGTTGCACCTACGGTGAGCGACAATTGCTCCGGCGCGACGATCACACGCACGGCCGGTCCTGCTTCCGGCACAGCCTTCGCGCTGGGTACCACCACCATTACGTACA
>JBKJNF010000018.1:0-6737 GCA_046596155.1 Flavobacteriales bacterium | reverse complement strand
CACAATGATCGGCTTGCGCTTCTGCACGCTCACCTGCTCGAAGCCCAGGTCATGGATGATGCCCAAGTACTCGCTCTCCTGCAAGGCACCGCTCACGCAACCCGCGTACATCTCGGCGGCCTGTTGCAGGTTCTGTGGCAAGTCGCCTTTCAGCACCACATCGCTGATGCTGAAGTGGCCACTGGGCTTCAGTACGCGCAGCACTTCGCTGAAAGCCTGGCGCTTGTCAGGCACGAGGTTCAGCACACAGTTGCTCACCACCACGTCAACGATGCTGCTCGTGAGCGGCAGCGCTTCGATGTCGCCTTGCCGGAATTCCACGTTCTGGTAGTCCAGCTTCTTCGCGTTCTCCTTGGCCTTCGCGATCATCTCGGGCGTGAAGTCCACGCCGATCACGCGGCCGTCCGCACCGGTCTCGTGGCGCGCTACGAAACAATCGTTGCCAGCGCCGCTACCGAGGTCCAGCACGGTATCGCCCGGCTTGATGCCTGCGAATTGTGTGGGAAGGCCACAACCGAGGCCCAGGTCCGCGCTTGGCTCATACCCCTGAACATCGGAGTAGTCGTCGGTCATGATATTATAGACCTCCGTACTACACCCGCCCGCGCCGCAACAGCTACTGGCGTTGGTGCCCTTGTCCTGTAAGGCGATCTCCGTGTACTTGGCACGGACCATTTCCTTGGTTTCCTTGGGTGTTTTCATGTTGGTAAGTTGGTGCGGGAGATCCCGCCCTTATGGATCTGGAGATCAGCAGCCGTAGCTGTTGGTCTGTTCGTATTTGTCGAAGAGCTTGTTGAACGAGGCCTGCACCTTGGTCCAGGTCCTCGGCTCAATGCAATAGCACACACTGGTACCCTCAACGGTCCCCTTGATGAGCCCCGCATCTTTCAGTTCCCGCAGGTGCTGGCTGATGGTGGCCTGGGCCAGGCCGAGCTCCTCGACAAGGCTGCCACACACACATGTCCGTTGTTCCAGCATGTATTGCAGGATGGCGATCCTGGCCGGATGCCCAAGGACGCGGGCCCATTGTGCGAGCCGGTTCTGTTTTTCCGTGAAGAGTTCGGTCTTGCTAACGCCCATGGTCTTATTCAATAGAACGCAATATTACGATTAAATAAACACCATCGTTACATTGCGATGAAATAAAAATGTCGGCGGCTCGATAGCATAGTTCACTCGGCAGCTCAAATGGCCTCGAGATCCGTGGCCAACCGTTCGCGAATACAACGAATGGTCTTGGCATTCATGCTTCAGGATCTCGTTTAGGTCATGCAATTATTGGAACATGTTGATGGAGGATCTGTACAAGACGACCAGCCGAATCCCTTTTGCTCCCCATGACTGAGCCTTCCATAGAGCGGCCATCTGCACCGCATTGAATGCAACGGGTCGCAACGTATTGTCCATGCGAATGATCACCGCTCCCTGACCAAGTGACCTCCAGGATCAACGGCGCGGGTCGAAAATGATCGCACAATGCTCCTCAAGGCATCAGCCGCCAGCGTGTATGGCCGGGATGAAGCTCACTTCGGCGCCTTCCAATAGATCCACACACCGATCACCGCGAACACGATGTTCGGCAACCACACCGCCAACAAGGGGCTGAACCCGCTGTTCGTTGCGGCCACGGTGGTGATCTTGCCCATGAAGATGAAGATCAAGATCAGCATGACACCGAGCACCAGGTGAACGCCGGTGCCCCCGCGCACTTTGCGGCTGGCGATGCCCAGGCCGATCAGCGTGAATACGAAGGTGGCGAAGGGAGCGGCCACGCGATTCGCCTGTTCCACTTCGTAGAAGGCCACGGTGCTGCCACCGCGCGCTTTTTCATTCTGGATGAACTCGGCCAGTTCCCTTCGACCCATGGCACCCGCAATGGCCACGCGCTGTCCCAGGTCGTTGGGCTTCAGCGCCACGAGCGTATCCAAGCGGTCGCCTCGGCGTATCTGCTCCACATTGGCCAGTCGCATGTGCGCCGGGTCGTGATCGTTCCGACTCGCGCTATCCAGGGTCTCGGGAGGGAAAATGCGCAGCATGTAGTCGTACAGGGTCCATTTTCCGGTCACCGTGTCGTACTGCGCACGGTCAGCTGACAGCCGCGAGCGGATGGCCCCGTTCTGCCATTGCACGATGCTGAAGCGACTGGCCGACTTCGATTTCATGTCGATCGACTCCAGGTAAACTATGTTGCCAGGACTCACCTCGCGGAGCAGGTGATGATCCTCGAGGCGATACGCGTTCCAGATGTAGCGCCGTTCAAATTCCAGTCGAGTACTGTTCGCTGCTGGCAGTAGAAAGACATTGACGTACAGCGAAAGTGCAGTGAGGATCGTGGCGGCGATGAAGTAGGGGCGCACAAAGCGCGGAAAACTCACGCCGCTGCTCAATGCGGCGATCACCTCGGTCCGACCGGCCATGCGACTGGTGAAAAGCAGCACGGCCAGGAAGATGAGCAGCCCGCTGAACAGGTTGGCGTAATACACCACGAAGTTGACGTAGTACTCCAGCGTGATCTCCTTGAAGGTGGCAGTGCTCTTGCTGAAGTCCTCGGTCTTTTCGCTGATATCGAACACCACGGCGATGGCCATGATGAGCACCAGGATGAAGAAGAAGGTGCCCAGGAACTGCCTGATGATGTACCGGTCGAGCGTCTTTAGCACGGGGTGAAGATCGGTAGTGTGAGTGGAATGGTGGACTGTCCTATGTCTGATGTACTATGCCGGATGCTCGCCGCATAGGATGTCATAGGACAAGCAGTACCCGTCACTGTACCTCCGGCCCTCAGCTCGTGATCCGGTTCTTCAGTTGTGGTAGCAAGGCGGTCTTCCATTCCGTGAAGGTGCCGGCCAGGATATGCCCGCGGGCCTCGGTCATCAGGCTCACGTAGAAGGCCAGGTTGTGCAGGCTCGCGATCTGCAGGCCGAGCATCTCGTTCGTCACGAAGAGGTGGCGCACCAGCGCGCGGCTGTAGTTGTGATCTGCCCAGCAAGTGCCGTCGGGGTCCAGCACGGAATGGTCATCGGCCCAGCACTTGTTCTTGATCTGCATCACGCCTTTCCGTGTGAAGAGCATGCCATTGCGGCCGTTGCGTGTGGGCATCACACAGTCGAACATGTCGATACCGATGGCCATGTTCTCCAGCAGGTTCCACGGAGTACCGACACCCATCAGGTAGCGCGGCCGGTCCTTCGGTAGGATGTCGCAGCACAACTCGGCCATGGCGTACATCTCCTCTTCTGGTTCGCCCACGCTCAGGCCGCCGATCGCATTCCCCAGCGCGCCCTTCGTGGCGATGTACTCGCTGCTGATCTTCCGCAGTTCGGGTAGCGTGCTGCCCTGAACAATGGGGAACAGCGCCTGCTCATGACCATACTTCGGCTCGGTGCTAGTGAAGCGCGCGATGCAGCGGTCCAGCCAGCGATGCGTCATGTGCATGCTCTTCTCCGCATAGTCGCGCTCGCAGGGCCAGGGCGTGCATTCATCGAAGGCCATGCAGATGTCCGCGCCAATGCTGCGTTGGATGTCCATCACGATCTCCGGAGTGAAGAGGTGGCGGCTGCCGTCGATGTGGCTTTGGAACTTCACACCTTCCTCCGTGATCTTACGGATATCGCTGAGCGAATGCACTTGGAAGCCGCCGCTGTCCGTGAGGATCGGACCGTCCCAACCGTTGAACTTGTGCAGTCCCCCCGCATGCTCCAGCACTTCGGTGCCCGGACGCAGGTAGAGGTGGTAGGTGTTGCTGAGCATGATGCTTGCCTTCACGTCCTCCTTCAGCTCGCGCATGTGAACGGCCTTCACGGCGCCCAGTGTGCCCACAGGCATGAAGATGGGGGTGGGCACCACGCCATGGTCAGTGTGCAGTTCGCCCGCGCGGGCTTTGCTCTTGGGGTCGGTAGTGAGGAGGGAGAAGTGCATGGGAACGGCCGCGAAAGTAGCGGAGGGGATCCGCCCTCTTCCACGCTCCCGCTGTTCATAACTGCGAGGGTCCGTGCATGCCCACCCTATCCCCCCGGGATAGCTTCGCCGCAAAGCCCCGCGCCCGACGCGCGCCCTTCGTGTTGTCCCTCATCGCACCGTATCTCCTCTCCGCGCTCGTCGCCGCCTTGGTGGTATTGGCGTTCTTCCACTTCGTGATCTTCAGCCGCCTGGCCTTCAAATATCCCCGTGTGGAGCCCGATCGCAGCCTTCCCGTTACCGTGGTGATCTGCGCACGCAACGAGAGCAACTCCCTCCAACAGCTCATTCCCTTCCTCATGGACCAGGACCACCAAGAGTTCGAAGTGGTGGTGGTGAATGACCGCAGCGAGGACGACACTTGGGAAACGTTGCAATGGATGAAGCCGAACTTTCCGAAGATGCGGCCAGTGAACATCCAGGCCGATGAGAAGTTCAGCTACGGCAAGAAGATCGCCCTAGGAGTAGGTATCCGCAGCGCGAAGCATGCGCATGTGATCCTGACCGACGCCGATTGCATGCCCGTGGGACGCGATTGGATCAGCACCATGTGCGCCGGATTCAAGGACGGCAAAAAGATCGTCATCGGTTTCAGTCCGTATGAGAAAAGAGGAGGGATAACCAACCTGTTGGAGCGCTACGATGGCATCAGCAAGGCTGTGCAGTACATCAGCTTCGCGCAAGCCGGCTTCCCTTACATGGGCGTGGGGCGCAACTTAGGCTACACACAGGATACCTTCCTCAACGCCAAGGGCCCTTCGCGCCACAGTGCGCTCATGAGCGGCGACGATGATCTGTTCATCAACGAAGTGGCGCGGCGTACGAATACCACTGCCGTGGCAGATGGCCGCTCGTTCATGACCACGCGCGCCACGCCTGACCTTTCCACGTGGATCCGCCGCAAGCGCAGGCACTACACCACGGCGCGCTTCTATCGTTTCGGGCATCAGGTGTTGCTCACACTTTTGCCCATGGCCCGGCTGATCCTCTGGGCCACATCGCTCTTCCTGCTGTTCAACGGCCATGTGCGTATGGCGCTGCTCGGCATCAGTATTGAACTGCTGCTCTTCCTGCCCGTTCGCATGCTGGCCATGCGTCGTTTGGGAGCGGGTGGCATCATCTGGCTCACCATACCCCTCGAATGGCTGTTCCTACTTTTGGAGCCCGCGCTGTACGTCAGCACGCTCCTGATCAAACCACGCCGATGGAAGTAAGCGAGAACCTTAGCGAGAAGGCGGTCTACGACCTCAAGCTCGTGCGACGTGCGGTGGATAACAACGACCAGAAGGCCTACGCCGAACTGATGTCGCGCTACCGCGATTCCATCTATTTCATGTTGTTGAAGATGATCAACAACAAGGATGATGCGGAGGACCTCACGATCGAGGCCTTCGGAAAGGCGTTCAAGCGCTTGCACCAATACACACCGAACTACGCGTTCAGCACGTGGCTCTTCAAGATCGCGTCCAACAACTGCATCGACTGGATCCGTAAGCAGAAGAAGAAGATGATGAGCATCGACGCGCCCATTGGCACGGAGGATGGCGATGAGATGCACATTGAGCTGAAGGGGCATGGCCCCGATCCGGCCGACGTGGCCATCCGCAACCAGAAGAACGAAGTGATGCGTGAGGTGGTGGACAAGCTGAAGCCGCGCTACCGTCAGTTGGTCGAACTACGCTACTACCAAGAGTACAGCTACGAGGAGATCGCCGAGGAGCTGGACCTGCCGCTGGGCACGGTGAAGGCACAACTTTTCCGCGCTCGTGAGTTCCTTCAGAACTTGTTGGATCACCGGAAGGATTCGATCTGAATCGGATAAGCGTCCGCGCCATTGGCGCCTAGAACGCAATGGACATGGACCTGGGTGTAAGCATCATCCATACGTACTTCCCGGATCTTTCGGAGAAGCAACTTCAGCGCTTCGGGATGTTGGAAGCGCTCTACGGTGAATGGAACGAGCGCGTGAACCTGATCTCGCGCAAGGACATCGTTCACCTATACGAGCGGCACGTATTGCATTCACTAGGGATCGCTAAGGTGCATGCGTTCAAACCCGGTGAGCGCATCATCGATGTAGGCACGGGCGGCGGCTTTCCATTGGTGCCATTGGCGATACTATTTCCCGAAAGCACCTTCCACGGCATCGACGGTATCGGTAAGAAGATCATGGCCGTGCAAGGCGTCATCGAAGGGCTGGGCCTTACCAACGCCACCGCCGAACAGGTGCGTAGCACCGAGCACAAAGGGCACTATGACATCATTGTCAGCCGCGCGGTCACCACGCTTCCCGAATTCATCTGCGATACCAGGCACCTGGTAACGAAGGGCCGGGGCCGCATACTTTACCTGAAGGGGGGAGAACTTGCTCTGGAGATCGGCCCAGTGCGCGAAAAGGTGCGCATACACGCGCTCAGCGACTTCTTCCCGGAGGAGTTCTTCGCCACCAAGCGGGTGGTAGAGGTGGCGATGTAGGTCGGTGCACCGGACCGCGTTGGGTCACGCCTCGCTCAACTGTGTCCGGCTCAGGCTGAAATACAGTCCAGAAGTGTCCGCGATCAGCTCATCATGCGTGCCGGACTCCATCACCGTGCCCTTGTCCAGCACGAGGATGCGATCAGCATTACGGACGGTGCTCAACCGGTGAGCGATCACGATGCTTGTGCGGCCCTTCATCAGCTTGTCCAACGCGTCCTGCACGAGCTTTTCACTGGCCGTATCCAGCGCACTGGTGGCCTCGTCGAGGATGAGTATGGCAGGATCCTTCAACACCGCTCGTG
>JBKJNF010000240.1:0-3954 GCA_046596155.1 Flavobacteriales bacterium | reverse complement strand
CCCCTCCACCTGATCGCTGAATTCACGCATACCGTTCAGCAGTTCCTGGATGTTCTCATAGCGGCTCACGCCCTCGGGCGTTTTGTCGGTGAACAGGTCCTGCAGCAGGCCCGTAGTGCGGGCGATGTATTCGCCTACGTTGTACGCGCTTTGGTCGTTCAGCATCGTCTGGAAGCTGCGGATCATCAGCACGAAATCAGCCAGGCGCCTGCGGGTGCCTTCCTGCAAGCCGAGGTCGCCGAGGTGTTTGTTCAGCAGGTTCCACACGCTCATCTCGCGCTCGCTCGCGGACACCATCAACTTGTCGATCGTCGTCTGCCCGATACCACGTACAGGGTAGTTGATCACGCGCTTCAGCGCCTCCTCATCGTTCGGGTTGCAGGTGAGGCGGAAGTACGCGATGAGGTCCTTGATCTCCTTGCGCTGATAGAAGCTGAGGCCGCCGTAAATGCGGTAGGGGACGTTCAGTTTTCGCAACGCCTCCTCCATGCTACGGCTCTGTGCGTTGGTGCGATACAGGATCGCGAAACCCTTGTTGGGTACCTGGTTCTGCATCTTCGTGGCGAAGATGTCGTGCGCCACGAAGCCGCCTTCTTCGTTGTCGCTCAGCGTGCGATGTACGATTATGGGATCACCCTGGGCATTGTCCGTCCACACCGTTTTTTCAATGCGGTCGCGGTTCTTGTCGATCAGGCTGTTGGCCGCGCCCACGATGGTCTTGGTGCTACGGTAGTTCTGTTCCAACTTGAACAGCGCGTAGTCTGGATAATCCTTACGGAAGTTGAGGATGTTCTGGATGTTCGCTCCGCGGAAGCCGTAGATGCTCTGGCTGTCATCGCCCACCACGGTTATGTTCTCGCGGCGCTTGGCCAGCGTGCGCACGATGTTGTACTGTGCCAAGTTGGTGTCCTGGTACTCGTCTACGAGTATGTAGTGGAAACGCTCCTGGTACTTCAACATGGTCTCCGGAAAGTCGCGGAAGAGCAGGTTGGTATTGAAGAGCAGGTCATCAAAGTCCATGGCGCCCGCACGGAAGCAGCGGTCCGCATAGCCCTTGTACAGCTCGCCCATCTTTGGTCGCAGGGCGGATGCATCACTCGCCATCAATTCCGTGTTGGCCAGGTATTCTACCGGTCCGATCAGGTTGTTCTTGCTGATGCTGATGCGGCCGTGCACCTGGTTGGCCTTGTAGATCTTGTCATCGAGCTGCCACTCCTTCACTATGGTCTTGATCAGCGAGCGGCTGTCGTCGGTGTCGTAGATGGTGAAGTCCTTCGGGTAGCCCAATTTGTCGGCCTCGGCGCGGAGGATGCGGGCGAACACGCTGTGGAAGGTGCCCATCCACAAGTTGCGGGCCTCGATCCCCGGCCTTTCAGCAGGGGTCTTGCCGGGCACATCGCTCAACAACGTGGCGATGCGCGCCTTCATCTCCTTGGCGGCCTTGTTGGTAAAGGTGAGCGACAGGATGCGGAAGGGATCGACGCCCTTGGCCGCCATGAGGTGTGCAATGCGCACGGTGAGCACCTTGGTCTTGCCGCTGCCGGCACCGGCGATCACCATCGTGGGGCCGTCGGTATGCTCCACGGCGGCGAGTTGGGCGGGGTTGAGGCCCTTCAGGTAGTCGGTCTGCACAGGTAGGTTACCGCAACTATAGCCGCAGGTGGGGCCGAAGGTAGAAGCGGGACAGCAGGGTGCTTTGTTCAGATTATGAACAGCAGCGCAGCGGGTTTGTGCAGGGCATAAGGCCGGCATTCCGCTCACATCGCGCGATACCACGCCGTGCGACCGACCCCGGTCCGCTCGAGCGTTCGGTCCCCAGTAGCTTCCGCCAGGTCCCTGCTGGCCGTGGCGGTGCTGAGTTCAGGGAACATGGCGCGATACTCCTTGCGCGTGAAGTGTGCCCATTCCTTCTCCTTCAGGAACAAGGTCACGCGCTCGGAGCCACCGAGCACGGGTCGTTGTGTAGCGAGCAGTTCGCTCAAGGCCTCGTCGATCTGTTCCATCATGTACGTGATGAAGTTGCCGCAATCCCCCTGCATGTCGGCATAGCCGAGCGAGGCCTGATAGGCGGGAAGCGTGCGCAGGATGAAGGCTTCCACGGGAAGAAAGGCGAACACGGGCCATTGACGCATGAGCACCCGCTTCTGCCAAAGCCGCCCCATCCGACCATTGCCGGCGGAGAATGGACGCAGGTAGATCAGTCCATAATGGAGCACGCAACTGGTGATCAGTAGAGGTGCATCGTCGGTCTCCACGAAGTTCAGCAGTTCCTCCACCTGGCTGGCGAGGTTGTCCGCCGGTGCCGTGCGCGGGGCATAATGATCATCATAGAACACGTCTACCGGGCCTTTGCGGTAGCTGCCGGCATCCATGGCCAGCCCATGCATCAGTTCACCGTGGGCGCGGCGGAAGTCGGTGGCTAGGAAAGGGTCCAAGCCCGGGAGCAGTTCATGCACGCGTTGGGTGTTGGTCACCTCCAAGATGGCGGAGGTGGGCGCAACGGCAGAGCGTCCGGCAAGGAGCTCAGCTATTGGCCTCTTGTCCAGCGGGTTGCCTTCTAGTGCGAGGGTGGCGTGCAGGGTGCTTACGCGATAGGCGCGCTCCAACAGAGGGGAGGGGCGTTGCAGGTGTCCGGCCTTCACCTCACCCAGTTTGTGTGATACGGAGGCTAGCAACGTAAGGATCCGCGCATGAAGTGTGTAGGAAGTCGGGAGCATTAATAGTATCAAATGATGCCATCAAAGGTAATGATCGTTGGATCCACGACTCTGCTGCGGGGTGGAAAAATGGCCATGCCAATCCGCCCACCGTCTGGCTGTTGAAATGCTCCAGAAGCCTGATCCGTAGGGGATTGGTGGTGAATAACCGGTGGATGATCTGAGGGGCATGGCCCGCAAGTCCGTGTGGTTGCTGAAACTTTTCATTGAACAGGGGTTGGTTGGTAAGTGGAAAAACCTACATTTGCAGCCCGTTTTTACCCGGGAAATGGGCCAAAACGTCTGACAGACAAGAGAAAACGAGCTTCATGCCAACCATCCAACAGCTCATCCGCAAAGGCCGCACGGCGCCGACTTACAAAAGCAAGTCGATCGCGCTGACGGAATGCCCACAACGTCGAGGCGTGTGCACCAAGGTGTACACCACCACGCCGAAGAAGCCGAATTCGGCCCTCCGCAAGGTGGCCAAGGTGCGCCTCACCAATAAGTATGAGGTGATCGCCTACATCGGTGGCGAAGGTCACAACCTGCAGGAACACAGCATCGTGTTGGTGCGCGGCGGCAGGGTGAAGGACCTGCCCGGTGTGAAGTACCACATCGTTCGCGGTGTGTTGGATACCGCAGGTGTTGAAGGCCGCGGCCAGCGCCGCAGCAAGTACGGCACCAAGCGCAAGAAAGCAGTAGCTAAGAAGTAAGCACGACACTGAGCCATGCGTAAGAAAGCAGTCAAACACACCGTTCTGCCCGACCCTCGGTTCGGCGATGCGGAAGTGACCAAGTTCGTGAACAACCTGATGTACGACGGCAAAAAGAGCAAGTCGTTCGACATCTTCTACACCGCCATCGACATGGTGGCCGAGAAGACCGGCGAGGACGGTCTGGAGATCTTCCGCAAGGCGGTGACCAACGTTACGCCCCAAGTGGAAGTGCGCAGCCGGCGCGTGGGTGGTGCCAACTTCCAGATCCCTCAGCCTGTGCGCGACGAGCGCAAGAAAAGCCTAGCGATGAAGTGGTTGATCGGCTATAGCCGCCAGCGCAACGAGCGCAGCATGGCACAGAAGCTCGCCAACGAGATCATGGCCGCCGCCAAAGAGGAAGGTGCGGCATTCAAGAAGAAAGAAGAAGTACACAAGATGGCCGAAGCGAACAAGGCCTTTAGCCACTTCCGCTTCTAAGTCCCCGAAGAACACATGGCCCGCGATCTAAGATATACGCGCAACATCGGCATCATGGCGCA
>JBKJNF010000225.1:0-27585 GCA_046596155.1 Flavobacteriales bacterium | reverse complement strand
GCTGAACTGGCAGGACAAGCAGAAGTTGCAGAACGTGATGGACCGCCAAAAACAGTTGCAACAGCGCATCGAGAAGACCACCCAGCAGCTGCAACAGAACCAGCAGGAACAGCAGAGCTTCCGCCAGATGGACGAGCGCCTGATGGAGAAACAGCAGCAGCTTCAGGAACTTTTCCAGAACGTATTGAGCGAGGAGATGAAGAAGCTCTACGAAGATGTGCAGAAGCTGATGGATGAGATGAACAAGGACGATCTGCAGCAGAAGGTGGAGGACATGAAGATGAGCCAAGAGGACATCGAGAAGGAGTTGGACCGCGCCATGGAACAGTTCAAGCAGATGGAGGTGGAACAAAAGGCCACGGACATTGCCGAGCAGTTGGAAAAGCTGGCCGAGGAACAGAAGGAGCTGTCGGAGGAAACGAAGAATGAAAAGGGTGACAACAGCGAGCAAAAGCAGAAACAGGAGGTGTTGAACAAGAAGTTCGAGGACATCCAGAAACAGCTGGACGAACTGGAGAAGAAGAACAGCGAGCTGGAAAAGCCCATGGACCTGCCGAAGACCGAAGAGAAGGAGGAGGAGATCAAGAAGGACCAGCAGGAGAGCCAGGAGCAGATGGAGAAGAAGCAGAACGACAAGGCGGGTGAGAAGCAGCAGAAGGCCGGTGAGGAGATGGAGCAACTGGCCTTCCAGATGAAGAGCGCCATGCAACAGAATGAGGAGGAGCAACACGAGGAGGACATGGATGCCTTGCGTCAGTTGCTGGAGAACATTGTGCAATTGAGCTTTGATCAGGAGCGCTCCATGAACGACCTGGCCGGCACGGCTCCAAAGGATCCGCACTTGGTGGACCTGGGTCGGCAGCAGAAGAAGATGCGCGATGACGCCAAGGTGATCGAGGACTCGCTCTTCGCGCTGAGCAAGCGGGTGCCACAACTGCAGGCCATGGTGAACCGCGAGATGAACCTGGTGAATGAGAACATGGACCAGGCCTTGGAGCAACTGGCCATCAGCCGCGCCGATCAGCGTGGGAAGCCGCAGGCCGCTGACCGAGAACAACGGGCCATGACCAGCCTGAACAACCTGGCGCTGTTGCTGGACGAGGCCCTGCAGCAGATGCAAGCGGAACCGCCACCCGGTCCGCCCGGCAGCGGCAACTGCAAAAAGCCCGGTGGCAAAGGCAGCAAACCCGGCGACAGCAAGAAGATGGCACAGACGAAGGCCAACCAGCAGGCCCTGAGCAAGCAGCTTGAGGACATGAAGAAGGCTCTGGAAAAAGGAAAGGCCAAAGGACCCAAGCCTGGCGACAAGAACCCAGGCGATGGAAAGCCGGGGATGGATGGAAAGCCTGGTACGGGCGGCATGCCCGGCATGAGCAAGCAGCTGGCCCAGCTAGCCGCGCAACAGGCCGCCATCCGTAAGGAGATGCAACGCGCAGCACAGGAACTCAACAAGGACGGCAAAGGCAGTGGCAACGGCCTGCAGAAACTGGCCGAGGAGATGGAAAAGACCGAGAAGGACATTGTGAACCGCAACATCACGCAGGAGACCATCAACCGCCAGCAGGACATTATGGTGCGCCTGCTGGAGGCCGAGAAGGCCGAGCGCGAGCGCGAGCTGGACCAGAAGCGGGAAAGCCAGGAGGGACGCGACCTGCCGCACACCGATCCGGCCCGCTTCTTCGACCACCAGCGCAGCAAGGAGCGCGGATCGGAGTTGTTACGAACAGTTCCCCCGGGATTGAAGCCCTACTACAAGCAGAAGGTCAATGAGTATTTCGATACTTTTGACCGACCCTGATAACGCCTGATGGGAGCCCTGACCGAGGACGTACAGTTCACTCAACGCATTGACTTCCCCGCCAAGGCGGAGAATATCGCGCTGGCCGAAAAGCTCATTGATGATGCCTGCCAGACGCACGGCGTCCATGAGAGCCACTACGGCAACATCCTCATCGCCCTCACCGAAGCGGTGAACAACGCCATCCATCATGGCAACCGTCTGGATCCCGCCAAGAGCGTGAGCCTCGGCTACCAAGTGAAGGAAGACAAGATCATCTTCGTGGTGAGCGACGAGGGGCCCGGTTTCGACTTCGAACACCTGCCTGACCCCACCGACCCGCAGAACATCGAGAAGCCCCACGGACGCGGCGTGTTCTTGATGCGCGCGCTGGCCGACAGCGTGGAGTTCAGCGACAACGGCGCCACCGTGGCCATGGCCTTCAGCTTGCCGCCCGTTGAGGAGTGATGGCCTCGCGCGGCCAGATCACCTTCATTGCCCAACAAGTCCCTTCTGCGTTCCGCAACCGCGACCGCTTGCGCAACTGGATGCATTGGGTGGCCAAGGAGCATGGCCACAGTATCGGCGAACTGAATTATGTGCTGATGAGCGACAAGGCGCTACTGACATACAACCGCGACTTCCTCCAGCATGATGAGTACACGGATGTGATCACCTTCGATGGGCAGACCGGCACCGGCGTCAGCGGCGATGTGCTCATGAGCTACGACCGCATCAAGGAAAATGCCCGGAGTTTCGACGTGAGCATCCAGTACGAATTGCGGCGCGTGATGGTGCACGGATTGTTGCACCTGCTTGGACATAGCGACAAGACCGTGGCCAAGCGAAAGGCGATGAGAGCGCTGGAGGACACCTGGCTGGAGCGGTACTGAAGCGCTCGCCACAGGAGTGGGTCGGCCATTCTCGAGGGTTCTTGTTCAGCTCGCCAAATTCACGTTCTCGCGAGCAAAATGAACGTTGAGAATTGTCCCTCGAAGCAACCTCAGGCCGGGAACAGCAGCCGGAACGAGGTGCCCCTCCCAAGGTCGCTTTCCACGCTGAGCAACGCGCCATGGGCGTTGAATATGTTACGCGCCTCTGTAAGACCCAGACCCATGCCTCCAGTGCGGCCGCTGAAGAAGGGCTGGAAAATGCGGTCCCGGTCCTTGGCACTCATCCCGCGGCCGTTGTCCGTGATGATCACTTGAGCCGACCCTTTTACGCGTCCGGAACGGATCTTCAACTCGCCTTGGCCCTCCTCCATCGCCTCCAGGGCGTTCACGAGTAAGTTGGTGAAGGCAATGGTCAGCGTTTCCTTGTCCATTGGGACCATCACCAGCGTGGGGTCCAGATCCATCACACTCTTGGCACCAAGCAGCTCGCATCGGTCCTTCACGCGATCAAAGGATTCCCTGAGCACCTCGTTCACGTCCCCGAGTACTAGGTTCATGGCCAACGGCCGGCTACTGTGCAGCATTTCCGTGATCAGCTGCCCGATGCGCATGGCGTTGCGCCGCAGTATGTCCAGGTAGATCTGTTGTTCCGGCAGTTGCTGCCCCTCGGATTCCAACTGATCCAAGGCCAGCTGGATATTGGTGAGTGGGTTGCGCACTTCATGCCCCACCAGACGGGCAAAGCGTCCGGTAACGCTCAAGCGCTCGCCTTCCTTGGCCAATATTGCCTGCCGCGTGCTCTCTGTGATGTCCGTGAAGGTGACGACCAATCCATCCAGCAGGCGCACCGCGCTCACTGCCAGCATGGATGTCAAGCCATCACGCGCGTATTCTGTTTCGGTCCTGAAGGGCTCTCCCGTCTCCACCACGTACACATACTCCTTGAACAACGGAGAGCTCGCGTTCTCCGGGTGCATCTCCAGCACGCTGTGCCGTACCATCTGGTCCGTCGTCCTGTGCACAATGGCCTCGGCAGCCTCGTTCATCCGCGTACATTGGAAGCTCTTGATCTCCCCATCGTCATCGCGGATGGCATCAAAGGCCATGATCCCGCTCGGCGAACTGTCAAGCACGCGTTTCCAACTAAGCTCGACCAGCTCCCGCTGACGCACCTGTGCGGCCAGTTCGGTAGCCGTGCGCTGAGCGAGTTGCGCCGCGATGCGTGCGCGATATGCTGAGCGAAAGGCCCAGATCAGGAGAGCGGTAATACACGCCAGCGCAAGCCCGGCAAAGACCGCTAGCAATTGCGGTGCGGAGCGGGCGAGATCTCGGCCTTCCACTTCCTCCTCCGAAAGGATCCGCCGCTGCCGGTCCACCAACGCACCATGCTCGGTCCCCAAACTGTCCATGACCAACTTTCCTTGGAGGAGCAACTGGCTCTGTTCGCTTTCGGTCAGTGTTACACCGGTGCGCTGTTGATCCACCCGAAGTGTAAGGAGCTGCAATCGCCTATCCACCGCTGCCCATAAGCGTCGGAGTCCATTCGTGGATCCACTATCCTGCGCAACAAGTCCCTGAAGGACCAGTAAGTGCCTCTTGGCTTTAATTGATGCACTATCGTACGGCGCCAGGAAGCTGACGTCATTCGTGAGCAAGTAGACGCGTGTGCCGGTCTCCGCATCCTTTATGGTGGACAGCAGGACATCCAGTTCACAGAGGGTCTTGTACGAATGCACGATGATCCCGTTCTGGCGCTCATGGCCTAAAAGGCTCCTGTATGTGATGGCCAACAGCATCATCAACCCTAGCACGGCCAAGGCGGCGACCCACTTGATCCATGACCTCGTTCGTTCCTCCTCGTTGTGGTCGGGGCCTTGGTTCATCTGGGAGCGCGGACTTCCTGGTCGGAGCATTTATCGTTCCACTGCCCAGCGCGTTTGAAGGTACGCCTCATCCCGCTAAGCCTGGCGAGGCAGCGCCTTGATCCGTTCGGGTCAGAGCCAACACAGGCCCCTTCCCGAAGTGGGTCCATCGATGCCCATTGTAGGGTCAAGCCTTCCCCGCTCACAAGACCCGGTATCCAGTATCGAGCTTGGATCGCCCTGACTGACAATGCACTAAGAAGAATACACACCGTGGCATGGATAAGGCACATGAGCATGGGATCACATGGCCCGCAGTGCCATGAACCACACACAACCAATACATACCACCATGATGAGCAACACACACGAACCTACAACCCGCAGCGTTTTATCTGCCCGCTTGGTGATCGCCAGCCTGGTGGCCACGGCAATGCTCGCCTCATGCGACACCGGACCTTCGCCTGCCGAACTTGCCGCAAGGGCCGAGAATGCCCGCTTGACGGGTGATCTGCAGGGACGTGACTCCTTGATCAGCGAAATGACCCGCTCTTTCGACGAGATCGAGAGCAACATCCGGATGATGGATGATCGCGGAGATATCCTCACGAACAAGACCAGCGAGCAGGAATTGGGCGCGGATAAGAAGCAGAAGATCGTTCGCGACCTGCAATTGATGAACGGTCTGATGAAGGAGAGCCGCGAACGTATCAAAGAGTTGACCGCCCGCCTGGACCGTTCGAAGATCGATGCCAAGAGCTTGCGCAACAAGTTGAAGGCGCTTGACCTGCAGCTGGCACAACGCGACAGCATGATCACCAATATGAAGGACGGTCTTCTGGCCCGTGACTTCAGGATCGAGCAGATCAACAGCAACCTGGACTCCATCGAACTTGTGGTGGCCAAGCGCGAAGCGGTGATCGACCAACAGACCACAGAACTGAACAAGGCCTATTATGTGATGGGCACCGAGAAGGAACTAGAGGAAAAGGGTGTGCTCTCCCAGGATGGTGGATTCATCGGTATCGGCAAGCGTGCCTCGTTGAACAGCGATGCAGTTCCATCCAAGTTCACCCAGACAGATATGCGCGAATTGCACCGCATCACTGTACAGTCCAAGAAAGCTGAACTAATCACTGAACATCCGGCCAGCTCGTACACCATGGTAAAGGAGAATGACATGATCGCATACTTGGAGATCAAGGATCCCGAGGCGTTCTGGAAGCTTTCCCGTTATGCTGTTCTGAAGGTAAAGTGACCCTGCGCTCTCTTCCTCACTGGCAACGGCCCGGATCCTCCCGGGCCGTTCGCTTTTCCGACCATTGGGGCGAAGCGGCACGCATCACCTCTCCCCGTTCAGGTGCTGAAAATCGTTGTGCGCCAATGAGCGGATAACATGTGCACACTTCACCACACAAAAATAAACGCCCGCGACTCTCTGCGGCACAGGCTCCCACCGAGCCGGCCAGTGGAAATTGCGTAAACGGCCGCCCCTTCTTTCGACCACACAGTAGCGAAGCGCCCTTCGGGCCGTGATCCACGTCAAAGCAGGACGATCGTTCATCGCTCACCGGCGACCACGTGGTCCTCCGGGCTGGCCGCATAGAATGGAGCGCTGCACGCTCAGGGTGCTGACCTGGCTAAGGGAATCGCGTCGCCCACTGTACGCAAGCGCTTTGAGTTAGCTGTGGCCGACGGATCACCAAGGGCACTACCTAGGCTCCTGGGCCGTACACGCTCACCTGCCCAAGCACAATTCCGTTCACCCGGCCGGGAACAACCGATCTCCAGGGCGAGCGCAGTATATCATTGGTGATCTCCGACTGTGGAAACAGCGACCGAAGATCCAGGCCGATCAGTGCCCAACTCGTATTCGCGTGCCGTGCAGCTCCTTCCATTTTTGAAGAAGAATACCGGGCCGAACCGGTGGGCAACTCTGCGGAATTCCAATTGCTCGCCGTAGCGCTGTATGTGAATGACCGTGGTAACGCGTGTCTGACCTATGATCAACTCCTCCTCTCGCATGTCTTCACTGACCACGGGTGCCGATCGCTCTGGGGTGGCCGCTGTGACAGCCTGTATAACAAGTGGTCGTGGCGAGGCCAAGGGCTTGGCCAGAACATGTGCACTGCGTACTTTTTGAACAGCGGTGCTCGCGGCCTTGGGCACTGGCAGCGGCGCTGGCAACCGCGGTGCAAGCGGTTGTGGTGATGGGGCCCTGACGGGTTCAGCGACCGGCGCGATCACAGTGGCCAATAACGCCGAGACTGGCGCGAGCGTGTTCAACGCGACCGGTGGAGCCTCGTGCGCCGGTAATGGACTTGAAGGGGGAAGCGCTTCCACCGGGGTTGGCAGGTGTGTCGAACTGTTGACCGTGGCGACGGGCTGCCGCAGGTTCATTTCCGCAATGCGGAACTCGCGCACCCGATCGAATAAGGGCTGACCGTCCTTCAACCTGTAATCCGTGTCATACCCAAAATCCTGCCGCTCGGGCATGAAACGCACGAAGCCCACAGGGCCGGCATATTCCACCGGCGTTCCTGAAGGGGGGCGCTCCAGCATGACCTGAAAGGGGAACTCGAAGGGGGCCATGGCCAGATCCACCACGGGCACGTGCGTGTCGAACAGCACCTGTTTCGTTGTGTAGCCTTCCTGCTCGAAAGTGAACAGATAGCGTGTTTGTAAGCGTAAAGCGTAGGTGAAGTGTGCCAACCCGTCACCCAAACTTACCGTGCCCGCATCGTCCGCGACAATGATCGCGCGCGCACCATTTAGATCACCTCCTTTGATCTTCAGCTTTCCATCCACACGCAATTCCAGCATGGCGGGGAGTGCTTGCGCCGCAAAAGCGACTGTAATAAGCGAGGTGGTTAGTAGGGTGCAGGAATACCGTGGGCGCATGTTCCTAAAAGTACAAGCTTTGTTCCAGTGCCACTAAAGAGCGGGGCGACCGTCGTTCAGGCACGCCAGTTGCGGGTTCCGTGACGGGTTCCGGCCCGGGCACCCTCCTGGGTGAGCATGCCGCTGAGACATCGTGCCCCATTCGCGGGGATTTTCAACCTCGGCTGCCACAGTGCGGATGATCAGCGGTCGGGCCATAGGCCGACACATACCAGTAATACGTAGCGGCTGAAATGGCGATCGTCGATCGCTAAGAGAATTTGGGCTTCATGCTCGGCGTTGCGAAATTGCCCAGAGCAGCCATGGCATGATACTGGGCATCAGTTATATGCCAACTCTGGCAACCCAAAAACCAACCATCAATGAAGAAAGCAACCATTATGATCGCCTTGGCGTTCGTCTGCGCAGGTAGCGTATGTGCGCAGGACCAGATGGGCACCCAGAAGCCTATGATGATGGAACATGCCTGCATGATGATGAACGATAGCACCACGAAGGTGCTGGGCCTCACTTCCGCCCAGATCACGTTGGTGAAGGAGAGCGATGCCCGTTGTATGAAAGCGTGTGAAAAGGTCGGCGAGAACAGGGATGAGCACATGGACAAGGCCGCCATGGCCACGCACGATGCTGAAATGAAGCAGATCCTCACCGCGGAGCAGTACGCCAAGTGGAATGCGATGTGCAACATGAGCAAGGCTGAAAAGCATGAGATGAACGAGATGAAGCATTGACCGTGTGGACCGGCCATCGGCCGACAACTTTGTACTTACTTGGACCGACGCCTCGCAGACCTGCGGGGCGTCGGTCTTTCCGCATTTGGCCATAGGGGCTCGCGTGTACCGTGGGTTCCACGATCTGGGGAATGCTAACTACAAGCATTCAGCACCCGTGCATGCCGTATACCGGTCACATACCCCGTGGGGGCCGCGCCAGTTGTGGGCGACCATCCCACGCGCCTGACCAGGAATGGTCGCGGCCCGTGATCTGTCAACCTGAGTCTATCAAGCATCACGCACATGGCCCGCAAGAAAAAAATGATCCTCCCGGATACGCTACGCAACATCAACGATCAGCTCATCAAGGTCCGCCTTGATGCACGCACCGTGATCACGCTGAGCAATAAGAAGTCACTGGACTTCTGGAAGCAGCGCTATCCTCACGCAGAGGTGCTCGCGTAGTGTATTCCACGGCCACAACCAGACCATGACCAAGGAACTGATCGCACGCATGGATGCTGTTGAACGCATGTTGCTTCGCAAGCACGGCCTCTCTCTGCGCGTGGACAAGATCTCCTCAGATAAGCGCAATGCGATCTGCTCCATATCACAAAAAGCACCGGGCCTCTTCCGCTCCACCCTGCCGAACGAAGTGCTGGTAGAGAAGGCTCATTCCGCACTCGTACCACTGCACGCCATTGGCCTTCGTCCTCTGGTCTCCGTATCTCAAGGAGTACCCTTGCGCGTATCCGCCCTAGAGGGTCAGCATGACCCATTCGGTCTTCGGCTCGCGCTTCGGGAGGCTGGTATGGAGGATGTGATGCGCTGACGGCCATACTTGGCCGGCGCTACTACTTTTCTGCGTCCCATCTCACCCTGCACGTTCCAGCCGCTCCACGGCCTGCTGCCGGCATGCAAGCCTTAGGCGCTTCCTTCGGTCCTGATGGAGCCGGACTTGGGAGCCGATAGCTTGCGTTCGATAACAACTGAGAGCAATAGGCCCATGAGACAGTAGCTCAGGAAGAGGTAGAATCCCAATTGTAGTTCCGACAGATTAGTGGTGAGCAGGTGAACAGTTGAACTGTACGACTCCAGTTGGTCGAGTTGGGCGCTCACTATGCCACTGAATCCAATATAGGACATGAAGATGGCCACCACCAGCACGTCTGCCATGCTCCACTTGCTCGCCTTGTACAAAAGAAAGTGCGGGATGATACCCGCAGGAACCCGCCCCAGGAGCACGGCCACAAGGGATGTAAGCAGTTTTCCAAGTGGAATAGCCACACTGAAAGCGAGGATGAGCACTCCCACCACAACGAGGCCAACATCTTCACCACCCGAGATGAGGACCTTCACCACCTGCAGGATGCTCTTGCTCTGGAAGAAAAGGACCTGGTCCCGGAACAGGACCGGTTCGCCCAGCAGCTGGAAGGAGAATTCACTGATGCTGGCCTCGATGTCGATCATGGGAAGTGTCAGCCCTGCTAACAATAACGACACCGCTACGACCACCATGAGCACCAGATCCGTCCTATCTGGCACACGCCGTAATAGCAGGAGCACCAGCAGCAGTACAACGGAAGAGATCAGGACCAGAAAGTGTATGCGCCCGTCCGTTTCGAGCGCCTTGGTGCTTGCTGATAACTTGGCAATGCACTCATCCTTACCCGTACAGTCATATTTACGCAGTACGCCGTTGTATAACGAATAGTCCATCCGCGCCACGGTGCTATCCACGAGCGTGTTGAACTGACGTAACAACACATCCTTCAGCTCCTCACGGTTCTTCGGGTCGTTCAGGAAGTCCAGGGCTTGATCGGCGTACTTCGGAACTCCACGCTTGATCACGCCCACATCCACGAACAGGTCAAGGAACGTCTTTCGCAACACACCTTTCAACCCGCTCCTCCGGTTATTCGTGTTCACCACCGACTCCACTTTCTCGATCATCTTGTACATCAGGCCCTCGATCTTGGCCTTCAACTGCTCGCGGTTCTCGGGCGTCACTTCAAGCGCCATTACCTTGTGGGTGATAATAACACTCATGATGCTGCGCCACTCGTCCACATTGAACAATCCATAGGTCACGTGACTGATCTCCTTCAGGTCCAACTTCATCTTGGACCGCTCCGCCTCAGTGCGGTGCACATGCCAGCTGCAATAGATGATGAGGACCGTCAATAAAGAGGCGATTATGCGTTTCATTTTATGAGGGGTTGGTGGTCGACCATACTTCCCGCACGCAACTTGCGGTCAGATAGAGCTTCACAGATCCTCCGCCATCCTCACACTGTCGATGGCTAAGCGCTAGCCATTCTCCCGAACAACCCCATCCGCAAGGGAGCTGAAAGAGGTTCGGGCTACTGCCCTGCCCGCACAGCGACGTGTGGAAGTCGCCTTGCGCCGTTGTCCTCGTTCCACATGATCGTGGAGAACTATCCCAACGGAGGCGGGCTATCCTATATCCCATTTCTGGATATTATTCCCTGCTGACGCGCTTGTTGCGCGGTGATGGACCTGCCCCTAGGTGGCTGGACCCATTCTTGGTTCCATAGAGGCTGACCGATCATATCGCAACCCTCACTATGGAAAATTCAAATGGGAATACCGCAATGGCTCTGTTGGCGGGCGTAGCTGTTGGCGCCGCGCTAGGGCTTCTTTTGGCCCCCCGCTCGGGAAAGGAGACGCGCGAAGCGCTTCTCGCCAAAGGCGATGAACTGGAAGAGGACCTGGGCCTACGCATCGAGTCGGCCCGGAAGGAATGGAACAAGGCAAAGGGTAGGTTGGCCGATGCCGCCACCATGACCAAAGATGAAGTGAGCGACTTCATACACTACATGTTCAAGGAAGGAAGAAGTGCGGCCGCTCGTGTTTCGAATGAAGTTTCTGTTGCAGTGGGTCAAGTGGCTGAACAAGCCAGACGTGCCGGCGGGGACATAAAAGAGACCATTCGTTCGAATTGATGCGCATGTCGCTAAGGTAAGCGGCACCTAACTCTCGTGGGCATGGTGGTGCCCATGGGTTGAATGGCCGTCGCCTGCCGGGTCTCTGACCTGGTGGGTGACGTTGCCATTTCAAGGAGCACTCCATGGGCGGCGACTATGCGGAACCCTTCTTTAGCGCCGGGTATAAGCATGAACCCGGACGCCGAACGAACTCCTTCCGAGGCGGAAGATCTTGGCTATTCTGGGCTGGCACGTCCGGCCAATTAGGTTGTTTGATCAGGCCAACACGCGCTTTGGTCACTATGCTCGACCAGTATGGCCACAGGCATGATCCGCTTCGAGTTTGTTACTTATCGGAGATCAACACACCGGTGTTCCGGTCAATTTTCTCCGCGCCATGGGCGCCAAGCGGCTTAGGTCAACCTGCTTGGGGGATGTTCGGGGCCCTCTTCTGGCAGCGCTTTTTCCTGTCATGAACGGGGTACTGCCGACAATTCCAAAGCGCACGGACGATCAGATTCAACTCTCCTGCACCTGTTCGATCAGGAAACTGCCACTGTGTGCCACGCTCATTCCGTAGATCCGGGGTGCCAGAGAAACATACGAAACCGAGCTGCCCGCAAGGAGTACAGTGTTTCCGTTCACCACCCCAGCCGTCACAACAGGCTCCTCTTCCAGGGTGAACGGGTCCTTCGTATACACGCGTTCCATGAAAATGGTGCCCACCACGTGCGGTGGCCATATGGCCGTGCGGACGAACTGCTGTATGTTCTGTCCGTTCTCTGGCGCAGCGCTCAACCGATGCACCAGGTCTGTGACCCGACGCATCCACGGAATGATCTCTTGCAATGCCCCCAAGGTCATTTCAAAGGAGGACCAGATGCGCATGCGCATCGGCGGGAGGACATCATTCAGGAACAGAAATTCGCGCGGCTGAAGGGAAGCCGTATGCGTGCGCTGAAGGTCCTTTTTGATCAATGTGAAATAGCGGGCTGCTGAACGAGATTGTTCCATCCCTGCCTTGAAGCTCAGCTGTACATCCATCTTTGGGTATACGCAGATCAAAGACCAATGGATCAATGCTGCAGAACATACGGGGCGGTCCTGAGCGTGGCGCCCCTTGATCACCGCTCCATCCCATGGCGGGGATCGTACAGAACTGCTCGCGAGCGTGGAATCTTCTCCCCAAGATCTCCCATGTTCCAACGATCTCCTTATTCGACCTGCTTTGCGCAAATCCCCTGCTGACTTGGCCTTCATCAAAATAGGACCATCCGCCTGGCTATATGGAACACATTTCGTGAGTGTCCAGGAAAACCAACAGATCATGAAAACCCTTCGGAACCACCCCTTCACAGCGGTCATCCTAGCCAGCGGCTTGCTGTTCGTGGGCTGCAGCACGACTCCTTCGGAGCAAAAAGCAGAGACCAATAAGGAACTGAACAAGATAGAGGACAAAATGGAGGATGCCACTATGGCCAACACCCAGCTCGCGTGGGAGTCCGACCGCGCTGATGTCCTCAAGGACCTGCGGGACTTGCGTGACAATATTGAAAGCAAGGTTGCGGATTGCAACGTGAAGCTCGCCGACAAGGACCTGAAGCCCAGCGAGCGCAAGCATGAGGAGAGCATGAAGGCGGAATTGACCAAGGAGCGGGACATCGTGGATGGCCTCATCAAAAAGGCAGAGAACGCCACGGACCCGACCTGGGAATCCACCAAGATGGAGATCCGCACATCCTCCGATGAGGTGAAAGGCTGGTGGGCCCGTTTCAAGGACAACATCGACAAAATGACAGAAACCGACAAGGACCATGACGGTCATTGATCGAAGCTGTGCCTGACATTTCTTTGGTGCAAATGTCATCCAAGCAGAACGGCGCCCCTCGGGGTGCCGTTCCTGTTTATGCGAATAGGTGGTTGCACAGCAGGAAATCCGAGGGGGTCGTTGGCAAGAATTCCCGTTGTTGAGGAAAAAAGACACGGCATCGTTGCAGCCGGACCGGTGCTCTCCGAATGGCTTCCGCTGAAGGTCAGCCACCTGCGCTTAGTCTGCTGTATGGCACATGATCGGTGCTTTCGATGATCGCAACTGATCCAACCATGAACAACCGCGTGATCCAGACCGTGGCCCAACACACTTTGCACAACGCCGCTTCCTGCATGGCTTCAACAGCTATCTCACGCATATTTGGCTGCACGGTTGCAATGAGACCCAGGACCTGTTCGGCGGACAGCACTCCCGTTCCTTTTTCAGAAAGGTGAACTAACACCCCTCACATCCCCTGCGTCATGAGATCGACTCGCTCCTCCAGCTCCCGTATCACTGGTGCCACCAAGGCACATCCGATGTTCCGAACGGCGAATGACATTCCTGCATCCCTGCGCGTACGCGTCGTCACACTGTTGAACGTTCGGCTCGCCGATGCAATCGACCTTCAGATGCAGATGAAACAGGCCCATTGGAACGTTAAGGGTCCAAATTTTATCGGACTGCACGAGCTGTTCGACAAGGTGTTCATTGCTACGAGCGCCTATGTTGACCTGCTCGCCGAACGCGCAGTACAACTTGGCGGCGTAGCCCTCGGAACCGTGAGGGATTCGGCCCGCACCTCGCACCTGCCCGAATATCCACATCACATCGTCACTGGCCAGGATCATGTTCACGCCGTGGCCAAGGCGCTTGCAGCCTTCGGCAAAAAAGTGCGGACCTCCATTGATGAGGCCGAGGCCTGCAAGGATGCAGACACCATGGATATTTTCACGGAGATCTCCCGCGGTACGGACAAGTGGCTGTGGTTCGTTGAAGCACACGAACAAGCGGCCTCCTGACAAACACCGTAAGGCATCATGAAAAAGCGAACGCTCTCTTCTAAAAAGACCGCCGATGGTCTGTTGAAAAATGGCCCTGTCCAACGCTTTGCTCAAGCCCCTTCCGCCAAGCGTGACAATGTGTTGGGCCGACGCCCCAGCAAAGCGGACCCCATGGGGGAGCAGGCGGGAACATTGCCTGCAGAACAAGATCAGAACCCGAAGACTGAAAGGGATCCTGATCTGCGCAGACCAGAGGACCAAGTGACCAATACCGATGTGAACGATCGACCGGTAGATTGCATGTAGTCTATCCACCGCAAACGATCACGGGATCACGGTCTGGTCGGGGAGCGAGGATAACCATTGCTTCGGATACTGAGAATAGCACGCTTACGCAAATTAGGTTCAAAAAGGCACCTATGCTTTGGGCCGCATTGAGAAAACCTTTGTGGCCATACATTAATCGGGAGTTCGGCGCCAGAGTACTATAACGTAGTTCCTGACAGGCGTACCCAGTGAAGCTATTTCCAGGTCTTCTTCGGGGGGTTATATCCCTGCAAAGAACCCTGCGCATGAGAGACAGGCGCAGGGTTCCTTTTGGGGTCGTTTGACCGAAGTCGATTCCGCAGCGAGATCCGTTAAGATCAGACTGCGTTGCGTCCGGTGAGCAGCCGATAAACGATCCCGATGATGGCCAAGACCAGCAGGATGTGGATCAAACTGCCGACCGCTGTACCGAATCCGATGTAGCCCACCAACCATCCGACGATGAGCAGAACGATGATGATGTTCAACAGGTTGTTCATGATAGGGTTGTTTTTTATTTTGAAGAGACAGGCATCATGCCAGAGCTGTTGTGCCTTGAAATAGCCACCTGGGCACTTCCTTTCGTAGGATTTGAGGAATTGCGTTCCGCTCGATCGTGGAGTGGATTGCCCACTCTCCGAGCTTACCTCTGTAGGATAACGAACTGGCCGCAGACCTTGGTTGAATGCACTTCATAGTCGCAACACTATACCCACAGTAGTAGGACTATCAAGCAGGTCATGCCCAACAAGGGGGCGGACCAGAAACGGTCGGTAAGGTCTACACTTTCTGCCCCAGCGATATGCCCTAGGGGTCGCTTCATTTACCGGTACAGGAATAAGGAGTTTCATCCGAGCGATAGCGTTGACTGCGGATCCGGACCACCAACGCGCGCTCCTCATACCGCAGAAGCGCGTTCGGTCGCGGACCCTCGCTGCTGGTAGGCGATGGATGGAGCGCAGTGCGCGTATTCCGGATCGTGTGATAATTGGTCCTCATGTCGATAGCGATTTAGAAGCAATACAACGGATCACGAAGGGGTCCTTGGGCATTTTCGGGCCTTTCGTGATCCGCTGCATGGAATAGTTGATGCTTCGTAAGAGTTGTATTAACGCTCAGTTCTGCTCGACCTGCCATTGGAGGTGTGCGGTGCTTGTGACGCTCCTTCACGACCACCATTTTTTGCCTCGGTTTCGGCGGCTTCTTGGTTCACTGCGTCTTCGGCGAGCGCCGTCAGTTTTTCATCTGCAGCGTGCTCCTCTTGAAGTGTTGCCTTCAAGAGGATGGCCACCTTCTCCAGACCCAACTGTTCTGCCCATGCGCACATGCTGCCGTACGATGCGATCTCGTAGTGTTCCACCTTCTGCGCAGCCGCTATCAAGGCCGCATTAATCGCATCATCCCCAGCGAATTCTTCCATGAGTTCGGAACCCTCCTGAAGCAGTCCAAGTATGGCCGGACAGGTCTTCCCCTTTGCGGGCTTGTCCAAGTGTCCAAAGACCTGTTCCAAGCGCTCTACTTGCGTAACGGTCTCCTTCAGGTGCGCTTCAAAAGCGGCTGAAAGAGCCTTGTCCGTGGCGGCCTTGGCCATTTTGGGAAGCGTTTTCACCAATTGTTTTTCGGCGTAGTACATGTCGGACAGTTGTTCCTCCAGCAGTTTCCGGAGGCCTGTTGTTCCTTGTTTTGTGTTTTTCATGATCTGGCGTGTTGTACAGGTTCGATCAACGCAAGGGCCCGCGGAAAGACGTTCCTTCCGCGAGTCCCTTCGCAGTTGGTTCAGCGACTGGCATTGGTCTTCGATCCACCGGCGTTGCCGCTCGTGTCGGCCGGTTTACTGTCCGCTCCGGTTGTGGTTCGCTTGGTATCCAAGTCGCCGTCTTCCTCGCCGGTGTTCAGGCCGCTCTGATCCACCCTGCGGATGCTACCCGTTGAGCTCCCGTCCTGTTTGCGTGGCTCACCCCCACCCTGTTCATCCTGGTCCTCCTCCGTGGCCACAACCTCCTCGTCGGTCCGGCCCGATGCAGGGCGTGCTGTGTCGCTGCGCTCGCGCGCCTGGTCGGCTCCTGGCTTTGAGCCGGCTTGACTTGTGCCTTGGCGCCCTGTGGTATCGCGGTCTTCCGCAGTGCGCTGTGCCGTAGTTGGCGTTGTCTTGTCCTGGTTCCCCAGGTTCTCATTACGCTCTGCCATTGTAGTAGGTGTTAGGGTTAGTGCGACCGACCGTCCGCTTTTCGGAACTTTAACCGGCCACACTCCTCCCTCAACAAAGAGCCATCCAGTCGCAACGATCAGTGCCCAACAAATGAACAGGCCTTGCTGCACGCCAAGTCTGGTCTGGGTTTTTCCAATCTGCTGACGTCACAAGTGGACCAACGACCCTATGCGTGCGTGTGGAGCTTTGCCTACGAAAGAGGCGTGTTCGATGCGCCATGTGTAGAGCGCCGCACACGATCTGGCCATAGCCTCATTTCCGCGGCCCTCTGCCCGGCAGATGAAGGGTTAGCAGGGTTGAACCAATGTGCGGTTGGTCATCACCCAGCAAATAACCCAAGGGCCTCATTGGTTCCAGTCGGTCGCATACGACCTTCAAGATGGCCGTCATCGGGATCGCGAGGAACATGCCCGCAATTCCCCACAAGGCTCCGCCGAAGAGTACCATAACGATGGAAACAAGGGCGTTCAATTTTACGCGCGAGGCCACCACCTTGGGTACAATAATGTTGTTGTCGATGAACTGCACAACAAGGTAAACGACCAACACGAGCAGCGCCGTCATGGGCGTCCGTGTGGCGAAGGCGATCAACAGCGGCAGCGATATGGCCACCAAGCCTCCGATGTAAGGGATCATGTTCAACAAGGCCGCCGTCACGCCTAACAAGATCGCATAGTCGATGCCGATGATCATCAAACCGATAGAATCCAGAACCGCCACGATCAACGCTTCGACCAACAGGCCGACGAGGTAGTGTTGGATCATGGTGCGCGTTTGTACCAGCACCTCGCCCACAGTCGCATGTCGCTCGCGAGGAAAGAGCCGTGCGATGAACTCCAGAAGCAAGGGCTTGTAGAAGAGGATCATGAAGATGTAAACAGGAAGTAGAAAGACCACCGCGAACACATCGCCGAGGGTGCTTATCGTGGAACCCAGCAACTGGCCCGCGCCCTCCAACGCCTTCGCCTTCGCATTGGTCAACCACGCCCGGATCACCGGCTCTCGGACATTGAAATACTGCGAGGCCCATCGAACGGATTCATCGATGAGACTCTTGAACTTTGACCTCACCAGCGGAAAGGACTCGCTGAAGTGGGCCACCTGTGAGGATAGAAAGTAGACGATGCTGCCTATGATCGCTATGGCCAGCAAGAGCGCGAAGGCAATCGCCACCACCCGGTTCACCCCAATGCGCATCAGGTACCCCACAACCGGATTCAGCACGATAGCTAGGATGGTGGCGAACACCAGAGGAGCAATGATGGACTTGCCAATGTAAAGGATGGAAAAAAAGGCTACCAAACCGATCAGGAGCATGGAGACCTTTAAGCAGAACGCGAGTGTTGCAGAGGTGTTCATGGTGTCCTGTTTCATGGCTTTGATCCTTCGGCCTGAACGTCCTCGATCTTTTCGTTCTTCGTTGCCTTCTCCACTAGGTGTCCATGGTCAACCGTCACCTCCTGCTGCATTACGCGCACGGCGTTCGACGCAGGCTTGATCGGCCGCCCATGGACCTTCGCCCACACGAATACGAATTCGGCACCCAAGAAGAAGGTCTGTGAGCTGTAGAAGGTCCACAACAACAGCGAGATCAGTCCCGCTGCCGCACCGAACACAGATGTGGGGTCCGATGCGTTGAAGTAAATGGCGATGATGGATTTGCCTAAGCTGAAGAGGGCCGTGGTGAACAAGGCTCCGGGCAGAACATCCCGCCAGGAGATGCGCGCGTCAGGCAGGTATTTGAACAGGCACGCGAACACGCCTGTGGCCACAACGATCGAAAGAACGGACGAGAAGCCCGCCAACAGAACGATGCTCAGGTTGGGCAGGGCACGCGCAAGGTCGTCCGAAAAGCGATCGATCAACGCGTTGAAAACGAAGCTTACCACCATAAGGAAGCCAACGCCCAGCACGAATGAAAATGACAACAGACGCGAGCCCAAGAAGGCCATTACAGAGTTCTTGGGCTTGGGCTTGATCTCCCACATCCGGTTCAAGGAGCTTTTCAACGCTCCGAAAATGCCAGTGGCGCCCAGCAGCAAAGTGATGATGCCGAGAACGGTTGCCAACCACCCATGCCCGCTTTTGTACGCATTTCCCAAAATGTCCTGCAACGCCTGTGCGGTGGATGCGCCGACCAGGCCGTTGAGCTGTGCGAACAACTGCCCGCGAATGGCGTCGGGGCCGGCGATCAGGCCCGAAATGGAAATGACCACAACCAGAAGTGGTACGATGGAGAAGATGGTGTAATACGCAAGAGCCGCCCCCATCTCGAAGGTGTTGTCGTGAACGTACGCCTCCAACATGGCACGGGAAAATCGCCATATGCGCGAAGGGACTCCTCTGTTTCGTCGACGGATCATCTGCAAGGTCCTGTTATGATCATCTTGCCGATCGCGTTCGCGCGGTCAGCACACCATACCATCCTGGTCGGGGGCCGGGTGTGGGATCCACATCGGACGACCGTGTGTCAGATCTCAATACCGAATGTCCTCAGCTTGTTGTACAGCGTCTTGCGGTCGATGTTCAGCATGTCTGCTGTCTTCGACTTGTTGAATCCATTCCGCTCCAGGGCGGTGAGGATCGCCTGCTTTTCGGCTTGCTGCGAAACGGACCGCAGATCATCTGTGTTCAGCACACCCGCTACTGGGTTGTGCTCCCGTGCACGCATGGAAGGGCCGGCAATGATCTCGATGGGCATCTGCTCCATCTCCACACTGCCGCCCGTGGAAAGCAGCACGGCACGCTTGATCACATTGTTCAACTCCCGGAGGTTCCCCATCCATGAATGCGAGACCAGTCGGTCCAATACATCCGGGGCGAACTGGGACGCAGGGCGGCCTAGTCGTACGGCGGCTTGTTTGAGGAAGTGGTTGGCGAATAAGGTGATGTCCTCCCTGCGCTCACGCAAAGGCAGGAGAGAAATGGTGAATTCGTTCAGGCGATGATACAGGTCCTCGCGGAAACGGCCGTCCGCCGACGCTTTTGTAAGGTCCTCGTTGGTGGCCACAATGATCCGAACGTCCACTGGGATCTCCTTGTTATCCCCCACGCGACGTACACGACGTTCCTGCAAAACGCGAAGGAGCTTCACCTGGTTGTCGTATGTTAGGTTCCCCACCTCGTCGAGGAACAGGGTGCCCCCGTTCGCTTGTTGAAAGCAACCCTCCTTGTCGCCCAGGGCCCCGGTGAACGAGCCTTTTACGTGGCCGAATAGTTCGCTGGTGGCCAGGTCCGCAGGCAGCGCACCACAATCCAACGCGACGAAAGGTTTGTCGCTGCGGGGGCTTAGGCGATGGATCTCCTTAGCCACGTATTCCTTTCCCGTACCCGTTTCTCCGGTGATCAGGATGGAGAGGTCCGTAGGGGCCACCAATTCGATGTGCTTCACGAGCAGGGTTGCGAATCCTCCCGTGCCCTTCACAAACTCGGGAGCCGCCGCCATTTGATCCGCTCTGCGCGCGGATCCGGGTTTGCGCAACTCCTCCTTCATTACCCGGTCCGAGAGCGCGTCCTCGATCCGCAATGCGATATCGTCCGGATAGAGCGGCTTGACCACATAATCCAGCGCGCCCTTCCGCATGAGCTCTACGGCAATGCGCACATCGGAATAGCCCGTGATAACGATCACAGGCACTCCCGGTGCGCTTTCGAGGAAGTGTGCAAGCATTTGCAAACTGTCGGCATCCGGTAGCCGGTGGTCGCACAGGATCAAGTCGAACGTATTCTCTTTGAGCAGGGCCAGCGCCGTGCTCTTACGTCCCGCTGTATGGACGGCGTATCCACGCTTTTCCAGAAACCGGGAAAGCAGCAAACAGATGTCCTGGTCATCATCAACAACTAAGATTCTCTTGGTGGCCATGGCTTGGGGGGCGTGGGTAAGGGTTGTTCCAGAAGCCCGGTTAGGTAAAGGCTTCCCAAGATAGTCGGCAGATCGAGCGGCTTGGAAATAAAAATGTCCGCTCCGGCATCCAACGCCTTTGCGCGCTCCTCATCCATCGCACTGATCGCGATCACCCGGACCCCGGGCTGGAGCTGCCGCAGATCGGGAATGAGATCATAACCGCGACCATCTGGGAGGTTCACATCCAAGAACATACCATCGAAGGTGTTCGCTTTCAGCCTAGAACGGGCCTCTGCAAGACTGTGTGCGCTTGCGGAGCGCACACCGTTACGCGCGAGAATAGCCTGTAACAACAGGCAGATCTCGGATTCGTCGTCCACAACTAGCACGTTCATCGGTTCTGATGCACCTGAGGGCCACTGTTGCTGTTGTCGGTCACTAAGCCGAATAGGGGGTAGGCTTCTGTGCATCTGCTAGCACCAAAGCGCAACCCCCATACCAGAGCGTACAGATCAACAGGGGGAGCCGTGGCATGCGCGTGATCGGTCCTTCCGCACATTCAGTAAGGGGAATGATCTCCCCATTATCGTGTCGCGTCCTCTACATGATCGGCGCGCGCACCTTGTATCCTTCAGGCTCCTAGCGAAAGAGCCGGATCACGGAACAAAGCAGCGTGGGGAACGAAAATTATCACGCATCCCCTCCCCAATAGGCGAACGAGGGTGAGCTTAGTGGAGAGTGGATCCTAGTACGCCATGGGCACACTGCTCACTGGCACATGATCCGCACCGGTGGGGCACAAAACCAATAACATGAGCAATCTCCTTTACATCGTCGCCGTGATCATGATCATTGGCTGGCTGCTGGGCGTATTCGTGTACAGTGCTACCGGACTGATCCACCTCTTGTTGGTGATCGCGCTGGTGGCTGTGCTCTTGCGTGTGATCCAGGGCAGAGGCATTAGCGGTTAGCTCCTGTTCCGCAGCCAAGTGGCCGCTCGTCACCGGTGGTCCTATTGCCGCGGGAAGACCCCCACGCCCACTAACCGGGTCCGCAGGTGTCTTGTACGCCACACCAGTTCGCCGCAAGCACGTGCAGCATCCTCTGTGGTGGGCGGTGTACGCTTCAGCAGCTTCCGCAAGCGCTTCATGTCCTTGTCCAGTTTCTTTACATCATCACGCAACAGGCCAATCTGGGCTTGACGAGATTCACCCTCCTTACTGCTTGCATCTACCCGGTAAGCACTGTGTTCAAGCGCATCACGATAGCGCCGTAAGGTGTCGCCGTAGGCGTTCAGATCAAAGCGCATCGCCGCCAAGGCCTCTGCACGCAAAGGGATCCGGAGGTACGTACTATCCGGAGGTCCCGACTGTGCAAAGGCGACGGGCGCGGTCAATAGGAAACACGTGGAAAGCATGGAGAAAAAGAGCGAAGGGGTGCGTTCCATGCTTATGGCGTCGCGCCATTAACCGGCTTACGCTGGCACCAAGGTACATCGCCTCACTTGTGCACACTTAACCGCTCCATGCCAAGGATATCGCCTATACGGCACATGGCGCCGGAGAGCGCAGCATAGCCGGTCGCAGCCACGGCTTTCGCAGTGCTCTGGCGCTTCTTGAACGCCCACACATCCTTCAGGAAGAGCGGAAAGTTCTGGTCGTTCAACAGGTCGAAGGCCACGGAAATAGTAGGCTCCAAGCTCTTCGCCGTATGCCAGATACCGAAGGGGATGAACAGCGTTTCGCCCGGCCCCACAACGAACGTGATCGGCGTGGCGTTCCGGTACTTCGGATACTTCGCTAGGTCCACGTTCTCGATGTCCGGAATGCTGCTTTTCCACGCATCGCCAAGCTCCGGATAGAGGCATTCATCCTGGCCGCGCGGCCATACGGTGAACTGTTTGTGGCCGTATAGCTGATTCACCCAAGCGCTGAGGTGATAGTAATCCACATGGACATACGGGAACTTGCCGCCCGGGCCACCGATGAAGAGCTCCAAAGCGCCGCCCCAATAGCCCCGTTTGAACCACGCACTTTCAAGCCAGTTGGGCTTCGCGAAACCGATGTTCATCGGCATCATCATGGGCACCACCTCCGGCAGTTGGGTCGGGATGTGGTATTTGCAGGGGTAAGGTACCGGGCGGCTCGTGTCCTTGCCCTCCACCAGGTCCATGATCTCCTTCATGGTGTACTCCTTTCCATCCACAATGGTCTTCCGATCGCCGAAACGATCACGGAACCACTCCGGAGAGAAGGTGTTGTAGGCGCCCCAGACCTTCGTGGCGTTCTTGAACACCAGCGGAACTCCGGGCTTCCAGTGCTCCTCTATGAACTGTTCGTGAGTGATCTCTGAGGCGTCAACCTTCTTGACTTCCATGGGCGTGATGTGAGCCGATTACAACGCGACTTTGACGGTGAAAGATACGTGCCGTTAGTGCGACGCGCCAGCCCCTCCTCGAATGTGACGCATACACTTGTCGAACACCACTGCCGCCACTTTGCGCCCCATGGCGAGGCCCTCCGTGTTATCCACCATGATGTGGTATCCCCCCAGAACGCGGCTAAAGCCGGCTTGTTCAGCTGTGCTGCTGAAGGTGGGGAAACGCAGCGTGATGGAATCCTGCGTCAAACCCTGCTCTGTCAGGGCTCCAGGAAGTAGCCGGACCACCACACCATAGGCATCGCTTCCAGTAAAAAGCTCCAACGCCTTACTGCAGCCGCCACTCACACAACTGTGTCCGCTCACATAGGCGGGGAACGGAGGACAGAGGAAGTAATCCGGAGAATAGGGACGCCAGTCCCGTCCCTTCATCTTTACCATGCCCTTGTTAGGCCCGCCCCATCCCACAATATCCTCCTCCCCCATCAGATGGTGCACCTGCTGATAAGGGCGGGAGTTGTCGTAGAAGTACTTTGTGTCCCAGCAAGCAATGAAGCAGTCCATTGCGGTTGTGCCCACCACGAAGTACATCTGCACATCTTGGTCCAGCGTGTGCCGGTCCCGCACACTCACATCGCGACTAAAGATCAACCAGTGCCCGGCCTGCTGCACACTGCGCGGCCCATCGCGCATGAACTCCACCAAGGCTTTCTGCTCGTTGGTCAAGGCGGCCTGGAGGGCCACCACCTCGCGCACTTGACGCTCGAGGTCCGGGTCGCCCATGCGCGGCGGAGGCGGAGCGCGGAATTGGCTTGCACTATCAAGGGCGAAGGGGCGAACATTCCCCCAGTGAGGAGCGAGTGCACCGGGTGCCCACTTGCGTCCATCCTTCATGAAGTACTTCGGCTGCCAGCGATCAATATCCCGCAGGGTATCCGGTGGGTTCACCGGATGGTAATGCGTGTAGTCTCCGTAAAGCGTATCGGCACCAGGCATATCGCCGTACATGTTGCTGCCATCGTCGTGCATGGCGGCCAGAACATCACGCGCAGCCAGATTGCCCAAGCCGATCGCGGTCGCAGGGTCCACACTAAGGTCCGCAGGATCAAAGCCGAACTCCTTCAGCCGCGCGGCGAACAACGCACTGTCCTGCCAATAGACCGCCTGCAAGGCTCGACAGGCTGCGTAGCCGATCGCGGCCTCCTTGTTCGCTTCGGTCCATTCCACTCGGGGTCGCCGGTCCGCCGCCAAATGAACAGGCACCGCAACGCTGTCGAAACGGCTCCAAGCATCGAACATCGCGATCATAGGAATGGCCACCATCCGACTGTTCACCGGAGGTCGTGGACGATTGCGCTCCGTGTCGTTCGTAGTACCCTCCAGCACTACGCTGGCCCACATGTAGGCCATGTTGTCAATGCCTTTCAGCGTGCGAGGCGCGGAGGGCGTGATGGCGGATGAATCACTATCAGCGCATCCTGAAAGGGACAGGACCACGAACCCAAGAGCCAGCTGATGCAGCATGTCTCCAAACTTAGGAACACCCACGGGTCGACAGCGGCACATTTCTCAACACGCGACCAATATCCATTACCCCCTTGGAGCATGAATCAGGAACTTACATTTGACTCAAATCTCCCAATAATGAATAAGCGTTTTCTTCTACCCCTACCCTTCGTAGTCCTGGCCTTTACCATACAAGGCCAGACATTCACCGTAACGAGCAATAGCGTGGGTGGGCAGGCTACTGAAGAGCAGGTGTTCAACGGATTCGGATGTGCAGGGAAGAACATGAGCCCACAGCTATCTTGGGATCATGCGCCCGACGGTACGAAAGGCTTTGCGATCACCATGTACGATCCGGACGCCCCCACGGGAAGCGGATGGTGGCACTGGGTGGTTTTCGATATCCCAGCAGGCACCCACGAACTGCCTGCTGGGGCAGGCAGTCCCGGCATGACCGGGATGCCCAAGGAAGCAGTACAAAGCATGACCGATTTCGGAGGCACGGGATACGGAGGCCCGTGCCCTCCTCAAGGACACGGACCGCACCAATACATCATCACCGTGTACGCGATGAAGACGGATAAACTCGGGCTAGATGCCAAGGCCGGAGCCCCCATGGTAGGCTTTAATCTTGGCCAACAAATGTTGGCCAAGGCTAGCCTCGTGTTCTACTACGGACGCTGATCGCCTTGTCGGCCGCTACCTTTGCCGCGCGAACGCGCAACAAATCCCTGAAGATCAGGGATCAAACCAGCGCGTTCCACGTGGAACAGCGCCATGAAGGAATCGTATGACGTAGTTGTGGTCGGCGCGGGTCACGCTGGCTGCGAGGCGGCGGCGGCGGCAGCCAACTTGGGTAGTCGGGTCCTGCTGATCACCATGAACATGGGGGTGGTGGGGCAAATGAGTTGCAATCCGGCTATGGGTGGGGTGGCCAAAGGCCAGATCGTTCGGGAGATCGATGCATTGGGCGGATATAGCGGTGTAGTGAGCGACCGAAGCATGGTGCAGTTCCGCATGCTGAACAGAAGCAAGGGGGCCGCGATGTGGAGCCCTCGCACCCAGAATGACCGGGATCTATTTGCGAAGGAGTGGAGGCATATGTTGGAGCAAACAGCAAATGTTCACTTCCTGCAGGATACAGTTGTCCGCTTGATCACGGAGATAAACACCTCTGGAAAGCGAATCGTTATTGGTGTTGAAACAGGGCTTGGAACACAGCTCATGGCTCCTGCCGTCGTCCTCACTAGCGGAACTTTCATGAACGGGGTGATGCACATTGGAGAAAAGCACTTCGGAGGCGGAAGAGCCGGAGAGAAAGCGAGCTACGGTATCACAGAGCAACTCGTTACACTTGGATTCGAGGCGGGCCGCATGAAGACAGGTACCCCACCCCGCGTTGATGGACGAAGCATCGACTACAGCGCATTGGAAGAGCAAAAGGGTGACGAACACCCCGGAAAATTCAGTTACCTACCCAGCACCCAACCGCTAACCCGGCAACTGAGTTGTTGGATCACCTATACCAGCCCGCAGGTGCACGACACACTGCGCAGTGGCTTCGACCGAAGCCCCATGTTCAATGGGCGTATTCTGGGCCGAGGCCCGCGCTATTGCCCCAGCATCGAAGACAAGATAGACCGCTTCGCGGATAAAGACCGCCACCAGATCTTCGTTGAACCCGAGGGCTGGAATACAGTAGAAACCTATATAAACGGTTTCAGTACGAGCCTTCCGGAAGATGTTCAGGTGGCTGCCCTACGGCAGCTCCCGGGCTTTGCGGCCGCCCGCATGTTCCGCCCAGGATATGCCGTAGAATATGATTACTTCCCCCCCACCCAGCTGAGTCACACGCTTGAGACAAAACTGGTAGAGGGGCTGTACTTCGCCGGACAGATCAACGGGACCACCGGTTACGAGGAGGCTGCCTGCCAGGGGCTCATGGCCGGGATCAATGCCCACCTCAGGAACCAAGGAAAAGCGCCCTTCACACTGGCGCGCGACGAGGCCTACATCGGTGTGCTCATAGATGACCTCATCACGAAAGGTACTGAGGAGCCGTACAGGATGTTCACGAGCCGTGCAGAATACCGCATCCTTCTGCGCCAGGACAACGCCGATCTCCGGCTGACACCCAGAGCCTTTGAGATGGGCTTGGCCAGTGCCGACCGGATGGCCCGAGCCGAAGCAAAGGCGCGCGGGACAGCAGAGTTGACAACCCTCATTACCGTTGAAAGCGTGTCTCCAGATGACGCCAATCCGGTGATCGTTCCACGTGGAACAGAAGCGCTCAGACAGAAGGTCAAGCTGATCAGCTTGCTCCTCCGCCCACAGATCTGTTACAACGACATCGAACAGCTTTCGGAAGCATTACGAAACAAGGCGAATAGCTTTGGCGACCTACGTGAAGAGGTTATCGAACAAGTGGAGATCGGTGCCAAGTATGAAGGCTATATCGACAAGGAAAAGGGAGCAGCCGAAAAACTCACACGATTAGAACACGTCATCCTCGACTCCGACATGGAATATGCCCGATTAACATCACTCTCCATGGAGGCACGACAGAAACTAGATCGAATCAAACCCACCACGCTCGGCCAAGCCTCCCGCATTAGCGGCATCTCCCCGGCTGATCTGAGCGTCCTACTTGTTTACCTTGGACGCTAAACTCCGATCGTTCCACGTGGAACATGTGTACCTCGAATCCCTAGGCCAATGCCCGGTGTGCCTGGGCAAAAAAGCCCGGCACGTGCTGGATGCGACCGACCACACGGTCTCACACCTGCTTTTCCAGATCCAAGAATGCACAGATTGCGGCTTTCAGTTTACCAACCCCAGGCCACCACCTTCCGAGCTCGGCGATTACTACCAATCCCCGGACTACATCTCGCACAGCAACCAGAACAAGGGCATCACGAACCGAATCTACCAGGCGGTTAGAGACCGGGCGATCAGGCGCAAAAGAAGACTGATCCAGGAGTATGCAACTTCCGGCAAAGCACTTGATCTGGGGTGTGGAACAGGTGAGTTCCTTCACCACCTGCAAGGCCAAGGGTTCCAGACCACCGGCGTGGAGCCCAGTGCGATCGCCCGAGAACAGGCCATTGCGAACTATGCTTTGGGTGTATTGCCCCAGCTGGAGAGCATTCCGCCGCTAGCCCAATTCGATGTGATCACGATGTGGCATGTGCTCGAGCATATGCCTCAGCCAGGAGAGACCCTGAAACGGCTCTATGCTCGTGCGGCATCCAATGCCCTGCTTGTTATTGCTGTCCCTGATAGAGAAAGTTGGGACGCGCAACATTACGGAAACGACTGGGCCGCTTATGACGTGCCCCGCCATCTATCGCATTTCCGGCGTCAGGACATCGGTCGGCTGCTCAACGAACATGGCTTCGTATTGCAGACAACACAGTGCATGTGGTTCGATGCC
>JBKJNF010000184.1:0-3560 GCA_046596155.1 Flavobacteriales bacterium | reverse complement strand
GATCGGGCCAAGCCCCAACTTTGTGCACATGTCAGAGATCTGGTCACATCGCCTCCGCCGCAATTTGGTGGAATGGGGCTTGGTGGGCACCGGTGGCCAAGGCAAGGCGCAGGTATTGATGTACCACGGCATCGGCGAGGCCGGCTGCCAACGCGTGAATGTCCGGCATCTGTCAACGGATCTCTTCGAACGACACCTGTGCTTGTTCACGGACCAGTACAACGTGGTGCCCTTGCCGGACCTGCTTGAGGGTGCGCGACATCCGGACAAGTTGACAGTGGCGATCACCTTCGATGATGGGCTGCGCAATAACCGCACACATGCCCTGCCCTTGTTGGAGAAATACGAGGTACCCGCCGCCTTCTTCATTACGGGTGCCAACCGTTGCGGCCTGCGCATATTGTGGGGCGATCTGCTGGACCTGAGCGAACGGCACACGGACCAGGCCTTGCACGTGAGCGGCCGCCACTGGCGTAAGAACGCGCAGGGGCGCTACGCGGAAAATGGTAGCGGTCCGTTGCTTCGCGAACACATCAAGCAGCGCGGCGTGTGGGGCCCGAAACAAGAGCTTTATGATCAACTGGGTCCGTTGGTCGACGGCCCCTTACAGGCCGAACGCCTCTTCTGGGAACTGATGAGCGATGAAGAACTGCGCCGGTTCGCGCAGCATCCCTTGGTAACGCTGGGCTCGCATGGATGGTGGCACAACGACATGGGGCGCATTCCGGCTGCGGATACCATCAGCGAGCTAACACTTAGCCGGGCCTACCTGAACGAGATCCAGGGGACTGCTCCAACGATCCTCGCCTGGCCTTCGGGATCGTATGACGACGAGAGCGTGCGGGCCGCGGCAAATGCTGGGTTCACGCATCAGCTGGCGGTGGATGCAGTTCCCCTGAAGGGCTTACCGAGCAGCGTATCCATAACGCCGCGCTTCGGCCTGTACGACTTCCCTGTGCGTGACCGGTGGCTGCGCTACCTCATCGCTCGGAATGCGGCGTAGAGTGCGCTACTTCGGGGGTACTGGAGCCAAAGCCTTCTTCGCGCGGTGTCGAGCGTTCAGTCCGGCCACCACGTCACTGGTGATGTCCAGGCCTTTGTTGCCCACCCACACTTGGCCACCCTCCTGCACAGCGATGATGTAGTCGAACTGCGCGGTGCGGTTGTATTCCTCCAGGAACGACTGGAGTTCCAGAGTGATCTGCTGCAACGCACGCATCTGCATGTCGTCCATCTGCTCCTGGCTCTTGGCGCGCAGTTCCTGTATCTTCTCCTGCAGGCCTTGGAACTCCCGCTCATCGGCCTGCTGCTCGGCTTGTGTGCTGTAGGTGTGGTCCTTGCCGGCCAACTCCCGGGCGCGGTTCTCCGCCTTTTCCATCTCACGCGCAAGGTTGCCTTCCAGCCGCTGGCCTTCGGAACGCACGCGCTTGGCGCTCTCCTTCACCAGGTCGTATTGTGCCTGGATGCTGTCCATGTGGAAGAAGGCGATCGGCGCGTTCTTCAGTGCGGCGGTGTCCTTCGGCGGCAGGTTGTTCACCACCAGCGTGTCCATGCTGGAACCGGCCGCTTCCAAGGCCGTAGCCGATGCGTTCGCGCTTGCAGGCTTGCGCATCAGCGACCAGCCGAGGAAGCCGGTGAGCACAAGGTTCCAGAGCACCAACAACAGGACCTTCTTGTTCGACATCGCGTGGAAATGAGGCCGCGAATGTAACGGGCTCCGCTGCGTGCGCTACGCCACCCGATCAGCGCTGCACCACGAAGCGGCCCAGCACTGTGCCCCGGTCCGTGATAGCCCGCAGCACATAGGCGCCTTCGGCCAGCGAAGACACATCCACACTGGCCAAGCCCGTTCCTGAACGCAGGGTGCGGCTCAAGCGCAACGCGCCGGTCATGTCGATCACCTCCAATCGGGCGTCACGTGCATTCAGGCCTTCCAGATGAAGGGTGTTGGACGCCGGTGTTGGCCAGAGCCGCAAAGGCTGCCCTGCATTCTCGGCAAGGCCCACCGTGAGCGAAATGTTCACGCAGGTGGTGTCGTTCAAGTCATCCACATCGTTGTTCAACGCGGTCCACACGCACAGGTCTCCCGTGGCGTTCTGCAAGGGCACCAAGGGCTGCGCGAACATGAACAACACCGAGTCGCCCGGTGGGATCGCGGGGCCATTGTACGTCTGTGACACCACGCTGTTCGCCGCGAATTGGTAGTTGCAAGGAATGCCGGTGATGGGCACGTTGCCGAAGTTGCGCAGCCACATCCGCACAGCCGTGCTGGCACCGATCACCTGCCCATTATCGGGGGCATCCAGCGTGACGCATCCGGCATCGGGGCTGGGCACCTGGCCCATGCGCAGGCCCAAGTGGAAGTCGGCGATCTCCCGATCGCGGTAATCGGCCCAGGTGCCTTGGATCACCTCGTAGCTGCGCAGACTGAAGGGCGCTTGGATGTCCTGAGCCAGGTTCACATTGGGGCCCTGCATGTACCACTGCACGTACACGCCACCGCTGTCCACCATAAAGGGCTGCACAAGCGGATACACGTGGTCGCCGGGCTGGGCGTCGATGGGGTTTACGAATACGCTGTCCAGCAGATCGCCAGGCGCACCACCGGGACCGTTGTCGTCGTACACCTTCATGGTGAAGCCGGAGTTCCCAAAGTTGCCGGAGATACGGCAGGTGCTGTGGCTCACATAGCATGGATAGAACGGTGGCAGGATGAAGGCGCCGCAGCCGCCGTCACCGCCGTTCCAGCCAATGCCGACACCATCATCCTGTGTGCCGGCCCAGTCCACATCGTTGTTGAGCAAGGTGGTGTCGTAGGCCACGAGTTCCTGCACCAGTGTATTGTTACTGGTTACCGTTTCTCCAGTGATCCCAGTGATCGTGGTCAGCGAACGGAACGTACCGGCAGCATTCGCCACGAACGAATTGGGGAAGAGGATGTCGGCCGCCTGTCCGGGTGTAAGGGGACCGGCATTGGTGGCATCCACGGCCACCACTTGATTCGTAGAATTGAGGATCTGGCTCGTTACGGTAAAGTCCGTGATCGGCTGGTTGCCGGTATTCCGGATGAACGTATGCAACGGGAAGGGCGTTCCGTTCTTCGCGATGGAACGAGCGCCGTTGGTCTCATCCGTCACCCATTCCACGGCAGCGTCAGTTATGTCGATCAACGGAACCACCGGTGCATAAAAGCGAACGGAGAAGCCGTTCACCGGGTACGTGCCGAAGTTCTGTTGCAGTCCGATGTCACCGTTGATGGCCTCGATCCCGCACATCGGACCATTGCTACCGCTGAAACCTGGCGTGCTCATGTAGTTGATGGTGATCGTACTGTCCAGCTTGTTCAGTACATACTGGAAGGTGTTGCTGCCGGTCCACAGTTCGGGCGCCGCGAAATCCCAATACGGCACGTTGATGTAGGAAATGATCGTGCGTTGCAGGTTGTCGTCCACCCAGCATTCAGCGGGGTTGGTGGCCCCGGCGAAGTTGAGGTCCGTCATGAACGCCGCGATGTAGTTGTCGGTCTCACCGGCCGCAGGGATATTGGGAAAGGGCGCGGC
>JBKJNF010000334.1:0-35778 GCA_046596155.1 Flavobacteriales bacterium | reverse complement strand
AGCAGCCTCAGCCCGCATGGCACAATCCGCGTGCTGGTGCTCTTCTGCGAGATCGCGTATGACAAGAACCCCGGCAAGGACCCTCAATCAGGCGGTGCCGAGCATTGGGCAAAGGGTCAACTTCCGAAGTGGAAGGACGACCTTTTCGACCCGCAGCACAAACCGTTGCCTACCGCGACGATCACCCGTTACTACCATGATATCTCCCTTGGCGACTTCATCGTGCTGGGCGATTACGTCGACCAGGAACTGATCCTGAAGGAAAGCGAATACCCGGAAGTAAGCAGTGCCCACAGCATCGGAACCGCAGCCGTGAAGGAGGCGAATAAGATGGGGTCGCTCCGCACACATAGCGGCCTGCAGATCGAGGACTTCGACCTGTGGACCGATGGCGGAAAACCCGGCCTGCCGAAAGTGGCTCAGCCGGACAGTCCGCATCGCTATGACCATGTGATGGTGATCGCTCGCAACAGCGGGCTTACGCACGGCCAGGGCAGCACGGATCCCGGTAGTCCCGGAAAGCTCTTCGGCTACGAAAGCGACACGCAAAGCCGCTTCGGCGGCATGAACGCGCTGCCTTTCGAGATCCTGAAACACGAGTTCAACCACTTGCTGCTTGGCGGCAACAACTTTCACAGCGGCGGTGGTAATGCCTCACAGTTCCAAGGTTACTTCATTCCCCTACAAGGCGGTTGGAGCATGATGGGAGCAGCGAGCAGCAGCCTACTCACCTGCAGCGGGTGGGACCGCTACCGACTGGGATGGAAGGCCCAGGATGCGCCCTTCCCCATCACTGCACGCGATGCGAACGAGCGTTCGGTCAATGGCGACTTGGACCCATTGAAAGGCGACACCGGCATATTCATGCTACGCGACTTTGTTACCTCCGGTGATGTGATCCGCCTCCGGATGCCTTTTCTCGGTAGCGATGAATTCCCGCAATGGCTATGGCTGGAGAACCACCAGACCTCGTCGCGCAACGGCTCCCCCACTGACCGGTTCCACTATGAGAACGAGATGCCCTGTGTGCGCAAAGCCGCGCCTGGCATCTTCGCCACGATGCAGGTGGACCGCGAGCAAAAACGTGGCAAGGATATCTACGGCGGTGATGCGGACTACCTGCGCGCCATTCCCGCCAGTGGCTTCAATGATTACTCCCTGCGTGGTGATACGGTGACGTATCAGTGCCTCTGGTCCAGCTGGACCCTTCCGCTGGTGGCGAAGGAACGCTGGAGCAATCCGCTCACCGGCGCGAGTGAACTGGAGATCCCCGTGTTCGACACGAACAAGGACGGCGTTGTATCACGAAGCAAAGAAGGCATCATGCCACGCGTGGAAGAACGCGATGGGAAGTACATCGATGAGGCCATGTTCTTCGGACATTCCCGCCAGGCATTTACGCCCCAAGGCAACAGCGGAATGAGCATGTGCAGCGATCCCGCGCTGGCGAACATGCTTACGCTCGTGAGCACACCCGGCAAGGATGCGTACAAGGCCGGGCGACCGAACAACCGCACAGTGCACCTCGCCGGCCTCAGTGTGAGGCTGCTGGAACAACGCACCGACGGCAGTATCCGGGTGCGCGTGCGCAACAATGACACCTTCGTGGACCGCGACGTGCGCTGGTGCGCGGACAGTATCGTGCTGCATCCGGTGAACGGCTATGACGGCCATGCGCTACACATCGGCAAAGGACATACGGTGCTCATCGACCGGTCGCGTACGCCCACGCGATTGGACAAGCCTCAAAAAATGGGCGGTTCCAACTACTTCAGCAACGCGACCGCCTTCACCGTGGAAACCGGAGCGCTGGTGCATCTGGAAACAGGCGCCACACTTGACCTGCAGAACGGATCCATCCTGCACTTGATGCCTGGCGCAGTGCTCAGCCTGGCGAACAAAGCACGCCTGCTAGCGGACGGTACATCGCGCATCGTGCTACACGGAAGCGCCGAACTGAAGGCCACGCGCAAGCAGCTCAAGAAACTCAACCGTCGCGGACGGATCGAACGCCGCTCGTGATGTCCGTAAGGCGCCGGCTATCGAACGCGGTGATCATCGGCTTCATGGCCGTGTGCTCCCTGCTTTCCGTAGCCTGGCGTATCGTTGGGCCCAATGGCGATGCATGGACAAGCGTGATCTCCAGCGATGGCGAGGGTTACTACGCCTACCTCGAAGGCGCTGTGGTGCAAGGCGACCTGGCCCACGTGCGCACTGCGGAACATCATTTCGCCCCGGCCGGACAAGGACGCGTGATCAAGTATTTCTGCGGGACGGCTGTGCTCGAAGCGCCGCTTGTCATCCTCGCTCATGTGTTCTGCCTGATCACCGGAGTGCCCGCGGATGGACGCTCACTCCCGTATGCCAGCGCGATAGCGGCCAGCGCCTTGATCTTCATGGCATTCGGGCTCTTCCGCATTCGTGCTCTTCTCGAAGGCCTCTCACTGACCGACGGAACGGTGGCCATCACGTTGGCCATCATCGGCTTTGGCACTGGGATCGGCTACTACGTCGTGATGACCCCGGCCATGTCACATGTTTACGCCTTCGCCATACTGGCGTGGGCCCTTGATGCAGCACATCGCACTTGGCGTGCTCCATCGGCCATGAACCTCACGCTGCTCGCACTCGCCATCGCGCTCCTCGCCCTCGTTCGACCCACCGACCTGATCGCGTTGATGGCATTTCCGGTGGTGACAATGGGCTTTCAGCGTTCGATCCGCGAGTGGGCGCAGAAGGTCACCGTCCCCGCGATGATCTCCGCGATCGCAGTGCTGCTCACGGTATTGATGTTGCAACCGATCCTCTGGCATGCTCAATGCGGGCAGTTCTTCGTGAAGCCATACTCCGGCGAAGGCTTTCTTTGGAATAGGCCCATGTTGTGGTCGTTGCTCTTTGGCGCGCGCAAGGGACTATTCTTCTACTGGCCCTTGCTGTTGTTGGCCTTGCCTGGGCTGTGGATGCTCTGGCACCGGTCGCGCATCGCAGCAAGCTCCCTTCTGCTCGCGTTGTTCACTGCGGCCTATGTGATCGGCTGCTGGTGGATCTGGTATTACGGATACTCCTATGGCGCACGGCCCTTCATCGACCTGCTGCCCCTGTTCGCGTTACCGATCGCTTTTTGCGTCGAGGTACTGACTATTCGTTCGCGAAGAATGACCGCCATGGTCGTCGCGCCATTGTTGCTCTTGCAGTGCTTCCAACTATGGCAATACCACGTGGGTATCATCCACCCGTACAACATGGACCGCGAGAAATACCGCATGGTCTTCTTGCGCAGTGATGATCGCTGGCGTGGTGCCTTCGGCGGTGCCAACCGCGTAGAACCCTTTGCGCCGAATGGACTTCTACTGGTCGCGAATTCCGCCGATGTGAGGGATAGCAAACAATGGTCAGGGGGCTTCATCGTGTCGCAAACAGACGCCGGTCCGCTCCTCCAAATGGACAGTACGCACCCGTTCTCCCCTGCGTTCATTCTTCTTGCGGCCAAGGTGCCCCTCGGTCGCCAACTGCACCTTGAGGCCAGCCTGCGACGGCGAGCGTTGGATAAAGGTGCCAGCGAACACGCCTCCTTCATCTGCACGCTGCGAAAAGACGGAACGGAGCGTGGATACCAAGCCTGGCCATTGAATGATATCCCATTGCCAGATGATCGCGATTGGCGCACGTGGCGCTATACGATCACAGTGCCTCCAGCTGTTGAAGGTGAAGAACTCCGCTGTTATGTCTGGCTCAATGGCCCCGGTGGTGTGCAGCTCGCCGACATGCGCGTGCGACTTTCCGTACCGCGCTAAGTGCACTCAGTACGCCCGCACATTCCGCCCCTCCATCCAATTGATGAAGGCGCGGTTCACCACGCGGTTTCCTCCCGGCGTTGGATAGTTGCCAGTGAAGTACCAATCGCCGGTGTGCTGTGGACACGCGGCGCGCAGGCCTTCGATGCTCTGGTACACGATCCGCACATCGGCATTCAATCCTTCGGGCGTGAGCAGCTCGGTGATCTTCGCGCTGATCTGCTCTGCGGTGAACGGCGCATAGATGTCCTTCACGGCATTCTCCACCCACGGCGAAGGACCACCACCTCCGGGTGATCCGGGCAGCGGCACCAGGGGCTTGCCCACATTCGCGAGGCAGCGATCGTACACATCGTCGATGATGTTTTCCTGCTTCGTTCCGCGCAGTAGGGCAATGGCCGCCTGGAAGGCAACGAGGTCGCCCATCTTCGCCATGTCGATGCCATAACAATCCGGGTAGCGGATCTGTGGTGCGCTGCTCACCACCACGATGCGTTTAGGCTCGAGTCGATCGAGCATGCGCAGGATGCTTTGCTTCAAGGTGGTGCCGCGCACGATGCTGTCGTCGATCACCACCAGGTTGTCCTGGCCAGCGCGCACCGTGCCGTACGTGATGTCGTACACGTGCGCCACCAGTTCGTCGCGCGCGATGTCGGAGGTGATGAACGTGCGCAGCTTCGCATCCTTGATCGCCACCTTCTCCAAGCGCGGACGCATGTTGAGGATCTCGCGCAGGCGACCTGGTGCTGGCGATGGCCCTAGCTCACTGATCAGGCGCTCCTTGGTCTTGACAAGTTCATCCTCCAGTCCCTTCAGCATGCCAATACAGGCCACTTCCGCGGTGTTGGGAATGAAGCTGAAAACGGTGTTCTGCAGGTCGTGGTCCACGGCCTCCAGGATCGCGGGTACCACATTACGGCCCAGCGCGATCCGCTCGCGGTACACATCGCGGTCGCTTCCGCGGCTGAAGTAGATGCGCTCAAAGCTGCACGCTCGTTTCTCCACAGGCTCGCGTACCTGCTCTTCGCTGAAGGTTCCGTTCTTGCGGACGATCAGCGCATGTCCAGGCCGCAATTCCTGGACCTGATCCGCTTTCACACCGAAGGCGGTCTGGATCGCGGGCCGCTCGCTGGCGGCCACCACGAACTCGTCATCGGCGTACCAAAAGCAGGGCCGGATGCCAGCGGGATCGCGCAGCACGAAGGCATCGCCGTGACCGATCAATCCGGCGAATGCGTATCCCCCATCGAAGTCGAGGGCGCTCATACGCAGGATCTCGCGCACATCCATCTTCTCGCCGATCACCCGTGTGATCTGTGGATCGGTGTAGCCAAGTTGTGTATGGATCTGCCGCAGGCGATCGTTCTCCACGTCGAGGTAGTGCCCGATCTTTTCAAGCACCGTCATGGTATCGCTATGCTCCTTGGGGTGCTGTCCGATGCTCACGAGCAAAGCGAACAGCTCGTCCACATTGGTCATGTTGAAGTTGCCTGCCAGCACCAGGTTGCGGGTGATCCAGTTGCTGAGCCGGCGGCGCGGATGGCAGTTCTCCAGTCCGTCGGCGCCATAGGTCGCGTAACGCAGGTGGCCCAACAGCACTTCGCCGAGGAAGGGAACCTCAGCCTTCATGCGGTCCACATCCGAGGCGATGGACGGATCCTTGTCGATAGCGCTCTGGTAGCCCTTCTGAATGCCACCGAAGATCTTCTGGATGGCCTGCTTGTCCGTGCTCCGGTTCCTATCGATGAAGTTGTCGCCTGGCTTCGGGTCCAGCTTGATCGCCGCCACACCCGCCCCGTCCTGTCCCCGGTTGTGCTGTTTCTCCATCAGCAGGAACAGCTTGTTGATGCCGTGGAAGGCGCTACCGTATTTCTGCTGGTAGTGGTGGAGGGGCTTGCGCAGGCGGATGAAGGCCAGCCCGCATTCATGCTTGATCGCGTCGCTCACGTCGTCCGCTGAACCCCGCAGGACGCAAACGGATGGAAGTTTCCGCCTGTTCTGCGCGTTCGCACCGCGAAAGTACACCCGACCTCCCGGTCGGACGGGATCCCACTTCCAGCAACAGAAAGCAACCAAATGCCCGCCAACAGGGTCTTACCTTGCGGTATCCGTTGACCGGCCCTTTCGTGCGCGCCCTTATCACCCTTTTGCTCGGCCTTTGTGCCCTCATCGCCTCGGCAGTGGAGCGGCCTGTGGCCACGTTCACGGAGAACCGAGGGCAATGGCCGGAGCAGGTGCTGTACCGCAGCCTGTTCCCGGGCGGGGCGCTGTTCGTGGAGAAGAACGCGTTCACCTTTGAACTGGTGAAGGGCGGGCCGTTGGCCCATCACGGCCATGATCCAGCCGAAGCCGAGAAGCCCTTCCACGCCCATGCCTATCGCGTAACCTTCGAAGGGGCGCAACCCGCCCGAAATGAAGGCTACAACGCGCAAGGGCAGTACGAGAACTTCTACCTCGGCAAGGACCCGTCGCACTGGGGCGCGCACTGTAGCATATTCGGCGAGGTGGTGCTGCATGACCTTTACCCCGGCATAGACCTGCGCATCGATGGGGCCAAGGGGTTGAAGTATGAGTTCATTGTGCAGCCAGGCGTGGATCCCTCGATCATCCGCATGCGCTTCGATGGGCAGGATGGAATTCAACTGAAGGATGGAAGGCTCCTGGTAACCACCACGGCGGGCCTTGTGGTGGAAGAGGCCCCGGTCTGCTGGGCACCTTTCTTCGATGGCATCGACAACAAGCGCATTTTAGCACCTTCAGCTTACCGTTTGCGCGGGCAGACGGTCTCCTTTGATGTGATGGCCATCCAGGGTTTGCCGTTAACGATCGATCCAGAGCTCACCTTCGGCAGCTACAGCGGCAGCACCGCGGACAACTTCGGCTTTACGGCCACCTACGACAGCGATGGTGCCTTGTACGGCGGCGGCATCGTGTTCGACTTCGGTTATCCTACAACGCTCGGTGTCTTGCAACCTACGTTCGCAGGGCTCGACATCGACATTGGTGTGAGCAAGTGGTCGCCTGATGGAACCGCACTTGTATGGAGCACTTACCTCGGCGGTTCGAACAATGAAACGCCGAACAGCCTGGTGGTGAACAGCGCGAACGAGCTGTTCGTACTGTGCGTTACGGGATCGTTCGACTTCCCAACCTCTGCCGGTTGCTTCGATGCCAGCTTCAACGGTGGCACGCAGATACCGCTAAGCGGCGGCTTCGTCAATCTCTTCGGCGGCGAGGGCTATGGCTTCGACTTCGGCACTGATATCGCCGTGGCGCATTTATCCGCTGATGCCACCACCCTGCTTGGCGGCACCTACGTGGGCGGTTCGGCCAATGACGGTCTTGACCAAAGCGCCGCACTGGTGCACAATTACGGCGATCATTTCCGCGGCGAGATCACCCTTGATGCGCTGGAGCGTCCGGTGGTGGCCTCCAGCACACAGAGCTTGGATATGCCGACCACAGCAGGCACCGCGCAACCAGCCTTCGGTGGTGGCGACCTTGATGCCATCCTGCTCCGGCTAAGCGCCGATCTCACCAGCCTCCAGTTCGCCACGTATTGCGGCGGGTCCCAGGGCGATAGCGGAAATGGTGTACAACTCGGTAGTACCGGGGATATCTACCTCACCGGTGGCACGGCCAGCAGTAATCTGCCGATGGTCGGTAGCGCCTTCGACAACTCGAACGGTGGAAGTGATGATGGCTACGTGATGCGTTACTCCGCGGCAGGGCAACTACTTGGTTCCACGTATCTGGGCACAACGAGCTATGACCAATGCTTCTTCGTGCAACTGGATACACAGGATGCAGTTTACGTGGTGGGCCAGACACATGGGACCTATCCCGTAACACCTGGCAAGTACACGAACCCCGGTAGTTCGCAGTTCATCAACAAACTCTCCACCGACCTCTCCACATCGCTGTGGAGCACCGTGATCGGCAACGGCAATGGCGATGAGGATATCTCGCCGAGCGCCTTCTTGGTGAGCAACTGCGACCAGATCTACTTCAGCGGGTGGGGAGGTTCCGTGAACACGTATGTCAATGCCGACCTCAGTACCACCACCGGACTTCCCGTAACGGCAGATGCATACCAGCCGAACACGGACGGCAGCGACTTCTATCTGATGGTGCTCAATCCCGACGCCGTGTCGTTGAACTACGCCACCTTCTTTGGCGGAGGGACCAGCGCGGAGCATGTGGACGGTGGCACCAGCCGGTTCGACAAGAACGGCAACGTGTACCAGGCTGTCTGTGCGGGATGCGGCAGCAATGACGACTTCCCCACCACCGCCGGCGCGTGGAGCAACACCAACAACAGCTTCAACTGCAACCTCGGCGTATTCAAGTTCAACTTGGGGCAACCCGAAGCGTTCATCTCGATCGACGGACCGGATGTGATCTGCGTATTGGGCTCGGTACAGTTCATCAATAACAGCGTGGGCGGCACGCAACAGGTGTGGGATTTCGGCGACAGTACGACATCCACTGCCGTTGCACCTCAGCACACCTACATCGAGCCGGGCACGTACACGGTGATCATGCTGCTGGATGACAGTAGCAGTTGTACCCCCACCGACACGGGAACGATCGTCATCCACGTGATCGCGCCGCAGGAGCCCTCGATCGATCCTGTGCAACCCATCTGCGATGGCGCCACCATCCAACTACATGCCCACGGCGGCTTCGACTTTCTCTGGTTCCCCGCCAGCGGCCTGAGCGACCCGACCAGCGCGGACCCCTTCGTAACGGCCGATAGTTCGCTCACCTACTCGGTGATCGTGACCGACAGTTGCGGCATCGACACGGCGAGCATCGACATCATCGTGGGCATTCCATTTGGCGAAGCCGGTCCCGATGCGCTCACCTGCGCTGGGCAACCCGTACCCATCACCGCCGTCGGCGGCGGCACCTACACATGGAGCCCAGCTGCTTCACTCAACGATGCCACAGCCCAAACGCCACTGGCCTCTCCGCAGGACACCACGGAATATGTGGTGACCATCACCACACCGGAGGGCTGCACTGTGGTGGACACCTTGGTCGTGAACGTGGAAGTTGATGTTCCCCTGCCAGTAGTGGGTGATACCGCCGTATGCCTTGGCAGTTCGGTCGAGCTGCTTGCCCAAGGCGGAGCGACCTATGCATGGCAGACCGCTCCGGGCATCACTGAACTCAACATCCCTGATCCCGTGGTATCACCACAGGCCGATCAGTACTTCGTGGTGACAATGAGCAATGCCTGTGGCAGCGTTATGGATAGCGCCTTCGTGGATGTGCGCCAGGTGGTGGCTACGGCGTGGCCGGACACCACCGTGTGCGTGGGTCGGCCGATCACCCTCTTCGCAACCGGCGGCGCCTTCTACCAATGGTCACCTGCTGTGGGCTTGAGCGCTCCTCAGGCCGCTGCAACGGAGACCACAGTGCAAGCCTCCACAACTTACACGGTAACGGTGAGTGATGCGCTCGGCTGTGTTGACGATGCGCAGGCCACGGTGAACGTGTTCCCCGAGCCCACCGTGAACGCCGGGCAGGACACCGGCATCGACTTCGGCGACCAAGCGCAGCTCTTGGGCTTCGGTAATGGGTCGATGGTGTGGTCACCAGCACTCACGCTCTCCTGCGATTCCTGTGTTGCTCCCGTTGCTGAACCGTTCAGCTCCACCACTTACACGCTCGACCTCACCGATGCGAACGGCTGCATGACATCCGATGAGGTCACCGTGTTCGTGAACGGTTCGCTCTTCGTTCCCAACACCTTCACACCGAACGGCGATGGCGTGAACGATAGCTTCTTCGCAAAGGCTACCGAAGTGAAGGAGTTCCGCCTGCTCGTATTCAACCGCTGGGGCGAGGAGATCTTCGGATCAACGCAACTCAACCAGTCGTGGGACGGTTCATACCATGGTGTCAGCTCGCCGATCGACACCTATGTCTGGCGTGTCGATCTGACGGAGCTGAACGGAAAGAAGCGCACGGTCTTTGGGCATGTAAACCTGGTGCGCTGACCAGCGCTGGTCGTTCAAACGAATCGATCCCGCGCGAGGCCAAGCCATTGCAAGGCCGATCCACTCAGGAGCATTTCCTTCTGAGCATCGTCCCACGGCATGCTGCGGATAAGTTCACCCGGCTGCAGTTCGCCCAGCGGGAACGGATAGTCGGAACCGAGGGAGATCCGGTTGGCACCGCAGACGTTCACCAGGTGCTGGAGCATCACGGGGTCATGCACGAGTGAATCCAGCCAGAAGCGGCCGAGGTAACTGCTCGGTGCCACGTTGTTGTCCACCGCACACAGGTCCGGACGCACTTCAAAACCATGCTGGATCCGGCCGATGGTCGCAGGGAAGGAGCCACCGCCATGTGCAAAGGCCACGCGCAACTGCGGCACCTTCTCGAAGAGCCCGCTGAAGATCATGCTGGCGATCGCGAGGGTCGTTTCCACCGGCATGCCCACCAGCCAAGGCAGCCAGTACTTCTCCATACGCTCCTTGCCCACCATATCCCAGGGATGCACGAACACAGCCATGTCCAACTCTTCGCACGCTTGGAAGATGGGCAGCAGCCGCGGCTCGCCGAGGTTCAACCCTTCCACGTGCGTGCCGATCTGCACACCCACCAGACCGATGCGTTTGCATCGTTCCAACTCCTTCACTGCCAGGTCAACATCCTGCATTGGCAGGGTACCGAGGCCCACGAAGCGGCGCGGATGCGCGTGTACAATACCGGCGATGTGGTCGTTGAGGAATTCGGAGAGCGCCAGCGTATCATGTGGCTTAGCCCAATAACTGAACATCACCGGCACGGTGCTGATGACCTGTACATGCACGTTGAACGCGTCACACTCCTCCATGCGCACACGCGGATCCCAACAATTCGCCTGCACCTCGCGGAAGAACTTGTCCTCCATCATCATCCGCGCGCAACCGGGCTTGTGATGGTCGAGGTGGATGAATCCGCCATAGCCGAAACGACGGCCGAAATCGGGGATGTTCTCCGGCAGGATATGCGTGTGTATGTCAATGCTCAGCAGCGGCACGCGGCGATCACATGAAGCGCTTGTCCGCGTCCATCACATGACCGCACTTCGTGCAGGTACGCAGGTCGACACTGGTGTAGAACGCCTTGAAACGGGGCAGGAAGTCCTGCTCGATATTGTGCAACACGAAGCGATACTCATGCAATAGGTTGTTGCACTTTTCGCAGTACCACTGTAAGCCGTCCTCCAGTTCGCGATCATCACGTTTCACCTCGATCACCAGGCCCACCGTTCCCGCCTCGCGGCGGGGTTGATGGGGTGTGCGCCTAGGCAGCAGGAACATCTCGCCCTCCTTGATCGGGATGGTCACCGCCTTGCCGTTCTCTTGGATGCCCACTTCGATGTCGCCCTCCACTTGGTAGAAGAGCTCCTCGGTCTCGTTCCAGTGGTAGTCCTTGCGCGCGTTGGGCCCTCCCACCACCATCACGATGTAATCGCCCGCATCGGCATACAGGTTCTTGTTGCCAATGGGGGGCTTCAGCAGATCGCGGTGCTCCGCGATCCATCCTTTAAGGTTGAAGGGGCGCTTGATGTACATATTGAGCGGGTGATACCGGCCCAAGTTAACCAACCGCACCGTGACGGCTGCGGCCTTTACTGCGACGAGGACCTCTTGCCGCCGCCGTAGGCGGCGCCCACCATCAGCGCAGCTTCCACACGCTTCATCTCCTCGATGTATGCCGGGTCGGCGATGAAAGCCCTATCCTTGGCCGAATAGGTGACCATGGCATAGGGAAAGTCCAGGATCGTTGGGTCCACGCTCGCCAGGTTCTCCAAGGAGTTCAAAGAGATGTCGGCATGAAATGGGCCGGCCACCACAGTGGAGGGGTCCTCTGTGCGGGCGTCGATGATGAAGCGCTTCTTCACGTAGCCTTCGCGTTCCACAGAGAAGCCATAGAAATGGCCAATATCCAGCATCACAATGAAGCGCCCTTTTTCGTCGGCCAGGACCCGCCCAAGAAGTACACCGTTGGTGTCCACTCGGAGCTTCACGCTTTCCAGCGAGTGATCTTCCTTATCGGTGATCCGGCCCTCTAGCTGCAGGCGATACTTGGTCTTGGAGAAGTTACTCACGGTGGGTCCGGACGGAACGGCTGCCAGTATCAATACTGCAACGGTGCCGATGAAGAGGGAGGTTCTCATCTGTGGGTTCATCATTCCTGGTTCCTTCACTTATTAATTCCCGAACGTGCAGCCATCAAGAGCAATGCACCATTCGTGCGCTGCATGCCCATCGTATATTCCACATCTTGCTCAAAGGCTAACGTCTTCTTGTTGAACTTGACCATGGCGAAGGGGAAGTCAAGATCGTCCGTATTTGCCCCTTCAAAGCGTGTGTGCTCCAACAGACTGATGTCCATCGGGATCGGCTCGATCTCGAAGTCGTGGTCCTTCTTGGGCTTAGGCATGTGCGTATCGAACACGATGCGCTTGGGCACGAAGCCCGCGTGGCGGAATTCAATGCTGTACACCTCTCCCACTTTCAGGTCAGCCCTGAATCTTCCAGACTTGCCGGTGGGCAGCGTGGAGACCACCTCATTGCCTTTGTACACCACCACCTCGCTATCGGGCAACTTGTTGGTACCGTCCGTCACTTTCCCATCAATGATGATCGGGGCCAAGCCCTCAGCATAGTCCTGGGCCTTAAGACCTTGGACAAGAAGCGATCCGGCGATCAGGAGAAGTGCAATGGTGTATGGACGGTACATGAAGCGGTGTTTTCCGGTCCGTTGTACCCCGGTCCACGAGAATTAGTTTCAAAAACGGACGAAGGGGCGCACCTTCCGGCACGCCCCTTCGCCCGAGATCTGGTCTGCCTCTACCGCACGATCAAGCGCTGCACGCTCTGACCCGCTGTGGAACTGAGGCGCAGGTTGTAGCTGCCTGATGACAGTTTATTTGACAGCTGCAGGTCGACCACCTGACCACGGACCATGGACGTGGTGGCCGCGTATATGACCCTTCCCGTAAGGTCGACCAGCTCCATTGAAACGGAGCCGGAAAGCCCATCATAGGTCACCCGCACATCCCCATTGCTCGGGTTGGGACTGATGCCAAAGGGCACATCCCCGGTCTGCGAAATGGATGTGCCAATATCGCCTGTAACACAGATCGTGAACGTGGAGTTCGGCGGATATCCCTGGTAATAATCGTAGACACGGACATAGTATGTGTTGCCCTCCACTAGGTTGTTCATCACGATCTCCTCCACTTCACCCGTGACCGTTGCATCCGCACAGGCAAGCGTGGCCGGGCTGTTACATCCGCCGGTGAATAACTCCACCACCGCGTCCAATGTATCGGACCCAGTGACGGAGATGGTCTCGTTGGGGCCCGTGGCGATGAAAGAATACCAGACATCATCGTTGGCCACACCGGTAAATCCATTACATAACAGTGCCGCTTGCGATTGTGTTGCCGCAAATACGGTACCCGTCGTTGTTTCACATAGCACGTTGACATCCAACATGATCGCACCGTCACAGTTGTCATTGGCAGGTGGCGTGGAGCAGGGCGACGCTGTAACGTCAATGCTATACGGTCCAACAGCGAGGCTGGTCGGGGCAGGATCGTTCATTACCGGGAGGTACCATGTTCCGGCAGGAAGGCCTGCGAAATACACGGTGTAGTTGCCCGAACCGCAATCCGTTGTGTTGAACGAAGAGTAGTAGGTCAACACGTCCGCAGGGCAGCTATTCGCCAGCACGATCCAAACATCCTGAAATGCCGGAAGCGTTCCACAATAGCTGACCTCAATGTTCGCGCATTCGGTAGTTGTGAACGCGTGCCAAACGCTTGCCAGCCCGGAACCATCCAGGTCCGAGCCTGGGGCATAGTCCCCCGTGATCGTTGCGTCGGTGTTATCGCCGGCGAAGGTCACCGTGCCGCCCATGGCCAGCGCAACGGGTGTTACGCTTCCGCAGAGGTCATTGACGGGACCACCTGTCACTGGGGCGCTCACGCAGATGTCGAACGTACCAGCCGAACCGAACTGCGTATTAGAGTAAACACGGATGCGATAATTCGTGTTCGCTGTTACAGGCACATTGTACGCCGTACTCGAGAAATCACAGAAAACGGAGGCGCCTGCGCAACTTCCTTCGAAGAGCTCCACACCGACGTCAGTAATGGTGCCTGCGGTCAATGTCAGATCAACGGCTGTATTGCTTCCCGAATTGAAGGCGTACCACACATCAAGGAATTGACCCGTGGTGACATCACAGGCTGGATCGCCGTTGTCGGGTGTTGCGTAGGTGTTGTCACCTGAAGTACTTGCACCGGGGCAGGCACCGGCTGCGTTCACCATCAGGGTGGTGGCGTTCGCGCAGTTGTTGTTCGGTGGCGGAGGAGGCGTGCCGAACACGCATACGTTGAACGTGGGGTCGACAGGATAGCCTGTTCCGTAGTCATACACCCGGAAACGGTAGGTGGCGCCAACGGTAAGTCCAGTGGCGTTGATCGTTTCGTTGCTACCGGCGATGAACCCGTCGGCACAGTCGATGTTAGTGCCATTGCATGCGCCGGATCGGAGGTCGATCACGCCGTCGAAATCCGGATTGCACTCCAGCACAATGGTGGCAGTGGTGGCGGTGGCAACGAAGCGGTACCATACATCATCATCGGAGCTCTCGAACGCATCGAAACACTGCACTGGCGCGATGGACTGCGTGGCCCCAAGAACCGTTCCAGCTGTTGGCACGCAGGTGGTTCCAACCGTCAGTAGGATGGCCCCCGAGCAATCATCGTTCAGCGGCGCCGTGCCACGATCATCCAACGGAGTAGCGTGCACGGTGTGCGGCTTGGAGTGGAACTGATCGGCGACGCGACCAGGATGCGCCGCAGCGGCGTGTTGGTCCGACATCAGCGTTGGACGGAGTGCTGCGGGTCTGCGTGCCGCTACCCTGTGAGGCTGGACCTTCCCTTGCTGTGCCAGGCTTTCCTGAGCACTTCCGAGGCCGAGGCCCACTGTCAGAAGTAACGTGAGCGCGGAGAATTTTATCATGTGGTTGGGGGTCAAGAGGTGGACAAATATGCGCACAGTTCGATGTGGGCCATTCGCCAAGTGCGGGTCCGTTGTTGACCAGCGCTTGTTGTTAGCGCAAACATGACATGCCTACTGCCGTCGCTTCAGTACGCCGCCCAGAGTAGCGTTCCTCGTCGATCGGCGGATGTGACCTGCACCATGTAAAGTCCCGGAGCAAGGCTCGAACGCAATGGCAGCTGCCATTGGTCCCCTGCCGTCAGGGTCCGTGCGGCTTCCAACAACAGCCCTCCGCGTATGTCCAGAACGCGCAGGTTTACGGACATTGCCGCTTCACGCCAAAGGAGCTGCACCGAGCGGTCGTCGCTGCCCGGACCGATGCCGAACGCCAGCGCTCCGGAATTATCGATGATCCCTTGACAGATGTCCACCGTGACGCTCAGGGGCGATGCACTGTATTCAAAGCAACTTCCCGAGCTCGTGATCCCGGATAAGGAGGCCCCAGGGGTTGCACCGGCGAGCTCGCCCGCATAGGAGAGGCCCCAGATCTGGTATTCGCCGGGGATAAGTCCTGTAAGGTCCACGGAACCGGTAGCGGAGACCGACAGGAGTTGGCCAGTGGTGTCGGTCACAAGCAGGATGAAGTTCTCGCCGGAGCTTGTGGAAATGTCAATGGACTCCACGCCCAACGCTGTAGCGCAGGTCAGCAGGGTGGTGTCGCCGTTCGCGAAGGCCAGCACGCCTCCATCACATACCGAAGTTGCCGTGGGCGAACTGATGCAGATACCGAAAGTGCCCGGCAGGCCCTGGTCCTGATCGGTGAATACGCGCACGCGATACACGGTATTCATCTGAACGGGTACTATATAACTGGTATCATCCACGCCGCAGAACACTTGGCTACCAGACGTGCAGGTGGTCCTTACCTCCACCCCGGTCTGGGTCATAGTGCCCGGGTCGATCGTAATGAGCACTTCGGTATTGTCGCCGCTGTTGAACTGGTACCACACGTCCTTGAAACCCGTGGTGCTGCTGGCGCAGGACGGAGGGGAATCAATGATAGTGTTCGCGTTGTTGCCTTGGGTGAAGCTGCCATTGCCGCATTGATGCACCACGGTCAGCAGCTGTGGAGTGGAACAACGGTCATTCAGTGGCGGTAGGTCGCAGGCCTCGCTCGTGAGGGTGATGGCGTATGGGCCCTCGCTGGTGCCCGGGATCAACAGAACGGGCAAATAGTACGTACCCGCAGCCAGGTTCTCATAGCGGATAACGGCATTGCCATCGGCACATAGTGAATCGCCGTTGTTCTGAACGCTCTCCAACCCTGGACAACCGATGATGAGGATCGAATACACCACACCATGAACAGGCGCGGTGCCACAATAGGACACGGTGACCGTGTTGCAGGTGTCAATGGTGAAGGCCTCCCATGCATTCGGATTACCGAAGTCCTCGGTGTCCGTAGCGCCGGTATTGTCCCCTGTGATCGTGGCCGTGCCTAGATACGGCAGTGGTGTGATCACCGCATTCACGCAGAGGTCATTCGGCGGCGGTCCACCGCGATGATCCGCCGGCGGGCGCGTGTGTGTGGCCGCAGGCGTGGTGACCGTCGTTAACGGACCACCCGTCCATTGGGAAAATGCATGTAGCGTTAACAAGAAAAGGCCGGACAAGGCGGAGGTGCGGGTCATTCGATGAAGATCTGTTGGCCACAAAGTTGGGGGTTCCACGCCTTCCGGAAAAACGAAGGGCGCTCGCGCGATGCGAACGCCCTTCGACCTGTCAGGACCTCTGGATCAATTCACCACAACATGACCGCTGTAGCGCACAACTCCATCCATGAGGCGCACAGCGTAGGTGCCCTGCTCTAGTTTCCGGGGAATGGCCAGTTCGATGGACTGTCCATGTGTAAGGCGAAGCTGCTGGCTGAGTACCGTTCGTCCGGTCATATCCAGCAATTCGATCTGCACATCGCCGCTGGCGCCCTGCCAGGTGACCCACAGGTCACCTGCCGTTGGGTTGGGGAACAGGCTCAGGCGCGCGTCAGTGCCGCGTTCGCCGATCCCGATGCCACCAAGACCTTCCGTAACACAGATCGTGAAGGCGGGGTCCGTGGGGTCGGCAGTGCCGTAATGGAACAAGCGCACCAAATAGCTCGAACCAATGGTCAGCCCGCTCTGTGGAATTTCTTCCAGACCAGCGTTCACGGTCGCATCTGCACAACCGATCTCGGTCAATGTTCCGCAGTCACCTTCGAAGAGCTCCACAACGGCATCGAAACCGGTGCCACCGGTCACCGACACGGTCATCTCAGTGCTCGTGGCAACGAAGGAATACCAGACGTCATCGTTCGCGATGCCCAAGTAACCGTTGCACGAATCCGCAGGTTGGCTCTCCGTCGCGCTCGCGGTGGTGCCATCCGTTAGCACACAGTCAGCAGCAGCCGTCAGCACGATCGCACCGGCACAATCATCGTTGGCGGGAGGAGGAGGAGGAGGGGGCGTGCCGGTCACGCAGATCGTGAAGGGGCCAGGAAGTCCGAACTGCGTGTTAGAGTAAACGCGTACCACATAACTCGTATTGGCGGTAACGACCACCGTTTGAGGTGCCGCTGGCTGGATAGAGCAAAGCAACTCCGCACCGCCGCATACATCCAGCACGACCAGGACCCAATCCGTCATCAGGTCACTGGGGACCAGATCTACGTTCACAGAGGTGTTCGTACCACTATTAAAGCTGAACCACACATCGATATACAGGCTGTCATTCGTGCCATCGCAGGCAGGGCCCAGTTCGCTCTCCGTGGCCAGTGTGTTATCTCCCGGCGTTGGGCTTGTGCAATCGGCGCTTACGGTGAGGACTTCCGGTGAAGCGCATTCATCATTCGCAGGAGCACCACCACCCCGCTGATCGGCATGGAAGGCGTGAACGTTCGGAACATATTTGCCCGAGAGTAGGTCAGCGCGGCTTTGTGCAGTGCTCACCAACGGCGAAAGCGTGAGCGTAAGTGCAGCAGCAACAAGATGTGCGGAGTATCGTAGCGTCATGATCGATCAGGTTGGTGGATGTAGCGGGGATGCTTCGCAAATATGGTCACAGGAACGGCGCGAACAAGCCCCCTACTTTTGGGGCCATGGAAACAGCCCTGAACGGAGCACACTCGCTGGTGTGCGGCAGTACGCAAGGCATCGGCAAAGCGACGGCCTTGGAACTGGCACGCCTAGGGGCGCGGGTGACGTTGCTCGCCCGGGACAGTGAAAAGCTGTCTGCCGTGCTCAAGGAACTCGACCGCAGCCATGGCCAGGACCATCGGATGGTGACGGTGGATATGTCGGATACGGGAGGTTTGAAACAGGCGATCGAAGCCCACATTGCCGCCCACGGTCCGGTGAATATTCTGGTGAATAACACAGGCGGACCGCCGCCGGGCCTTGCACACGAAGCGGAGGTGTCCGCTTTCGAAAGCGCTTTCCGCCTACACCTTCTCGCCTACCAAACCCTGGTGCGGGCCATTGTGCCCGGCATGAAGGCGGCCAAGCACGGCCGGATCATCAACGTGATCAGCACCAGCGTGAAAGTGCCTCTGGCCAACCTCGGCGTAAGCAACACCATCCGCGGAGCAGTGGCGCAGTGGAGCAAGACGTTGGCCAACGAACTGGGCACGTTCAACATCACCGTGAACAACGTACTGCCCGGCGCCACAAGTACCGAACGGCTCACGGGCATCATCAAGAACAAGAGCGCGAAGAGCGGCATCAGCGAAGAGGCCGCCGCGCAGGAGATGATGCACGAGATCCCACTGCGTCGATTCGCCGCACCGGAGGAGATCGCCGCGGCCATCTGCTTCCTCGCCGGGCCCAGCGCAGCTTACATCAACGGCATCAACCTGCCGGTGGATGGGGGAAGGACAGGGTGTTTGTGAAGTTCACACCTGCGTACACGCTGGGTCCACTGCCTAAGACCGGTCGGAAAGACAAAGGGCGCCCTCCTTGCGGAGAGCGCCCTTCGAATAAATGCGTGATCAGCTTACTTCACCGCTAGGCGCTGCTCCGTGCGCACACCATTGGCGGTGAGGCGAACGTTGTAGTTGGCGGCGGCAACACCGCTCAGGTCGATGGTGTGATTGCTGCCAGCGGCCATGGACGTGCGCTCGGTGTACACCACACGACCAGTGATGTCGATCACCTCGATGCTGGTGACCGTATTGGCACCGTTGTACTGGATGTTGAAAACACCGGTACCGGGGTTCGGATAGATGCTCCACTCCGCAGCGGTCATGTTCTCCTCGATGCCGATATTGATCGCACCCCCTTCCACGACACACACACCCACAGTGTGGTCGGGCCAAGGAGCCGCGTACCAGTCATAAACACGGAAATAGTAGGTGGTGCCGATCGTTAATCCCGTGGCAGGCAACTCCTCCGCCTCACCGCCGAGAGTGGCATCCGCGCAGCCGAAAGAGGTGCCTGAGCCGCAGGCGCCGGTGAACAGCTCGATCACCGCGTCATAGCCGGTGTTCACATCGCCGTCGCCATCTTCCGATCCTTGTGCCCCAATGGTCATATTGGACGAAGTCGCTACAAAAGAGAACCAGATATCATCACCAGCATCACCGGTGAAACCATTACAGGTAAGGCCTGGGAGCGACTCGGTACCTCCGATGCCCGTGTAATAGGAGAGGTTGCACCACGTGTTCACGGCCACTGGGATCGCATCAGCGCAGTCATCGTTGGCGGGGGCTGGAGGAAGGGGGTCACATGCTGTAGCTGAAACCGTGATAGAGTACGCACCTACGGCACCGTTCGCAGGGTCGTTCATCACAGCGTAGTAGTACTGACCCGCCTGAACGTTGTTATAAAAGATCGTCACATTGCCATCCGCGCAGGTCGTTTGATCAAAACTTGATGATGAGACGAAGGAACTGAACGGACAATCGATGAAGAGCGCGAGAAATGCATTTCCGAATGCCGGGTTGGTACCGCAGTAGGTCAGGGTCAAATTCGCACAATCAGTTGTCGTGAACGTCTCCCAAACCTGAGCGATACCCAACGAGTCGGCCCCAGGCGAGTCGGTGGCGCCCGTATTGTCGCCGGTGAAGGTCACTGAACCGCCGATCGCGAGGTTCTGGTTCACCGCTGCGGAGCAGTCATCATTAGGAGGGGCTGTTCCACGAGCGTCCCCAGCGTGTGCCGAGTGGCCAGCCGGTACCACGCTAGCGGCCCGGAGCGACAGAGCCCCGTTGGATTTGCCATGACCGGCGCTTTGCGCGTTAACAGCCCCGGCCACGAGCAGTGCCGCGCCGGTAAGAAGTGAAGTGTACAGTTGTTTCATGAAAGTTGTTGGTCTGAATGGTTCGTGGGTGAGTGCGGCAAAGATGATGGAATATCGGCACGGCTGGTCACAGGCTTCAAGGAGTGGATCCGTTAGGCTGGTGCCAAAGGCGGATGCTGCTTCGCTTTTCAGCGTATTTACTGCGAGTGGTTCCATGCCTAGCGCTGCAGAGAGTATACACCACCCCGTCGCTGGCCGGACCCGCCAGCGACTTCCCCTCCTCCGGGAGGCGGGGAGAAACCATGTGTCACCACTGCATCACTGGCCGGAATTGCCAGCGGCATTCCCCCCTTGGGGAAGAGGGGAGAAATCAGGGGTTATTCATCCTTGGTAATAAGCCGGAAGCCCTTGCCATGCACATTCAGGATCTCCACACGCGTATCGCTCGCGAAGTACTTGCGCAACTTGGCGATGTACACGTCCATGCTACGGCCGTTGAAGTAGTTGTCATCACCCCACACCTCCTTCAGCGCTTCGGCCCGGGGCAACAGCCCGTTGGCATGCATGCATAACATGCGCAGCAGGTCGGTCTCCTTGGTGGTGAGCTTGCGCTGGTGCTCCGTGTCCGCGCCGCGCCGCACTTCCGGCCGCTCATCGGTAAGCAACTGCTTGCGCAGGTCGAAGGTGAAGCTACCGATCGTGTACTTGGTAGGGGCCTCGTCCTGTGCAATGATCCCGCGTGAACGCTTGAGCACCGCGCTCACCCGCAGGATCAACTCTTCCATGCTGAAGGGCTTGGTCAGGTAATCGTCCGCTCCGCTCTGGAACCCCAGAATGGTGTCCTGTTTCATGCTCTTCGCAGTGAGGAAGATAATGGGCGTATTGTCATCGCGCTGGCGGATCTCGCGCGCGAGGGTGAAGCCGTCCTTCACCGGCATCATCACGTCCAGGATCAACAGGTCGAACCGGCCTTTCGCGTAGGCATCCCAGCCCTGCTTGCCATCTACACGGTGTTCCACCGCATAGCCTTTAGCGGCGAGATACTGTGCCAGCAAGCTGCCCAGGTTGGGGTCATCCTCGCAGAGCAGCAGTTTGATCGCGTTATCCATGTTCAAAGGGAATGGTGATATGGAATGTGCTTCCAGTGCCAGGCTCGCTTTCCAGGCGGATGCTTCCTCCGTGTTGGTCCACCACGGCCTTAACATAGCTGAGGCCAAGGCCGAAGCCTTTCACGTTGTGGCGGTCGCCGGTGGGCACGCGATACAATCTGTCAAAGATCTTTGTCTGTTCGGCGCGCGGTATGCCGATCCCATTGTCGCGCATGCTTACGGTGATGCCCTTCTCGTCGCTCCGCGTACTGATCACGATCACCGGTTCGCGTTCGCAATATTTCACCGCGTTGTCGATGAGGTTGTAGAAGACGTTGGCCAAGTGCGTGCGGTCCCCACGCACATGAGCAAGGGTGGCACCGATCTCCAGTTGCAAACGTCCTCCACGGTTCTGCGCGGCGATGGCGTTGTTGCGCACCACTTCGGCCAACACCGCATGCAGATCCACATCGAGCAGGCGCAGCTGCATGCGTCCGCCCTCGGTCACCGCGCTCTGCAATACGCTTTCCACCAGCAGACCCAGACGTTTGTTCTCGTCGCGGATCATATTGGTGAAGAGCTTCACTTGCTCGGGACTCTTCGGAATGCCAGGGTCATTGAGCGCTTCACAAGCGAGCGCGATGGTACTGATGGGTGTTTTCAGCTCATGCGTGAGGTTGTTCACCAGGTCGTTCTTTATGTCGCCCAACCGCTTCTGCTGCCAGATGGTGCGCAGGGTGTACACGAAGGCCACGATGATCAGCAGCACGAAGAGCGCGGAGGACAGCAGCATGGGCTGCATGCTGCGCAGCACGAAGCGCTTCTGATCCGGCAGGTGCACCTGCAACCAATATGACTCGCCCGATACATCGTTGCGGAACAATCGCGCCCTGTGGGGGCTTGCACGCACCACGTCCGCATCGTCCTGAAAAACAAGTTGAACGAGCACAGGTTCCGGTCCGGAACCGAACACGCCGAACTCATAGCGTTCCAGAATACCCCGGCGCTTAAGCTCATCGTGGATGAGCGAATCAAGCAACTGGGGGTCGAGTCGCTCACTGATGCCCCGCATGGTCTCGCCGCTGAACAGGCCACGGACCAGATCGTTCATCAAGGAATCGCGTTCCGAATGCACAACCTCCGGACCGATCGGAGTGGACAGGGGCATGGAAGCGTTCAGCTGGTCCTCGTCCCGCACCTCCAGTGAATCGAGGTACCGGATCATCCGCTGACCTGTGAGGTTGCCACGCAGGTCCTCCATGGCCTCAATGCGTTCCAGCCGGTCGGTAACCGCCACCAGCGCATTGTCCACATGCTCACTGAACTGTTGATCCTTCAGGGCGATGGTGCCCGCTATCCAGCGCCATTGGATGAGCACCAGACCGGCCAAGGCCAGCGTGATGGCCGCCGAAAGCACCGTGATCAATCGCTTGTCCAAAGCGGACCAATACTACCGAGGGAGCCAGTGACAGCGGGCTACTTAACGTTCTTTAACCCGTGTTGGCGGAGGCTTAACAAGGCCCCTCGTTGGGAGCCGATAGGTTTGCCATTGTTACCACTCGAACGCCAGCGCCCAGCAAGAGGCACCACGATCATGGACCGCAAAGCTCTCCTCCCCGCTCTGGTGTTCTTGGCATTTTCCGCCGCCGCAACACAGGCAGTTGTCATCGCTGCGGATGCGGATGTACTTCAGTTGAACTACCATAAGCAGAAGGCCACGGCACCGGCCAAGTTGGCTGACCGCACCGCACCTCCAACGCCGAAGGGCGATACCACTGTATCAACAAAGCTGGGTCATCGATAGGGTTTTGGTACGGAGCCACGCTCCGGGGACCCCAGCGCAACAAGGGGTCGAAGGGTCTGCCGAAAGGCGGGCCCTTCGATTTTCCGGCCCGCTACCTTAGCGGCCATGCAGGAGGTGCTGAACTACATCGACGGAACGCTGAGGCCCGCGATCGGTGGGACCTGGCTGGACGACCACGAGCCCGCAACGGCCATGGTCTTCGCGCGCATCGCGGACAGCGACGAGCGCGATGTGGATGCTGCGGCCACGGCCGCATTCAACGCCCTTGCCGGCTGGATCGCACTGGGACGCGAAGGCCGGAGCAACCTCCTGCTGCGGGTGGCCGCACTCATTGAACGCGACCTGGACCTCTTCGCCCGCGCCGAAAGCCAGGACAATGGCAAGCCTGTTGCGCTCGCACGCGAAGTCGACATCCCGCGGGCGGTGGCCAATTTCCGATTCTTCGCCACGGCCATCCTGCATTGGAGCAGTGAAGCGCACATCACCGATGACCTGGCGATCAACTACACCGAGCGCTCACCCGGGGGTGTGGCCGGCTGCATCAGCCCCTGGAACCTGCCACTGTACCTCTTCACCTGGAAGATCGCGCCCGCGTTGGCCGCGGGATGCACGGTGGTGGCCAAGCCATCGGAGATCACCCCCCTCACGGCCTTCATGCTGGCCGAGCGCTGCATCGAAGCCGGTGTTCCGCCCGGTGTGCTGAACATCGTGCAGGGCCTTGGCACAAAGGTGGGAGCGGCCATCACCGCCCACCCGCATATCCCGTTGATCTCCTTCACCGGTGGCACACGCACGGGGGCAGAGATCGCACGTGTGGCCGCGCCGATGTTCAAGAAGCTGAGCCTAGAGTTGGGAGGCAAGAACCCCGTGGTGATCTTCAATGACTGCGACTTCCACGAGATGTTGGCCACCACGGTGCGCAGTAGCTTCCGGAATCAAGGGCAGATCTGCCTGTGCGGTTCACGCATCCTCATCGAGCGAAGTATGTACGACCGTTTCCGCGATTCGTTCGTGCAACGTGTGAGGAACCTGCGCATCGGCGATCCGAATGATGAAGGCACGGAGATGGGCGCGGTGGTGAGCGAGGCCCACATGGAAAAAGTGTTGTCGTACATCGAACTCGCCAGAACCGAAGGTGGGCATGTGCTGTGCGGCGGGGAGCGCGTGCAGGTGCCCGGCCGTACCTCCGAAGGGTGGTTCCTGCAGCCCACGGTGATCGAAGGACTCGGGCCGCGCTGCCGCACTAATCAGGAGGAGATCTTCGGGCCGGTGGTGACCTTGCAACCGTTCGACACGGAAGAGGAGGCACTATCCCTGGCCAATGACACGAACTACGGCCTGGCCAGCGTGCTGTGGACCAGCGACCTGAAACGCACACATCGCATGGCGCACCGCTTGAACACCGGGATCGTGTGGGTGAATTGCTGGATGATCCGCGACCTGCGCACGCCCTTCGGTGGCATGAAGCAAAGCGGTGTCGGTCGCGAGGGCGGTGTGGAGGCCCTACGCTTCTTCACTGAAGCGAAGAACATCTGTATCAAGCGCTGAAGTCCCCCGGGTGCTCCCGGTCGCGCCCTTTCATGCCATTAGTGAAGAACCAACCGAAGCGCTTGTCGAACCAGCGTTCAAAGCGGTCCAGGTTATCGTACATGAAGAGCAGTAGCGTGTCCATGGGTAAGGAGTTGAATGGATGACGCCATCAAGGGCCGATCATTGTCCCGCTCCGCGGATATTCCGCCCCGCTCAGAAGACCACGCGCACCATGGTCAGCACATCATCCCCCTCGGAAACCATGGCCACCTCGATGGGCTCGAGCGACAGCCGTGCCAGTTCGTACACATCGGCGGTCATCGTTTCCGCACCGCGCTTCAACAGGGCGTTGCGATAACGCCGCTCCTTTTCCAAGCGATCAAGCCCGTTCACCTCCTGAATGCTGGCCGCCAATTCGCGGGCTTTTTCGGAGGATAGTAAGCGGCCCATCAGCAGACTGTCGTGGCCATCCATCATGGACATGGCACAGATCCAACGGCCATGAGCACCGGCCGCGTGCAACAGGCCGCTGCCGGCCAAGAAGGCACGACCACGTTGCGCTCCGCGCACCGATCCGGTTCCTGTATCCTCCTCGAAGATCCGTAACAGGGACTCTTCAACGCCCGTCGAAGTTTCGCCCGTATGCATCAACAGGACCTTGTGCTGGACCACCACTCCGTGGAGCACCGCACCCATGGACAGTATTCCATCATACGGCTGTAGGTCGCCGAGCCGCACGGCCAGGATCACCAGCTCATGGTCCGCGCCCAGTCCTCGATGCATGTAGCCCAGGTCGCTGCCGGAGCGACGTGTCATTTCGATCAGCCCCAGGCCCGCGCCACGACGTGCGGTGCTCTCGGGCTTCTGCAGGCCGGCCAGGAACAAGCTCTTCAACTGCTCCGCGCTAAGGCCTTTGAGCGAGTCGATCGTGGACCGCAATGCAGGCAGTTCGCTTTTCACCACTGCATTCATCGCCACCACATGCTGGCCTTGGTCATTGCAGCGGAGAATGAACAGGCTGCGGCCTTGGCCGTGTTCCAACTGCGGAGGCAAAAGCGCTTTGTGGCGGATGATGTTCTGGTAGGCCTCCACCATCACAAAGGCCAGCCGTCCCTTGGAGTAAGAGCGAACGTTGACCCCGTCCAGCGAGACCTCTCCCAAGGCGATCAGGCGGGCCGTATGCTCATCACGGAATTCGCCGCTGTACACGAACGCGCTGCGGTCGCCGCGCAATGCTTGGAAAAGGCTGTGTGCAGTGGCGGGATCCATCCTCTGTGGCGAAAGATATCCGGCGCGCTGGCGCGAACATCATCCAATGCCGATCCGTCATGCCCATTACCTTGTGCGCCAGATGCCCACCAACGCCCTGTTGGAAAAGGTCCGCCTCCATGTGCGAAGGCATTTCGCCCTGCACATGCCGCGCTGGATGGTGTTCCATGACCTGGAGCACACCCTCTCGGTAGCCCGCTTCACGCAGGAGATCGGGCGCAATGCGGGGTTGAACAAGACCCAATTGCAGATCTTGGAGATCGGGGCGTTATTCCATGATACCGGGTATGCCAACGTATACAAAGGGCATGAACGGCAAAGCGTCCGGATCGCCGATGCCTTCCTTCGCGCCCATGATGCCGGCGTGGGTATCCGGGACCAGGTGGGCAAGGTGATCCTGTGCACCCGCAGAGAGACGGCACCGCGCTCGCTCATGCAGCGTGTAATGCGCGACGCCGACAGCGCCAAGGCCGGTCAAGCCGACTTCGAGGACAAGAGCACGCGCCTACGTCTGGAACTGGGCCACCTGCGCAAAAAAGTGATCAGCAGCCGTGAATGGACCACGGAAAACCTGAGCTACCTGCAGGGCCACCGCTTCTACACACCTTACGCTCAACGCCGCTTCGGTCGTCAAAAGGCGATCAATTTCAAACGCCTCGTGGATGAGGTGAAACGGACAAGTGGCAAGGAGAAGGCGCATGCACTGGTGAAGGACAAGTATTTCGATCGTGATCTGAGCTGGCTCGCCTTCAACGCACGAGTACTCCAAGAGGCCCATGACGACCGGGTGCCGTTGCTGGACCGTTTGAAATTCCTGGCGATCCACAGCAGCAACCTCGACGAGTTCTATCGGGTGCGCGTGGCCCATCTCCGCGGTCTGCGCAAACTGGGCAAAAGCGATCGTTCCGCCCTGGATGTGCCACCGGAGAAACGCGTGGAACGCATCAATGCCATTGCCCTTGCGCAACAACGCGATCTGGGGCAGCTGTACCGGGAGGAACTGCTTCCGGCCCTGGCCCACAAAGGACTGCGATTCCTGCGCGATGATGAATTGAACAAGGCACAGCGGTCCGCCGTGATCGCCTACTTCAGCGAGCGCATCGCCCCGCTGTTACAGACCGCCTCGCTACGAAAAGGCAATGCGCCCTTCATCGAGGACCGGAAGTTGTACTTGGTGTGCGACCTGCAGCAGAAGGTGAACCATGCGCGGAAACGTGTGCTGGTGAACGTGCCGAGCGAGGAACTCGGCCGCTTCATCAAACTGCCCTCGCGAATGGGGCATACCGACCTGATATTTCTGGATGATGCCATCCGCCTTTGCGCGCCCCGCTTCTTCACGGGCTTCAAGCTCACCGCCTGTTACGCCATCAAGCTCTCGCGCGATGCCGAGCTGTACCTCGACGAGGAGTTCGCAGAGAACGTCGTGGACAAGGTGCGGCGCAGCCTGCGCAAGCGCCGCACAGGCGTCCCTGCCCGCTTCCTGCACGATGGTGCCATGCCCACCCCCATGCTCCGTCAATTGCGCGCCCTTCTTGGTGTCAAGAAGCAGGAGCTGATCCGCGGCGGGCGCTATCACAACATCAGTGACCTGATGAACCTGCCGCTGAAACCACCGCAGGGCACGCAGGAGGCCGGGCTGTCGCCCATAAGACCACACTGGACCGGGATCCGGACGGATCACTTTGCACAGGTGCGCAGGCGCGACCGCTTGCTGCATTTCCCTTACCACGACTTCGGTATCGTAACGGACCTATTGCGCCGCGCATCGCGCGATCCCGCGGTCACCAGCATTTCGATCACCCTGTACCGTGTGGCGCGTGCATCACTCATCTGCGAAGCCCTGATCGAAGCCGCCCGCCGCGGCAAGAAAGTGATCGCTGTGGTGGAGGTGCAGGCCCGGTTCGATGAAGGCAACAATCTGTTCTGGGGTGAGGCTTTGGAGCAGGCCGGCGCAAAGGTGATCTACAGCAACGAGGATGTGAAGGTGCATTGCAAGCTCTGCCTGATCGAACGGAAGGAAGGACGTCGCACGGCACGCTACGCCTATCTCGCCACGGGGAACTTCCATGAACGCACGGCCAAAGTGTACAGCGACATGGCCCTGCTCACCGCTAACAGCAGCATGACACAGGAAGTGGCCGCGGTATTCCGCTACTTGGGCGATGGGACGCGATCACCGGAATGCAAGCGCCTGCTGCTTGCCCCCATGGACCTCCGCACCGGCATCGAGCGGCTTATCGACCGTGAGATCGCGCTGGCCATGTCCGGCCGACCCGCCGCGATCATGATGAAGTTGAACAGCTTGGAGGACCGGCCCATGATCAGCAAGTTGTACGACGCCAGCCGTGCAGGCGTCACCGTGAAATTGATCGTGCGCGGCATCTGTTGCCTGATCCCGGGTGTTCATGGCATGAGCACTAACATCGAAGCGATCAGCATCGTGGACCGCTTTCTTGAACATGCCCGTGCCTATGTGTTCCACAATTCCGGGGATCCTTTAGTGTACCTGGCATCTGCTGATATGATGCAGCGCAACCTGGATCGCCGCGTGGAGACCGCCTTCCCCCTATTGGACAAAGACCTTCGACAACAAGCACTGGACGTGCTGGAATTGCAATGGACCGATGAGGCCAAGGCACGCGTGATCGATGTTGACCAAGGGAACGCCTACCGCCATCCAAGGTGGAACAGGCCCGGTGCGCTGCGTTCGCAGATGGCCATACACGCGTACCTCAGAAAAGTGGAACGTAGACGGTCCTGAGCAAAGTGCGTCGACCGATCACTTCCGCTTGACCTGAAGTCACAGACCGATAGAATGATAAAAGGCGACCCTTGGGGGGTCGCCTTTCGTGGAGAATACCGGAGTCGAACCGGTGACCTCTTGCATGCCATGCAAGCGCTCTAGCCAGCTGAGCTAATCCCCCAACATGTCAGTTCCCCTAAAGGGGAGCGCAAATGTAAGCTAATGGAATGCTTGATGGACCTTTGCTCCATTTCCCTATCCGGGTCCTTGATCGAGCGCCTCGCTCAACACTTGAGCGAACACGCCGGCCACACCGTGGATATTGAGCATGAGCGGGCCATGGGCGGCGGGAGCATCAACGATGCCTACCGTTTGGACACCACTGACGGTCCCTACTTCGTGAAGGTCAACCGCATGGATGCCATTCCCTCCTTCTTCGAGGCGGAGTTCGATGGAATGGCCCGGTTGCGCCGAACGAGCGCCATCCGTATACCCCAGATCATCGCCTTCGGAGAAGACCACGATGATGCCTACCTGCTAATGGAACACATCGACCGCGGCATACGTGGCGAAGGGTTCTGGACGGAATTCGGACGTTCCATGGCCCACCTGCACCGCCACACGCAAGATCAGTTCGGCTTGGAGCGCACCAACTACATCGGCACCTTGAAGCAGGTGAACGTCCCGCAGGGCGATTGGGCCGCCTACTTTCAACACCGTCGCCTATAGCCGCTGGTGAAAATGGCCCGCGATAAGCACAAGTTGGACGACGCCACCGCGCTCCGCTTCGAGCGTTTGTATAACCGACTGAACGACCTGTTCCCCCGCGAAGCTCCCGCCCTGCTGCACGGCGATCTGTGGAAGGAGAACTTCCTCGTAGGCCCCAGCGCCGAACCCGTTCTCATCGACCCGGCCGTGTACTTCGGCCACCGCGAAATGGACATCGCCATGACCCGGCTCTTTGGTGGCTTCGAAGAGGCTTTTTACTCGGCCTACAACGCCGAGTGGCCGCTGGAACAGGGCTGGAAGGAGCGTGTCGACCTATGCAACCTCTATCCACTTATGGTGCATGTGAACCTGTTCGGCGGCCGCTATGTTGCGCAGCTATACAGTTGAAACGATACGTGTAAGCGCGCTCCACGCATACGGCTTGAAGCATCTTTGTGTGATCGTACTTTCGACCACTCGATCCTTGTTCATCCCTCATCCGGCCCTTACTCCATGCGAACGCCCTGCTTCCTCTGTTTTGCTCTTTTGATGGCTGTGTCAGCCAACCTAGGCGCCCAAACGATCATTGGAAGCTTCATGCACGATGGTATGCTCAGGGATTACCGCCTATACGTACCGGCCATCTATTCGCCAGGCACCCCGGTGCCGCTGGTCTTCAACCTGCATGGCTATACCAGTAACAACGTACAGCAGGAATTCTACGGTGACTTCCGATCCATCGCCGACACCGCGAATTTCATCATCGTGCATCCCAATGGAACACTGGATGGCAACGGTGATCGCTTCTGGAACACGTTCGGCGGCTCCACGGTGGATGATCTCGGATTCCTAACCGCCTTGCTGGACACCATCAGCGCACATTATACCATTGACCCCGATCGTGTGTTCAGCACGGGCATGAGCAACGGTGGGTTCATGAGCCATGATCTGGCGTGTTTCCGAAGTGATCGGTTCGCCGCTGTGGCCTCGGTGGCAGGCACCATGATCTTTCCGCGGTTGAATACTTGTGCGTCCACACATCCCACCCCGGTGATGCAGATCCATGGCACGAACGATGGCACGGTGCCGTATGCGGGGAACGCGGCCTTCGTGCCCGTGGTGGACCTGATGGCCCATTGGGCGGCAGTGAACAATTGCGCTCCCCTACCGGTGATGACACCCGTGCCGGACATCGTTACCACCGATGGCTGCACGGCGGAGCATTATGTGTACGGTGGTGGAGATGCGGGCAGTGTGGTGGAGCTTTACAAGATCATCGGCGGCGAACACACCTGGCCCGGTGCGATCCCCATTGGTGTCACCAACCAAGATATCGATGCCAGTGTGGAGATCTGGCGATTCTTCCGCCGGTATCGCCTGAGCGAGCTTCAGACGGCGGTCATAGAGAGCAGCATCAACGCTCCCTTCAGTGTTGGTGAGAATCCGTCGTACGATGCGTTCCATTTGCGTTTCGGTGGCCCAGCATTGCGCACCGTCCGCATGCTGGATGCAACAGGTCGGCTCGTGCATGAGTTCATCTCGAATGCGGGCGATATGGAATTATCTGTGGACCGGCCCGGGCTTTATCTGGTAACCGTTACCGAAGGTGTAACGCGCAGCACGCAACGCGTGGTGCGCCTCTGAATCGCGACCGATAGACTGGTCCGTGACCGTGCTGCCGCTCAGAACAACTGCCGCACCGGCTCGTTGTCCAGCACCTTGGCGATGCGCAACATTACCTCGGGCGTCAGCCTGTCCTGGGCCTCAACCGCGCCGAGGTTCTCCTTCAACTGCGCTTCCTTGCTGGCGCCCAATATCACCGTGCTCACATTCGGGTTCTTCAGGCACCAGGCAAGTGACATCACCGGGAGCGAGAGGTCGAGCTTTTCGGCGATGAGCTTCAGCTTGTCCACCTTTTTCAGACGAGCTTCGGTCAGCTCACGTTCGCGCAGCCAATCCAGTCCTTCCATGGTGAGGCGCGTGCCTTTGTTGGCTTTGGTGTCGCGGTGCTTGCCGCTGAGAATGCCACTGGCGAGCGGGCTCCATATGGTGGTACCCATGCCCACGGTCTTGTAGATCTGCCCGAACTCCACCTCCACCTTGTCGCGGTGGAACATGTTGTACTGTGGTTGCTCCATCACGGGCCCGAGGAGATGATGCTCCTTTGCTACCATGTGCGCCTCCATGATCTCCTGCGCGCTCCACTCGCTGGTACCCCAATAGAGGATCTTGCCACTCATGATCAACTGATGCATCGTCCACACCGTTTCAGCTATGGGCGTGTGCTTGTCGGGGCGGTGGCAGAAGTAAAGGTCCAGGTAGTCCACTTGCAGGCGCTTCAGTGCTTCGTTGCATGCTTCCACCACATGTTTGCGGTGCAGTCCCAACTGTGTCGGCAGCTTTCCGCCGGTACCAAAAAAGACCTTGCTGCTCACCAGCCACGTATCGCGGCTCCACTTCATTTTCTTCAGCACCTTGCCCATCACGCGCTCGCTTTCGCCTCGCGCATAGATCTCGGCATTGTCGAAGAAGTTGATGCCGTTGTCGTAGGCCACCTTCATGAGCTTTTCCGCCACAGGATCGGCGATCTGCTTGCCGAAGGTGAGCCAGGAGCCCAGCGAGAGCTCGGAGACTTGAAGTCCAGAAGTGCCTAAACGTCGATAGCGCATGGAGTATGTGTGAGGTGTATGGGAAGAGGTGAACTCATTCAACTGCGGATTGCGGAACAGATGAAATGCCCGGGTGGTTCACTGCGCTCCATGCAGCACCCGCAACGCGCGGTATTGTTCGCCGTGCCCCACACGAGGATGGTGCCAGAAATGGTCCATCGCAGGCGCCCATTGGTAAGCAAAGAGCCGTTATGGCCGCCCATACCGGTGCCGTTCACCCGGGTCTGGCCTTGATCCGTTCTTACCCGAGGCTGGGCCGGGGTGGTGGGCAACAGAGTGACAAGCCTACCGTTGGGGGCCATGGTCAGCATCGTGAGCGTGCAGGAGAGCAGGGTGCAGGGCGTCCAAGAAAACTGCGCGCAGGTGCGAGGTACTGCGACCAACAGAAAGAGGGAGACCAGCAGTGTTCGTATGGGTCATCACTTGGCAAGGGTCCCAAAGGTGCATCACAACCTCCTTGGTGTGCGATGATCGAACACCTTTGTCGCTTACCCGCATTGCATGAGCAGCATCGACAGCAACAAAGCCCCCGAGCCCGTCGGCCACTATCCGCATGCCCGCCGCGTCGGCGAATTTCTGTTCCTGAGCGGCGTTGGCCCTCGTGAACGCGGCACGAAGAAGATACCCGGCGTGGAACTCGATCCAGAAGGCCGGATCACGAGCTACAACATCGAGACGCAGGTGCGCAGCGTGTTCCAGAACGTGCGTTGGATCTTGGAGGAGGCGGGCAGCAGCTGGGAGAAGATCGTGGACATCACTGTGTTCCTCACCAACATGAAGGACGACTTTCCCACGTACAATCGACTGTGGAAGGAATACTTCGAGAACGATCCGCCATGCCGCACAACGCTGGAGATCAACTGCTTGCCCACCCCGATCGCCATCGAGCTGAAGGTGGTCGCCACGTTCTAAGGTATCGGGCATGCTTCAACCCGCCTCCTTCTACCTGGCCCTGGTGACGTTGATCACCCTCCGCTTTATCGCCAGCGGGATCAACGAGGGTGCTTTATTTCCAACCCCTGGTTGGTTGCGCGATGTGGGCATTGCCTTGGTCGTTGCCACCGCTGGCCACCTTGTTCCAGCTCACTCCCCATTGATGTCCGTGTTGATGATGCTGGCCTACCTAGCGGGCTTCATGGCGCTTACCCGCTGGCTTTACCGCCGGTTCGGAACCAGCGCCGGTGGGTCCATCGCGGGCCGGATCTTGATGGTCTTGGTGTGCCTGGTGGTGGCCATGATCGTCATGGCGTTACCGATCCTGGTGCTTGCTAAGCTCAGTGTGCCGGGTATCGCTAGCGGGGCTGCCGCGACTTGATCGCTGGTCGTACGTGGGCCATTGCCAACCCATCAGACCACGGATCCCACGGCCGAGCGTCAGCAACTCCGCCGCACATGGGCCATCGCAGGGCGGGTCGCACGGCATCTTTGACCTATAATGAAGCACCTCCTTTGGGCCCTGCCCCTTCTTGGCTTGTCCGCCTGTGGCGACGGAAAGGCCGATGCCGCCAAACAACTGGCCGAACTACGGGACACCACCGCCGCTCCTGCAGTGATCGACCTCTCCGCACATGATGTGCCTCTGTTGCTCACCCCGCCGGACAACCAACTTACCGGGGGGGTCGACCCCACGATAACGTGGAAGGAAGAGACCGGGGTGCTGGAAGTGCGCATCGGCGATCACTTCGGCATGCAGATCATCGAGGAAGCGGGCGACCTTACACACCTGAAAGCGGATCTGGACCGGGATCTGCTGAAGAAGAACACCGTTCTCAGCGAAACGCCTGAACTGCTCATCTACCGCAGTGAATTCCCCGACGATCCAACCTTGGTGTTCATCCATTTCTATCAGGTGCTCAATTCCGGAGATCGCACCTTCGTGGCTCAAGATGTGCAGGACCTGAGGTTCAACGAACAGGACATCCACCGGATGGCAGCGAGCCTCGCGGTTCACCCACCCAGCTGAACCCTATGGTGCTACGCTTTAGAAATCAGTATGTTGACCACAACGGGCAAGTGTTAGGCCAACCGGATGCGAATGATTAACATTGCCACCCCGAAATCCCGGACTTGGATGCGTGCTCCGATCTTCGTCATAGCCTTGCTGATATTCTGCCTGCCGTCTTGGGCGGGTACGTTAGTGCTTGAGGGCAACTACCAAGGGAAGAACCTGTTCATCCAGAATCCGTTCTCCGAGGCTGGGGTGGGCTTTTGCGTCTATGAAGTTACCGTGAACGACATGGTCGCCACGGACGAGATCAACTCCAGTGCATTCGAGGTCGACATGGCCAACTTCGGCCTGAAGATCGGCGACAAAGTGTCGGTGAAGATCAAACACAAGGACGGCTGCACCCCTTTGGTCCTCAATCCCGAAGTACTACGCCCCAAGAGCACTTTCGACATTGTAAAGCAAGAGATCCTGCCCGGTGGCCTGTACAAATGGACCACGAGCAACGAGACGGGTGAACTGCCCTTCCTTGTGGAGCAGAAGCGGTGGAACAAGTGGGTAAAGGTGGGTGAAGTGGCCGGCGTAGGGACACCCGGCGAGCATGGCTATGAATTCAAGGTGACGCCTCACAGCGGCGAGAACACCTACCGCGTGAAACAGGTGGACATGACGAAGAAGTCGCGCATGAGCCAGGTAGTGACCTACTCCGATCCAAGCGTTGTACCCGTGACCTGGGGCCCCAGCAAACCCAAAGAGGAGATCGCCTTCAACACGAGCACGTTGTACGAGGTATATGATCAGTATGGGAACATCGTAAAACGTGGCTACGCCAATAAGGTCGACGTAAGCACGCTGAAGAAAGACCTGTACTACCTGAATTACGACAACAAGATGGGCGAGACGTTCATCAAACGCTGACCCATCCGCCGCGATCATCCGAAAGCCTCGCTCGTCGAGGCTTTCCTTTTTTCAAGACCACCCCACCATGATCCGCATTGAGCATATCGGCATCGCCGTAAAGGACCTCGAGCAGGCTGAACAGGTGTATGCAAAACTCCTTGGCTCTGCCAGCTACAAGCGCGAGGTGGTGGAGCGCGAAGGAGTCATCACGTCCTTCTTCCGCACCGGCCCCAATAAGATCGAACTGTTGGAGAGCACGCGCCCGGATGGACCGATCGCGAAAGCCATTGAAAAGCGCGGCGAAGGCCTCCACCACATCGCCTTCGAAGTGGCCGACATCCGTGCGGAGATGGCGCGGCTGAAGGCGGAAGGCTTCCAACTGCTCAGCGATGAACCCAAGCCCGGTGCGGACAACAAGCTGGTGTGCTTCGTGCACCCGAAAAGCACCCATGGTGTGCTGGTGGAGCTGACGCAGGAGATCCACTGAGACGTGACCACACACAGGAACACCGCCGACTTCATTCTAGCGCGGCTCGGCCTTGCCGACCGCTTCAGCGTGCGCTCCATGTTCGGAGAGTTCGCGCTCTATGCGGATGGCAAGCCGGTGGCCTTCATCTGCGACGATCAGCTCTTCGTGAAGATCTTGCCGGAGAGCTCAGCACTGGAGAAGCTGTGCGAACAGGCACCTGCCTACCCCGGTTCGAAGGACTATTATCTCGTGCCGCAGGACCTGATCACGGCCGATCACACGCTGCCCGCTCTGCTGTTACGGATGGCGGCCACGCTTCCTCTGCCGAAAGCGAGAATCAGGAAGAAAGCAGCGAAGCGCCGCTAGGTCAATGATCCGATCCGTTCAATAAGGCCGATCACGTCCTCCTTGTTCAGGTCGAGGTGTTCCGCTTGAAGCCCCGCTTCCCGCGCGCCGATCACATGCTGGAGGCTGTCATCGATGAACAGCGTGCGCACGGGATCAGCCGCGTGGTGTGAAAGCACGTGATGAAAGGCTCCCGCATCCGGCTTTCGCAAGCCCATCTCACAA